>WHTF01000001.1:0-105000 GCA_009379725.1 Deltaproteobacteria bacterium
CGTCATCGCGTACTTTCTCGCTCGCCGCCTCGATGCCGAAGGCCAGCCAGTTGAAACCGGCCCGCTTCAATTTATCCAGCATACCGTCTCTTACCGTATCGACGCGCGCGTAAGCCCAGATATTGAGGTCATAACCGCGTTCGATGATCGCGTCGCATATGCCGAGTATATGACGCGGGTTCAAGACGAACATCTCATCGGCGATTTTGATGTTACGTACGCCATACTCCCGGACGAGCTTATCGATTTGCGCGATCACCGCTTGCGGGCTCCAGAAACGATAGCTGTTGACGCTCTCCTTCCAGCCTGCTTCCTTCTCACCGGATTTAAACGGCGCCTGAATGCAGCAAAAGCTACAGTGATAGGGACAACCGAAAGTTGTGTAAAGCGAGGCATACGGCTCCCGTTGCAGATCTCCGAAGCAATGCCAGTTGTGCGCGCGGTACTTTTCCATGGGCAAAAGATCCCACGCGAGCTCAGGCATCTCATGATCTAAGTCTTTGACAAGCGGAGCGGAAGCTGTCGAAACGGCTCTACCCTCTTCCCAATAGCAGATTCCCCGTACCTTTGAGTAATCGGGCGAAGTGGACTTGGCGGCCTGCAACAACTCCAAAACCGTATAGGGCCCTTCTCCCGTGCATACGAAATCCGCCGCTTCCTCCTCCAATGTGCGTTGGGGAAGCGCCGCCACATGTCCGCCGACGAGCGCTAGCTTGCGTTCCGGGTTGGATTCCTTGAGTGCTTTGCAAATCAAACCCGACACCGTCATATTTTGCGTCGATGCCGAAGGTTGATGCCCATAAACCACGACGACCGCCAGCAACGGATCCATCTCGGCGATGCGGCTGGCGGTCTCTTGCGGTGTCAAATTCTCCGCTTCCGCGTCCAGGACCATCACCGAAAATCCCCGTCGACGGATGAACGTCGCCAATAAACTGGCCCACACGGGAGGTTCGATGGCGGCAAGCGTAGATCCTAGAGATTGATAAACTTGCATCCGGGTTCCCGGATGTACCAGCACCAAGTCCAATTGTTTGTGGTTAGACATCATGTGCTTCCTCACCGGAAAGGCTATTCAACAGAGAACAAAGCGTCATGATTTTTTCCCTTTCGAGGCCGGGATAATTGCCAATGTAGAAGCCGTAGAAATGAACATGATCGACATTCGGATACTTCTCGAATTCTTTCTCGCCGGCAATTTTTTTCAAATAAGGCTGCCTCAGTTGATTGCCGCCACCCGAAGTGCCGCGGCGAAACTCGACGCCGGAGCGGCGCAGCGCCTGCATGACCTTGTCGCACAAAACCGGATCAGGGCGCTTGAGCACCAGGGTAAAAGCGTAATTACAGCTCCCCTGAGTGGCGAAATCGGTCTCGTACTTCTCGGGATCCAAGTGTTCGAGAAATATTTCGAGATTCTCCGTTCTTAACTTGTTGTTGCCGTCGAGCCGCTTCAATTGAGAACGACCGATAACGGCATTAATTTCCGTGCTGCGCACGTTGTACGCAGGAAAGGCGAAAATGAAATCGGGGTTTAAATCCGGGTGCTGCCGGTAGTAGGCCTGCTTGAGCTCGGACGAGCTCGACTCGCGCACCATTCCATGGGCGCGCAGCATGCGCAAGGTTTCATACAAATCGGCGTCATCGGTGCAGATCATGCCGCCTTCGATGGTGCTCATGTGATGCGCATAGTAAAATGAAAAATTCGACATCAGCCCGAAGGTTCCGAGTTTGCGTCCGTTGAAAGTCGCGCCATGAGACTCGCAAACATCCTCGATCAGCGCAACGCCGCGAACTTTCAGCTCGTCCAATAGAGATTGCTTCAAGGCGTTATAACCGAGCACGTGAGTCAAAAAGACCGCCTTGGTCTGGGAAGAAAATTTCTCGAGGATTTGCTGGTTGTCCATCCCCAGCGTATGCAGATCGATATCGGCAAAGACGGGTTTAAACCCACATTGAAGCACCGAAGCGATATCGGACACCCAGGTCAACGGCGGCACAATAATTTCTCCGGTGCCGCAGCGCTCTCTGAGCGCGCACATGGTGAGGAGATTCGCGGATGAGCCGGAATTCACAAAGACGCTGTATTTAACGCCGAGCCAAGCCGACCATTCTTCCTCGAATGCCCGGACTTGGCTCGACTGGGTCAATATCGGATCTTCCTGGCCGAGAAACTCGATGACTTGATCGAAGTCCCGCTTAGCCAGGTTGTTTTTCATCAACGGCCAAGCCAAATTTTGGTTCGTGCTCATGCCGGTCACTAAAAAGGTCCGCGGAATTCGATTTCTTGCAAGTCCAACCGCTCGTCCGGCAACCAGCCGTTATGGGTGCCGGTGACGAGATCGTGCGCGGCAGAGGCGATAGTGCGACCATTGGGGTAATAGAGATCCTCCAGAAGCGGCGTCGGGGGACAGGTTACGGGTGCAAACCCCATTCGACGAACGCGCACGTCTTTCACTCCCTGCAAACGCTCTGTCACCAGAGCGGCAATCTCCGCACTGGCTCCACACGTTGTCCAGCCGTTGTCGACAATGCATAACCGTCCTGTCTTGTGGACCGATGCCGCAATCGTGTCGATATCGAGCGGGCTTAGCCATATAGGATCGATCACCTCGGCTTGAATGCCGATCGATTCCAGATAGCGGCACGCCCGCAGGCACTCCGAGTGCATATAGGAGATCCCCACCAGGGTCACGTCCCTGCCTTTGACCGTGACGCGCGCTTTCCCTGGGGACATCGTATACGAAGATTCCGGTACCGGACCTTTCTGAAAGTGAAGGATACGATGCTCGATGTACATGACCGGATCGTTATCCCTGATTGCGTGAATCAAACATCCTTTGGCATCGTAGGGAGTTGCCGGAGCCACAACCTTCAATCCCGGCACGTGCATAAAAAATGAATAGAGCCCCTGTGAATGTTGAGCGCCCTGCCCCCAGCTTTTGCCGATCATCGAGCGCACGACGATGGGAATCCGCACTTGACCGCCGTACATGTAACGGCTCTTGGCCGCGACGTTGACCAACTGGTTCATCGCCAGCATCAGGAAATCCATGCGAATGTGAATATGAATCGGCCGCAAACCAGCCAGCGCCATGCCCACAGCCGCTCCGGTCATGGCATCTTCCGAAAGCGGCGTGCCGAAGACCCGTTCCCGTCCATACTTCTCCATCAGGCCGCGGGTTGTTCCTTGAATGGCTTTGGGGTCATCGACATCGAGACCGAATACAACCACGGACAAGTCGCGCTGCATTTCCTGATCCGTGGCCTCGCGAATCGCATCTATATAAGAAAGTACTCGTTCCATCCTTAGCCCTCAACCACATCGGTAAAAAGTTCCTCGCCTTCGGGAAAAGGACTCTCCTCCGCAAAGGCAACCGCCGCCTGAATCTCCGCTTCCACCTCGGCCTCGATTCGACGCCGGCGCTCGCCATCGATCATAGACGCAAAGCGTTTGACCTGGTCGTTCCGAATCCATGGCTCGGCTTCTTGCCGGGTGCGGTATCCCAAGTGAAAATCCTCGTTAGAGCCGACATGCTCCATGAGACGGTAGGTCAGGCACTCGAAGAAAAATGGGCCCGAGGATCCATCGCGCAACGCTTTGGCGGCCCTCGTGACATGCTCATGAATGGCGAGCACATCGCCGTCTTCTACCCGTTCGGCCGTGATTCCATGGGCACGCGCCAACGCGCAGATATCGGTGCTCTTATGACGGTACATTAAAGAGGTATGAATCGCGTAAAAGTTATTCTCGCAGATAAAAACGACCGGCAGACTTTTCAACGCCGCGAAGTTCAGGCTTTCGTGAAAAACGCCTTCGTCGGTGGCGCCGTCGCCAAAAAAACTGACTACCAGAGAGTCCTTGCGCTGCAACTTCAAAGCGTACGCATAGCCAATAGCATTGGCGATGGTCGTGCCCACGACTGCTGAAGCACCCATGACCCCATGAGCAGTGTCGACCAAATGCATGGAGCCGCCTTTGCCCTTGGCGCAGCCCGTAGCCTTGCCATAGAGCTCGGCCATCATTTTTTTCAGATCGCCGCCTTTAGCCAAGTAAAAGGCATGACTTCTATAAGTTCCAAAAACAACATCCTCGGGCCGCAGCGCCTCGCAAACGCCGACCGAGACCGCCTCCTGGCCGATAGACAGATGGACCGGGCTTTTGATCTTATCGCTGGGGTAGATTCGAGCGATCTCCTCCTCGACCCTGCGAATTCGATAAAGCGATCGATAAACACGTTCATTCATGAATCAATCACCCCGTTAGTCTCCACAAACCAGCGATAGGTTCTTTCCAAACCTAAACGCAATGGCGTCTTCGGCTGCCATCCCATCGCCAAAAGCTCGCTGGAATCGAGCGCCTTTAGCGGCATACCGTCCGGCCGATTTCGATCGAAGCACAGCTCTCCATGGTATCCGACAACTTCTTTAATCATTTGGGCAATTTCCCTTATCGAAACATCGGAGCCGTTACCGACGTTGATCGGAGCCCCACTGCTATAATTTTCCATCAGAAAAATGGCTGCGTCGGCGACATCATCGACATAGATAAACTCGCGGCGCGGTGATCCCGATCCCCACACGTCGATTTTCTCCATTCCGGCACGTTTTGCTCGATGCATTTTGACTATCAGAGCCGCAATCACGTGTGAATCTTCCACGCCGAACTCATCGCCGGGTCCAAACATATTGGCTGGAATCACGCTGATCATATCCACGCCGTATTGCTGCCGGTACGCCTGGCACAGCTTGATGCCGGCAATTTTCGCCGTAGCGTATGCTTCGTTGGTAGGCTCCAGCGGCCCCGTCATCAAAGAAGCCACTTGCATCGGTTGCCGGCAGGATCGCGGATAGCTGCATGAGCTGGCGAAATACACTAGTTTTCGCGTTCCATATTTCTGCGCGCTGTCAATGACCTGACATTCGATCAAGAGATTATTGAGCATAAGTTCAGCAGGGATTTTCTGATTCGCTCCGATTCCTCCCGTCATTCCAGCTGCAAGAAACACATAATCCGGTCTTACGTCGTTGAAATATGCATCGACGTCTGCCCGATCGGTTAAATCCGGCTCCTCTGCAGAGCTCGCGATCACAGCCGAATAATCACGTTGTTGTAATTGACGCAGCAGCGCTTTTCCGAGAAGGGTGTGATGGCCTGCAACATAGATGCGGTCAGTAAGATTCACGGTTCAACTAATAATCCTGCTCCGAAAGTTCCCGGAAGACAAACGCGGGGTCAAAGACCCTGGCTTTTTCCTCTCTTGAATAATCCTGTTCCGGGTCGAAAAAGATGATCTGGCTCCCTGAGGATTCGAACTTAAATGGAACATAAATCAATTTCTTCAGCCTTCGCTTAACGATACTTTGTCTGGAGGGTGGAACGAACAGGAGCATGAACCCTCCACCCCCGGCACCGAGCAACTTGCCGCCAAGCGCCCCCGCTGACAGCGCCTCACGATAAATCTCTTCAACTTCCCAATTGGAAATCTTCGAACTCAGATGGCGTTTGGCCTGCCATGCGGCATCGAGGAGCGAGCCAAAGCCGGCCATATCGGCTTTCCCACATAGGATTGAAATCCCTTCCTTGGTCAGATCTGCAATCACTCGTAGTTGCTCTTCCTTGCCATCGATGCCATTGACATAGCTGCCGGCGATGTCGGAGGCGGTTCGCTTAATTCCCGAATAAAACAACATCAAGTGCTGATTGAGCTCGCTCATTCGTTCCGCTGCCACCGTCACAGGCCGAACCGTGATTTCGCCATTGGCACTGAAAATCACGTGTTTAAAACCGCCGTACGCAGCCAGTACTTGATCTTGCGAACCGACCGTTTCTTTCAGAATGTCCTGTTCGATACCGATACTCTCCGTGGCCAGTTGCCGCTTGCTGGGCATATGCCCCTTGAGCGCATAAAGGGCGTGCAACAGGCCGACCGTAAAGGCCGAGCTCGTGCCCATACCGCTGCGCGCGGGTAGATCGCCATCGTGATGAATTTCCACGCCACGATCGATCCTGCAATACCGCAATATTTCGCGAACCGCGGGATGCGTAATGTCGTCGACATTTTGACAATTCTCGATTTTCGAATAAACGACACGAATTCGGTGCTCAAAAAACGGCGGCAGAAAACGACAAGTGAGATAGCAGTATTTGTCGACGGTGGTCGCGAGTACGGCGCCGCCATGCAGACGGTACCAGCCAGGATAGTCGGTTCCCCCTCCGAAGAATGAGACACGAAAAGGAGTCCTGCTAATGATCATAGATCAATGTTCCTTTCGTTGCGCAACAAGCGCTTGATGATCTCGGCCGCCGCTAGCAGGTCATCCACGACATAATCTGCCGCAACACTTTGCTCGAATTGAGCTCCATAGCCTGTGCGAACCAGGAAAGTCGTTGCTCCGACTCGCTGGCCCATTTCTATGTCACAGGCCTTATCACCGATGACGATGCTGCTGGCCAAATCGAAATCCAATTCTTCGGCGGCGATTCGGATCAATCCCGGTGCAGGTTTCCGGCACACACATCGATCCTCAGGCATATGAGGACAAAAATAGATGCCCGCGAGCTCGACTCCTTGCGCCTCGAGCTTACGATTAAACTGGTCGTGAATCCGCTTCAGTTGTGCTTCATCGAAGAAGCCCCTACCCACCCCTGACTGATTAGTGACCACGATCAGGCCCAATCCCATCTCGCCAAGTTGCCGGAGAGCATCGGCCGCCCCGGGAATAAGCGCTAACTGCTCCGGACTAGAAAGGTAAACGCGCTCCTCGATAATCGTTCCGTCTCGATCGAGCACGACGAACCGGCGCCGCTCCATATCAACTCGCGGGCGTGAAAAACGCTTGCGCCGCGGCATAATCGTCCGGCGTGCCGATATCCAAGAAACGTCCTTGACTGAGATAGCCGTAGAGGCCTTGGCCCACCCACCTGGGAAATACGTCATACTCCAGAGAAGTATTGGTGTCTTCCGGAATCGAATCAAGCACCTGCCGGCTCAGCAGATACATTCCAGCGTTAATCCAACCGGAAACTTCTCCTTTACTTTTCTCGGCAAATTCGACCACGGCGCCGTCAGTGTCCACCTTCACCGAGCCGTAACGTTGGACATCGAGCGCTTGCGTGAGTAGTATCGTCGCGCTGGACCCTCGGCGACAATGCCAATTCCAGAAACCCTTCAGGTCGGCCGCACAAAATGAGTCTCCATTCATAACCAGAACCGGATCGGAAACCACATTCGGCAAAGCCAAGCGCAGAGCGCCTGCCGTACCTAAAAGTCGCGCTTCGTGAGAATAGGAAAGCCGCAAACTTCCATAGCTGTCGCCCAATGCCCCGTGAATCTGCTCGCCGCAGTATCCGGTACATAATACGACCGAGCGAAATCCAGTCGCTGACAGCTGATCGAGCAAATATGCCAAGAAAGGCCGCCCATGAATCTCGGCGAGTGCTTTAGGGCGGCCGGCAATCACAGGTCGCAACCTCGTTCCCAATCCGCCCGCGAGAATCGCCACCGTGACGTCTTTGAAAGCTTCAGAGCCCTGGAGCATGGCGCTCTTCACCATTTCGCATCGAAGGACGTAGAGGTTTATACGTTTTCGAACTCAGAGCGGCCCATCATGCGATAACCCTTCAATAACTCTTGAATTCCTATCTCCAACGAGCGCTTCGCCTCGAAGCCTGCTTCCCGCAGGCGTTGATTCGACACGATGTAATTGCGTTTATCCGGATCTGTTCCCACCTGCGCGAAGTGAATGTAAAAATCTGGCACATATTCTTTAATCTTTAAAGCCAATGCCTCCTTCGAAAGATTGGCTGCGTCAAGTCCAACGTTATAAGGTCGACCCGCCATGTTCTTGCTGTTTTCTACGCAATGAACAAAGCAATCAGCCACATCGCGAATATGAATGTAGTTCCTCTTAAAATCCTTTTCAAAAATAACGATATACCGATCTGTGACCGCGGCGTGGACAAAATGGTTGACGAGAAGATCCAAGCGCATGCGAGGCGACATGCCGAACACCGTAGCCAGGCGTAAGGTAATGCCGTTTGGTTTTTCCAAGATCTCCGCTTCGGCCTGAGTTTTGGTCTGGCCGTACAGAGAGATAGGTTCCAGCGGAGTATCCTCGGTGCAAAAAACGTCTCCCGATTTGGTACCATAGCCGCTGTTGGTGGTGGGATAAACGACCAACTGGTCCTTGCTACGCAAACGGGCAAGCAATCGAATCGCCTCAAGGTTTACCGATTGAGCCAGCGACGGGTCGCGGTCGCACGCCGGCGCTCCGACGATGGCCGCAAGGGGAATCAGCACGTCGGCATCCTTGATCAGACCGCGCACGAGTTTCTCGTCCCGCGCATCTCCCAAAACAAAATTAAAGCTTGGGTTGGCGCAAAGATGAAACAAACTTCTCTGCCGGTAGATGAGGTTATCGGCCGCCGTTACCCGAAATCCGGCGGCAATCAAATGCTCGCACAAAACAGATCCTAAATACCCGGCAGCGCCTGTTACAACGACATGAATAGCCATGTTTTTATAAGTCCAGAACTCGAACCGATCGTTCCGTATACCACATTCCAATGAGATGTTCTAATACGTGATTGACTTTATCGTGAAGCAAAGATGCCTGATTCGATGTCGGACCGTCTCCCACAGACACAAACAAGTGTTCATCGAGAATAAGCACAGCGGGAATGAAGTCCACCGCCGTTCAGAACCGATATCGCCATGAGCTGCAAGCAAGGTGAGATAAGATGACGACCTTTAATTTTGGCAAATTAGTTGAGCGAGCTCCGTTGCGTCCCTAGCCCTAGCAAGCTGAAATTGAAATTAAAACTCGTCTTGTCCGGATTGATGTCCCTATGCATGCCGAGGGTTAACGTCCAACACTCGCACGTCGAGAGTATTTTAACCGCTGCCCGCACGTTCAAGAATCGGTTTTCACGCGAGTCGTAGGTGGAATTGAGATTCATCAATAAATTGCCGGTAATATGGTACAGCCCACCCAGAACGAGATTGCCGACAGTCGTCTTGTTGACGACGGATGGACAACCGGGATCGAGCGGATTGGCGATGCAATCGATATTGGCATTGTCGGCCAAGAATCCATTAACGCCGCGAGTCAAATAATGATAACCGAAATTTAATGAGTTGGGCCGGTTGAAATCCGGATCCAAAGAGCGGCGCATAATCGGCCGAGGGTCGCTAATCCCGACGCTCGCCCGCGCCTGGGTCACGTCCCACTTTCCCGGATCGAGGCCGCCATCGAAGCCGAAGCTTAGATAACTTGTCGGCGTGAGCGTCAAATTCATATCCAAATCTGAGAGAGTGTCGCCCCCCTTTCTTTCTCTGTCGATATCGTAAGTTAACGCCAACCTCAGGGAGCCCAGCTCCCGCACGTCGCTACTGGTACCGATATTGAGCGGCTCGACGTCCTGATCGGCCAAAGGATCCGCCAATGGGTGTAGAGACTTGCCCGAAAACCGATTCGTCATGCCAAAGGTAAGTACGTTTCTTCGATTGACTCGGTCGATGCCGTCCATGATCGGGATACTGCTCTGAGTGATGCTAGGGACAAACAGATAATTCAACTCAGGTTCGATGACGTGCTTGACTCTGCCGATTCCCAAACGGTTCCACGCAAAAATTCGACTCAGCGAGGTGCCGAGATTGCCGCGGATTTCTAATAGCTCACGCGATAGGTTGCGATCGGAGGACCTGACCGTTTCGAAAAGGTGATAGAAGGTCTGCCTCGGCGCCATAGAGAATGAGCCAAACCAATAGGACGACGTCCGGAACGGTATGAGAAACTCCGGCCGTAAATCCAACCGCATGCCATCGCCGCCTTCGCGCCTGATATAGTTCACCCCCCCGGCGCGCCAACGCAACTCTAACGGAAATTCCTCGAAGCCTTTTCTTCCCCAATACGAGACTTGCGGCGTACGGTGTAAAGTCATTGCATCCGGCTGAATAAAGTCCTGATAGAAATTCCACTCGCCTTGAAAATGACTGTCTCCCCAGCTCCTGAAAACTCCGAATTTGGAACTGGCGAAGCGGCTTCTCCTGATATCGGCCACTTGGGCTCCCGTCAAATCGTGGCGCTCGATCAGCTCTCTTGTGTATAAATCGTCCCGGTAAGCCGCAATGTCACTATAGGTCAGCCAGTTTCCGGCGAAATCGTAGCGATGCGTTCCCATCAATCCCCAGCGATCGACGGGAATATCCGGGTCGGCGATGGTTCGGTTGACGATGTCTCCCTGCTCGCGTTGACGCAAACTTTCGTTGAAGTAACCTGTCTGTAGCTGAAAATCTGAATCACGATCGAAAAGCGTGCGAAACTCGTTTAGAAATCCGATTCGCGCGAGGCTTTGAAAATCGAACGCGAGGGTCGTGTCGGTGCTTTTGGAAATGGCCCAGAAAAAGGGCTGCTGGAAGCGAAATCCTTCTTCCGTTGAATGGCCGAACGTGGGAAAGAGAAATCCGCTTTGCCGTTCTGTCTTTAATGGAAAAAAAGCATAGGGGAGGTAAAAAACCGGAACATCTAAGATGTAAAAATAGCCATTCTTGATAATTCCCAGTCCTCCCGCCGTAAGATCGGTCTGTTCGGCGGAAAACTTCCATGGTGCCGGGCCCGATTCGCATAAGCAGGTGGTAAAGAAACTGTCATCGATGTGATAGGTCTGGCCACCCAGCTTCTGAAATCGCCGGCCGCTTATGCTGATGTGGCCCTGCTCTATGAACAGATCCGCATCTTGGATCTCACCGGTTTCCTTTTGCAGATTCAGCTGTATGGATTCCGCAGACTTTACCTTCCATTCGGGATCGTCCAGCGAGATGTTACCCTTGGCTTCAATGTCCTGGGTCGTCCGATTCACCCTCACTTCGTCGGCCTTCAGCGTGGTTCCCTGGCGCTCGATCTCGACCTTGCCCGTCGCTTCAATCTGAGTACCACTTTCGCTGATTGATAGTTTATCGGCGGTCACATTAATCTGCTCACCGGGTTGGCTGTCGCGCTGTTTGGTTTGTGCCGATCCATAGTTCACGCTTGCTAAAAGACACCATCCGGCGACAATGTTGACTATAAAAATCTGGCTTGCCTTCATCTCCTTGGCCCGGTGTTTTCTAGTTCAGGCTGCCTTTCCCGGATTGTTTCCTCCGTGCTATCGCCTCGACCCTAGGGCGCACGTCGCCGACCAGGTAAAGCGAGCCGGCGATTACTATAATATCGGTTGATAATGCGTTCTCGATAAGAAATTCGAGAGCTGAGGGTGAATCGGGTATGACGTGATGGGGTAGTTTTCCAACCACTACTTCCGCCAGCTGATTCGGATCGGTGCTCCGTTCCATGCCCGATACACGGGTGAGGACGATCTCATCGATCACGCCGGCAAGACCGCTTAACATGAGACGCCAATCCTTGTCCTCCATCGCGGCAAATAATAACTTTATTCGTCCTGCGCTTCGGAGATCGCGAATTTCATCTATTAAGGCTTTGATGCCTTCTCCATTATGTGCGCCGTCCAGTATCACTGTCGGCTCTTTCAACATCACTTCCATACGTCCCGGCCACGATACGCTTTGCAGGCCGGCCCTTATCGCCGTCTCGCCGACGTTGAACTGCTCCCTGGTAATTTCCAAGGCGGCAACGGCAATGGCGGCATTCATCCTTTGGTGCCGGCCGCGCAACCCAATTGAAAGGTTTTCAAAATTCCAATTCGCACCTTTATAGTCGAAAGCTCCGTCAACTTTCAAGGTAGAAATGAAATTTTGTTTTAATTTGTAAAATGGCGCGGCATTAATGCGGGCTATTTCGCGTATCGCAGCCGTGGCTTCGGCGGGTAGATCCCCACAGACCACGGGTACTCCTTGCTTGATTATGCCGCCCTTTTCACGCGCGATGGACGTCAAGTCAGATCCCAAAAAAAATTCGTGATCTTTAGAAATCGTCGTAATCACTGAAACGACAGGATTGACTAAATTCGTGGCATCCAATCGTCCCCCCAGGCCGACTTCAACCACGGCGACGTCGGCTTGCCGGCGGGCGAAATAGATAAACGCCATGACGGTAACGATTTCAAAAAACGTCAAAGAAATATTCGCCGAATCGGATCGATCCCAGATCTCATCGGCGAGCGTCACGACTTCCTCCGGAGCGATTTCTTCGTCTGCAATGCGAATACGCTCGGTAAACGATACCAGATGGGGCGATGTATAGAGCGCGGTCCGATAGCCGGCAAGAGAAAGTATCCGATGCAGCATCGCCGCGGTGGACCCTTTACCGTTAGTTCCGGCAATGTGAAAAGAACGAAAACTTCTCTCTGGATGATCGAAAAGCGCCAGTGCCCGATCCATGCGATCCAAACGCAAATCGATAACACCGCCGCGAACATTGTAAATCCGCTCGAGCGTCTTTGAATAGGCGTCCATACCAATCGACAAACTAACCGGCTGCGACCCTAAAACCGGGGATGCGTGAAAATGGCGATTTCGAGTCTAAATCCGAGCGTTGCTACTCGACTTTTTCATCGCCCGCTTGATTTTAGACACAAAGTCATTGGCGGCTTGCGCTTTTGCTGAGCTCCCATTGGCGCGTTCAATAGTTTCGACAAGCGCGCTGCCAATAACCGCAGCATCGGCGAACTCCGCGATCCAGGCTGCTTGCTGTGGAGTTGAAATACCGAACCCGACACCGACTGGAAGGGAAGTCAAGTGCTGCACTGCGGCCACTCTTTGACGCAACTGATCTTCTAAGGACCGGCGCGCCCCGGTGACGCCGGTAACCGAGACATAATAGATAAAGCCTCGGCCTGTGCGAGCCACGAGCTTTACCCGATCCGCGCCACTGGTGGGAGACAGAAGGAAAATCAAATCCATCCCTTCGAAGTCGGTCCAGTGCTTTAACTCAGCGCTTTCCTCGGGCGGCAAGTCGACGCACAGAACACCGTCGGCGCCCACTCGCGCCGCCTGCCGGCAGAAGTTCTCCAATCCATGCTGAAGGAAAGGATTGAAATAGCCGAAGAGAATCACGGGAGTCTCCGAGCCGCTGCGGAACTGCCGCAGCATCCGTAAAATTTGCGCCAGTGTAATACGGTTTTTCAAGGCGCGTTCAGAAGCCCGCTGAATGGTTGGACCATCCGCCGTCGGATCCGAGAAGGGGATTCCCAGCTCAATGCAATCAGCGCCACCCGCTTCAAGGGCGCGCATGATTTTGAGCGTGGTCTTAAGATCCGGATCTCCGGCCGTGACAAAAGGAATCAATGCAGCTTCGCCGCGTTTTTTTAGCTCTGCAAACTTTTCCTGTAATCGACTCATGGTTCAATCGAGGTTGAAGGTTCGTGGGTTGAGGTTGAGCAGGTCAGTGGATGTGCATCGTTTTGACGTTGCCAGAGGTCGAAAGCCTGGAGCGCTCCTTAGACCTTCACTCCGAGGTAGTCTCCCACCGTCGCCATGTCTTTATCGCCTCTGCCGGATAGATTCATGACGATGGTCTGATGCTTGGCCAGCCGCGGCGCCAGTTCCATGACGGCGGCGATGGCATGAGCGCTCTCCAAAGCGGGAATGATTCCTTCCACTTCGGCGAGAAACTGGATCGCTTTCATGGCTTCGCGGTCGGTTGCCGATGAAAAATCCACCCGGCCGCGATCTTTGAGATAGCTCAACTCCGGTCCGACGCCTGGATAATCGAGTCCGGCCGCGATGGAGTGCGTCTGACGAATCTGTCCACCTCTATCCTGCAAAATGTAGCTTTTGCTCCCGTGCAATACACCCACTTCGCCACCGAGGACTGACGCCGCGTGTTTGCCGGTTCGCAGTCCTCGTCCGGCTGCTTCGACGCCGACCATCCGCACTTTCTCATCTTTGACGAACGGGTAAAACAGTCCCATGGAATTGCTGCCGCCGCCGACACAGGCGACTAAATAGTCAGGAAGCTTACCTTCCTGCTTGATGATTTGACGTCTGGCTTCTCGCCCGATGACCGATTGGAAATCGCGAACCATCATTGGGTAGGGATGCGGACCCGCCACGGAGCCGATCAAGTAGTAAGTATTGCGCACATGGGTCACCCAGTCTCGCAGCGCCTCGTTCATAGCGTCTTTCAGCGTCTTGCTCCCGGACTCGACAACCCGGACCCTGCCGCCAAGGAGTTTCATACGGAAGACGTTTAGCGACTGGCGCGCAACATCCTCCTTGCCCATGAAGATTTCACATTCCATGCCGAAGCGCGCTGCTACGGTGGCCGTCGCTACACCATGCTGCCCGGCGCCGGTTTCCGCGATGATTCTGTTTTTAGCCATCCTCCGTGCCAGCAGGATCTGGCCGATGGTGTTATTGATCTTGTGCGCGCCCGTGTGGCAGAGATCCTCGCGCTTCAAATAGACCTTCGCACCGCCCAGTTTTTGACTCAGCCGTTCAGCGAAATAGAGCGGAGTTTCCCGACCGACGTACTGCCGAAGGTATTCGTGAAATTCCTTGCGGAACGCCGGATCACGGCGCGCCTCGCTGTAAGCCTTTTCCAACTCCGTCAGGGCCGGCATCAGCGTTTCGGCGACGTACCGCCCGCCATACGGGCCAAAATGGCCGAGTCGATCAGGCACCTTTGGCTGCGAGAATAAATTCTTTGATTTTCCCATGGTCCTTGATACCAGGCCGAACCTCGACACCGCTGCATACGTCAACGCCATAGGGCCGGATTCGCCGGATGGCCGCAGCGACATTTTGCAGGTTGAGCCCGCCCGAAATAATTATTTTTTCAGTATTCAACTCTTCGAGCCACTCCCACGGAAACGACGCTCCGGAACCACCGTAGCCCGAGGACCAGGAGTCGAGAAGATACAAATCTGCGGGAAAGTTGCTAAGTTGTTCCAACGATTTTTTATCTTTGAGCCGAAAGGCTTTGATCACCTGAAGACCCCAGCCTTGGCAGTAGTCACCGCTCTCCTCGCCGTGGAATTGCACGGCATGATACCCATGCCGTCTATCGTCAGACGCGCCGGATGTTAAAACTTGCCTGACTTGTTCTTTAGCCTCGTTGACAAATAGAGCGACATTACAGCCACCGCTGGGAAGCTCATACAGAATGGCACGAGCCCTGTCCGGTGTAACGCAACGGGGACTTAGCGGATAGAAATTGAATCCAAGCGCATCGGCGCCGTATTCGAGCGCTTTCTCGGCATCCATCAAATTTGTTATACCGCAAACCTTTACCTTAACCATGACGATGGGCCGCCGCACATTCAGCCGACGGGAACTGTCGCTCTAGGATCGCAGCAACTCGTGGAGCTTCTTGCCCGGACTCTGCGCGCGCATAAGAGATTCACCAATGAGAAAAACATGTATGCCCCAACTTTCGACGCGCTGCATCTGCTCCGGATTGTCGATACCGCTCTCACAAACCGCCAGCGTACCTGCCGGAATCAGCGGCGCTAATTTTTTTGTGGTGGCCAAGCTGACTTCGAAGGTTCTAAGATCCCGGTTGTTGATACCGACTAACTGCGCCCCGGCTGCCAGCGCGCTGTCCAATTCTTCGTTGTTATGCACCTCGACCAGCGTATCGAGCGACAACGTATCGGCGTGTTCGCGCAATTCCCGCATGAGCCCGGGATCGAGCAGCGCAGCAATCAGCAAGATTGCATCCGCGCCGTAACTTCTGGCCTCGATCAACTGGTAACCGTCAATGATAAAATCTTTGCGCAACAACGGCACGGTAACCGCCGATTTTATCTCTTCCAGATACGTCACACTTCCCTGGAAAAAACGCTCCTCGGTGAGCACGGAAATCGCGCTTGCGCCGTGTTCGGCGTAATCCTTGGCGATAGCGACGGGATTGAAGTCTGCCCGGATCAATCCTTTAGAGGGGGACGCTCGTTTTACTTCCGCAATGATACGCCGGGCGGTACCGCTCAGACTGCGCGCAAAACCCCTTGTCGGCGCATGGAACAAACCGCGATCCCGCAGCGCCGCGACCGGAGCTTGCCGCTGCCGGCGTTCGATTTCGCCGCGCACATGCTCGACGATCGTGGCGAGAAATTCAGCCATGCGCGTTAGGCCGCGTTGGTCATTTGCACCAGCTGCTCGAGTTTCTGCCGCGCCCTACCTGAGTCGATGGAGTCCGCCGCAAAATGCATTCCCTGTTCAAGGGCGGCGGCTTTGCCGCTCACATACAGCGCCGCACCACTATTGAGCAGCACCACATCCCGCGCCGGTCCCTTATTACCTCGGAGAACTCCCTGGACAATTGCCGCGCTTTCATCGGGACTGCCGCCGTGAAGTTCCTCCAAGCGGCACCTCTTTAGGCCCATGTCTTTCGGTTCGACGGTATATTCTTTGACCTGTCCGTCACGCAACTCGGCGACCTTCGTCGGCCCACAAAGCGATATTTCGTCGAGTCCTTCCATACCGTGCACCACCATCGCGCGCGCGCTGCCCAGGTTCTTTAACACGTGGGCGATCACGACCAGCAGTTCGCCGCTATAAAGCCCGATCAATTGATACTTGGCCATCGCTGGATTGGTCAAGGGACCGAGCAAATTGAAGATCGTTCGAATGCCGATATCGCGGCGCGGCTGCACGGCATATTTCATCGCTTCGTGGAGCAAAGGAGCGAACAAAAAACCGATTCCGATTGTTTGGATACAAGCCTCGACGCGCTCTTTAGGCGCGTCAATGTTAACCCCCAACGCGGCAAGCACGTCGGCGCTTCCCGATTGGCCCGACACGGAACGATTGCCATGTTTGGCGACATCCACCCCGGCGCCCGCCACGACAAACGCCGCGGTCGTCGAAATGTTAAAGCTGCCCTTTTGGTCTCCGCCAGTGCCGCAGGTATCCAACACGGTCTTTGAACCGACCTGGACGCGATGGGCCTTCTCGCGCATCACCCGTGCCGCGCCGGTAATTTCTTCCACCGTCTCGCCCTTCATGCGCAGCGCGGTGAGGAAAGATGCCACCTGCAAAGGTGTCGCCTCGCCGGTCATAATCTGAGACATGACATCGATAGTTTCCGCTTCGGAAAGATTGTTCCGATTGACCAGATTCTCGATAGCTTCGCGAATTTTCATATCGCTCTGTCGTGCTCTTATTTATTTGCTGGTAGCGAACGAGTTGCCTAAGCTTTCCTTGTTTTTCAAAACGTCCTCGACCTTCTCCGCCTCTTCTCGAGAACTGAAACGGCCCACACGGACCCGATACCAAAGCCTTCCATTGGTGCGTACCTCAGTAACATAGGCGTTGTAACCTTTATCCTTTAGCCTATCAACCGAGGTCTTCGCCGTTTTTTCGTCCGGAAAGGCATTGACTTGAACTGTCCAGGGGCCGTCCGATGGCCGGGTTTCAACGGCTCCGGGAGATGGTATTTTTTTGGCTCCCTTGGCGGGCTTTTCCTCAACCCTTTGCGCTTGCGGCGCCTTTTGTTTTACCGCCGGTTCGCTTTCTCTCGTTTGAGCTTTGATCGTTTTCTCACTGTTCTTGGTTTCGCCCGGCTCGTTCTCAACCCGCACTTGCGCCGTCGCCGATTTCGTCAGCGTGTCATAAAAAGTCATTTCTTCCTTACCCCAAGCAGGCGCTGAATTCGTCCCCTGCGCCGGTTTCACAGGGATCTTTATCAACGGCTCCGCCGGCTTTACGATTTTTCTTTCTTCGATGTCCTGTCCCACTAACATCCCGAGGAAAAAAATGATCACCGAAACAACGATGAAGCCACACCCCAACAATATGAATTGCCCGCGGCTAAAATAATAACGCTTATCCATGCCTCTGCGATTCTCTGCCATCAACACAGTCCTTTGCTTTACGCCTGCGAGCGATCGCCGTCGTCCGGTTCAGATCGCGAAGCCATCTTCATGGGGGCATCCACGCCCAATAGGTTCAGTCCACGGCGCAGCGCTGTTTGAACCATTTGCGCTAGCGACATACGCGCGCGGGTCAAGTCTCCATCCTCTGTAAGTATACGGGTCCGATTGTAATACCGATGAAATTCGCCGGCCAAATCCAAAAGGTAAAAGATCATGCGGTGGGGTTCGAGCTCTCGGACGCTCTCCTCCAACACATCGTTGAACTGGGCTACCCGGCGGATGAGCTCCATCTCCTCCGCCAGTTCCAGCCGCTCGACCGGAATGCTTTCAACGCCCGCCGTATCCCATACAATTCTGCTCCTGTGCGCCTGCTCGAAAATACTGGCGACCCGGGCGTGAGCGTACTGGACGTAAAAAACCGGGTTATCACTGGACTGTTGCTTGGCAAGATCCAGATCAAAATCAAGATGGCTATCGGATTTGCGCATCAGAAAAAAGAAACGCGCCGCATCCCGTCCCACCTCATCCAATACTTCCTGTAATGCAACAAATTCTCCGCTGCGCTTGCCCATACGCACCGGTTCGCCGGCGCGTGTAAGCTGAACCATCTGCACGAGGACGACCTGCAAGCTATTTGGCTCGTAGCCAAGTCCCTGCAGCGCAGCCTTTAACCGCGGCACGTAGCCATGGTGATCGGCGCCCCATACGTCGATGAGCTTGTCGAATTGACGCTCGAACTTGTTGCGATGATAGGCAATGTCCGCGGCAAAATACGTCAGTTCGCCGTCGCTCTTGACCACGGTTCGATCCTTGTCGTCGCCAAACGCAGTCGACTTAAACCATTCGGCGCCGTCCTGCGAATAGAGCAGGCCCCGGGCACGCAATAGATCCATCGACTGGGTGACCTCGCTGCGCTCGCGCATTGCCTTTTCGCTGAAAAAAGCATCGAAGCGAATGCCAAAATCGTCCAGCTGTCGACGGATCGTAGCCAGCAAACAGTCGCCGCCATAGCGCTGGAAAATATCGACTGCGGCTTCTTTGTTCTCACCGAGAAACTTATCGCCATATCGGTTCTTTGCGTCAGCGGCGATGTCTTTGACATAATCTCCCGGATAGCCCGATTCCGGGAAGTCGGCTTTTTCGCCGAAAAGCTCGCGATAGCGCGCGTACAAGGAGAGCCCGAGGTTCTCCATCTGATTTCCGGCATCATTAACATAATATTCCCGCTCGACTTTAAAGCCTGTGGCCTCGTGTAACCGAGCCAGTACATCGCCGATCACAGCGACCCTGCCATGACCGACATGAAGCGGACCCGTCGGATTGACACTGGCAAATTCAACCTGGACTCTTTTCCCATGACCAATATCGAGGTTCGAGGCTTTCCCAGCGACGAGCTCGCGAAACCGTTGATAGTAAAACTTCCGGGAAAATGTGAAGTTTAAGAACCCGGGACCGGCGATTTCCTTGCGCGCCAGCATGCCTTCAGGGTCTTCCAGATTCTCAAGGATCGCGTCGGCGATAACGCGAGGCGATTTCTTTGCCGCCTTAGCCCAGTGCATTGCAATGTTCGTCGCCAAGTCGCCAAACTCGCGTTGTTTCGGCGGCTCAAGAAGCAAAGGGGGAAGCTCTGTCAAATTCAGATCTCCCCCCTTCGCCGTCTTTTCAATCGCTCGGGTTAACAGATCCCTAAGGGTGTTTCGCATCAGATCCTTGATTAATCGTTCCCTGCTGCTCGAGATGAACAGATCGCCGCAGACTTACTGTAAGGGAAATTCGCTCGAAAAAAGGGTGTTCTAAACAATGCATTTATAACGATTTCTTCCGTTCGAAGCAACAAGCAAAATACCTCAGACCCGACCTCCGAGCGCGTCAAACGCAGGCTATCCTGGATAAAATGTCATCTTTTACTTGATAGCCGGACTTCTGGCGTTCACCGGGCAATGCAGCCAGATGCTTCCTGGATGTCTCGACATTGGAGCGATCCATTACTGCGGAAGAGAGCTCTTACTAGGCTGATTTGCCCGCGGACTTTTCAAATCTGTCCTCGAGCTCTCCAATGTATGCCGCCAGGCTGTTGCCGGTCTGCTCCAAGGCGGCGCGCAGGTCGCGCTCCATCTGATCCAACTTGGTGAGCAAGGCCGTTTTCGACTGATCCGTTTGGCCAGCCAAATTTTGCAGCTCAGCTTGAAGCAAGGATCGAAGCTGGCTGAAACGTGAAGCTTCGGCTTGCTCGGCAAGCTCGCGCTGGATCTGCAGTTCGCGCGCGTGACGCCGGCTCTCGAGAATGACCGTAGACTGCAGATAAGCGGTGTAAACTAAAAATAACAGGGTCAGGAGCGCCACTATGGCAAGTAAGATCAACCCCAGCGGTGCTTCGAACGTGATAAATCCGATGGACAACGTCGTCGGCGTCGTGAAAGCGCTCCAATTAAGCGCGGAGAAAACCGCCACCAGTCCCAGTAGGGCCAGTATGAACAGGGTACGCAGATACATGAGACCTCCCGAACGAATGCACTTTGCGCAATATCTCCGGCAGAGAGCCTAAGGTGCCTAATGTCAGCGTATCAGATCAGGCGGAGGCTGTTGGGAAATTCGGTGGAACGGCCGTGGTATTGACGCGGCGGCAATCGCGCAGAAGATGTTACGCAGTCTGCACTCAGAGTTAATTGTTGCCGGTGATCACGTCGTAAACATTACAGGCGATTCCAGTCGCTTCGTAGCCGTCCATGCCGGTCGCTTGAGCAATAGAGAACATTTGATAGGCCAATGCGACGAAGGGCATGGGAATTTCCATCTCACGTGCCATGTCCAACCCGAAGCCAACGTCTTTCGGCATCCAAGACTTGCGCGGTTTGAATTTGCGGCTAACGACGATTTCCATAATACGATCAATGGACACGGAATTCTGCTGCGAGTTTTGAAGAATCGTGCGAAAAGTCTCATCCGTGAGTCCACCTTTCTTAAGCCAAGAGCAGATCTCCACCAGACTTAAATGTTGTACCGCGGCAAACATCGCCATGGCATTTTTCACCAGCTTGGCATTGCCAAGCTCGCCGACGTGGATAATTTTGTTGCCCATCGCCTTGAATACGGACTGATGTTCGTCAAACAACGCTTTCGAACCTGAAACCCATAGCGACAGCGTTCCGGCGGCCGCCGCTTCTTCAACCCCGCCGGCGGAACCATCGAGTACCGTCCAATTTTTTTTCGCAAGCTCTGCGCTCACACCGACAATGGTCTTCTTGTCGATGCTGCTGAAGTCAATCCAGATCTTGGACCCACCGTTTGCTTCATGCAGACCGTTTTTACCCAAGCCAACCACCCTTACTGCTTCATTGTACGGCAGCATAGAGAGAACAACTTCACAGGATTCGGCAACAGCTTTTGGGGATTCCTTAAATTCAGCGCCCTGACTCTCGAGCCCCTTTCCCTGTTCGCGCCGTAAATCATTGATGACCAACCGGTGTCCTGCCTTGATCAAGTTGGCCGCCATACCACTGCCCATCCCTCCGGTTCCAATAAATCCTAGCGTCTTCATTTCGCCTCCCATGGGTCGGTTAGTCTTTTTTCTCCTCACTAACGATTTGCACACCTTGGGGCCACAGCACTAAAACCAATGTATCTCCGACTGCGCGCGGCGTATGAACAGACTTCGGTTCAAGGTACACGATATCTCCTGGCTCATACTCGCCGGTTTCATCCGCTATTTTGCCCTTCAGCACCAGGTAAAACTCTCCGCCGAGATGCTCGTGCTTTGAGAAGGCGTTGGGCGCGGCATTGGCAGCTATGCGATACAGCACCAGCTCCCGCTTACCTTCCCGTGCCAATCGAGCCATCGACAGCCCATTGCCAAAATCTCGCCAATCTAAACGATCGATTCCATCGTCAAGTAAATGGATCTCGAGAATGTCATTGATCGATCTCCGGAGAATGGGTGCATTCATCTTCTCAGAGGGTAAATAACACGCGTCTGGCGGGAACAAAAGAGGGCAGGCGATGTCGTAGTTAAAGATTTTGGAGTCATTCTGACTCAAGCCGGCTCACGAGCGGAGTTCGAGTCTTCAAGCCACTCGGTGATGGAGCGGGGCCGGGTCGAATACGCGACGACTCCAATGTTGAGTGAAAAAAAGCCGGAGCCGTCGAATAAAAAACTCGACCGACTTCGGCTTGAGGTGACCGCGCGATGGACGGAAAAAATCTAAGCTGAGGCCCCCTTTGCGGCCTTGCGCCTGGAGGCGGTTGCCTTGGCAACGACCTTTTGCCTTCCCTTCTTCACCTTCTTCTCTTTGCCTGAAGTTGTTTCAGCGGCACCGTCGGAACCCAATAACTCCACCAAGGAAACCGGCGCTGCATCTCCATGCCGCCGCCCCACTTTTATGATTCTGGTATAACCTCCAGGCCTGTCCCTAAAGCGGGATGCGATGGTGTCGAACAGTTTTTGCACCACCGTCTTGTCCTGAACGATGGCGAGAGCTTGCCGTCGTGCATGCAGGCTTCCCTGCTTGCCCAACGTAATCACACGATCCACCCATCGTCTCAGCTCTTTGGCTTTCGGATCGGTTGTTTGAATCTTCTCTTCGCGCAATAGAGAAGTCACAAGATTCCGCATCATCGCCCAACGGTGGCTCGAATTACGACTGAGCTTTCTGCCTGACTTGAGATGCCGCATGAGTTATGCCGTCTCCTTTTCGTCGGCGCGCCGTCTGCTTTCAATCTCTTCGCGGGGCGGAAAGTGGTCGATCTTCATGCCGAGTTCCAAGCCCATCTCGCGTAGGATCTCTTTAATTTCATTGAGCGACTTGTGGCCGAAATTCTTTGTCTTGAGCATTTCCTGCTCCGACCTCTGCACCAACTCGCCGATGTACTTAATATCGGCGTTTTGCAAACAATTTTGCGAGCGGACGGAAAATTCGAGCTCATCCACGCTGCGGAAGAGATTATCGTTTAAGGGAATCGACGGCCGGTCATCGCGCCGTTCTTGTTGCGGCTCATCCTGAAAATTAACGAATATACTCACCTGGTCTTGAAGTATCTTCGCGGCGTACGCCATCGCATCGTCCGGTTTGACGCTGCCGTCGGTGTGAATCTCAAAGACGACCCGGTCGTAGTCGGTACGCTGGCCCACACGCGCGTTCGTCACCGTGAAGTTGACCTTTTGGACCGGTGAAAAGATGGCGTCGATAAATACCGTATCAACCGGCGCGCCCTCTTCCTTATTTCTCTCCGCCGGTACATAACCGCGCCCCAACTTCGCGACCAGCTCCATGTCCAGTTTAGCGTCCCTGGATAATGTGGCGATTTTTTGGTCCGGGTTCAGAATCTCAACATTTGCTGAACCGCTGATATCTTTAGCCAATACATTGCCGGGACCTTTGGCTTCGACTTTGAGCGTGTGCTGTTCACCGTCGTTTAGCCGCAAGCGAATTTCTTTGAGGTTCAAGATGATGTCAGTGACGTCTTCCGTAACGCCGGGGATCGTCGAGAATTCATGGAGAATTCCTTTCATCCGAACCGCTACGATAGATGCACCCATCAACGACGATAGCAAAATCCTACGCAGCGAGTTGCCAATGGTCTGGCCGAAGCCGCGTTCGAAGGGCTCCGCGTAGAACTTCCCATAGGTCGAAGTTAAGGTCTTCTCGTCCACCTCCAATTGCTTGGGTTTAATCAGATCCGTCCAATGCCTATACATGGTAGACATAGTTTCTCCCTACATTCAAAGCTTACTTCGAATACAATTCGACAATTAGTTTTTCGTTAATCGGCATCGTAATATCGCTGCGTGCCGGCAGCATTTTGATTCTTCCGCTGCAGTTATCTCTATCTAATTCCGCCCACTCCGGCACGCCGCGTCGTTGGACACCTTCCATTGCGGTGAGAATCCGGGCCATTTGCCGGCTTTGTTCCTTCACTGAAACCACATCTCCCACACGCACGAAGTACGACGGAATATTGACCCGTTTGCCGTTAACCAAAATATGCCCGTGGCGAACCAACAATCTGGCTTCCGCTCTGGAACTGGCGAATCCCAGCCGATACGTGACATTATCCAAGCGCCGCTCTAAGAAAACCAACAAAGTCTCACCCGTGATACCTTTAATCCGGCTGGCTTGATCAAAGGTCCGGCGAAACTGACTCTCCACTAAGCCGTACATCCGCTTGACCTTCTGCTTCTCGCGCAACTGAATGCTATATTCGGAAAATTTGGGTCTGCCCTGACCGTGTTGCCCCGGGGGATAGTTACGTCGCTCAATGGCACATTTATCCGTATAACAGCGCTCGCCCTTAAGAAATAGTTTAAGATTCTCGCGCCGGCATAGTCGGCACACAGATTCCGTGTATCTAGCCAATCCTTCCTCCTATATTATCCTTAGACGCGTCTACGTTTAGGCGGCCGGCAACCATTATGCGGAATCGGTGTAACATCCTTGATCAAGCTGATATTGAAACCCGCCGACTGCAGGGCACGCAGAGCAGATTCGCGGCCCGCTCCTGGTCCACGTACAAAAATCTGAACCGACCGCAATCCGTGATCCATGGCCTTTTTAGCGGCGCTGTCCGCGGCTTGTTGCGCCGCAAACGGAGTGCCTTTCCGCGAGCCTTTAAACCCCATACTTCCCGCACTCGACCAAGAGATCACATTGCCTTGATAATCCGTAATCGTAACGATGGTGTTATTAAAGGTCGAATGGATGTGCACAACGCCTTCTGAGATGTTCTTGCGCCCCCGTTTTTTGCGCGCGGCGCGATCTCCGACCTTCTGTTCCGCCTGGCTATCAGCCTTCTTTTCCTGTTTTTCTTCCGCGATTACGTCCGCTTTTGCCATTTTATACTCCTGTTAACCCTTAGATGGAGCCGTTTTCTTCCCTGCGACAGTTTTTCGAGGCCCCTTTCGCGTCCGAGCATTCGTATGGGTTCTTTGGCCATGGACTGGAAGATTCCTTCGGTGCCTATGGCCTCGATAAGAGCCCATTTCGACGTGACGCCTAATGTTTCCGGACACATCCCGCCGAAGATCGCCTTCGACCTTATAGCTCTGATCGATGAGTTGGCGAATCTTGACGACATCGTCATCGGAAAGATTGTCGCTCTTTAAGTCGAGCGAAATTCCAGCCTGATTTAAGATGTTTCTCGCCAGGTTGCGACCAATGCCATAGATATAGGTAAGCGCAACTTCCATTCGTTTGTTTCTGGGGAGATCTACACCAGCAAGACGTGCCATATCTTCACTCCATTCGAATTCTTGAAATCAAGCAACTTCGATCGCGGCAGCCACCAGCTTTCGCTCTTGAAATCGCTAAACGATTAACCTTGTCTCTGTTTGTGTTTACTGTTTGCACAAAGAACGCGCACAACGCCTTTACGCCGAATAACCTTACACTTGTTACAGATCTTTTTTACCGAAGCTCTGACTTTCACCATGTCTCCTAATTCTAACGCTCGCGATAAATAATTCTTCCGCGTGCCAAATCATAGGGCGACAGCTCGATTTTGACCTTGTCGCCGGGAAGAATTTTGATGTAATGCATGCGCATCTTTCCAGAAATGTGAGCCAGAACCCTGTGCCCGTTTTCCAGTTGCACCCGGAACATGGCATTGGGCAATGTTTCCAACACCGTTCCCATCACTTCAATGGCGTCTTCTTTTGGCATACAAGCTTCGACTCATCCTCTAACCATACTCAGTCATAGTTGACTCAGTATGTAAGGACCCTTTTTTGTCACAGCCACGGAATGTTCGAAGTGAGCGGCTAAACTACCGTCTTTAGTCACTGCGGTCCAGCCGTCGGCTTTAATTTCCACTTCATGACCGCCGATATTGACCATTGGCTCGATGGCCAAAACCATTCCCTCTTTCAACCGAAGCCCGCGGTCAGACTCACCGTAGTTAGGCACCGGAGGCTCTTCATGAAGCCTCTTACCTATGCCATGCCCGACAAAAGCTCGCACGACCGAATAACCAGCGCTTTCAGCTGTTCTTTGAACCGCCGCACCGAGATCGCCTAGTCTCCTGCCTTCATGCAGCTGGTTAATGCCATCGTATAACGACTGTTCCGTAACCTCCATTAGGCGCTTGGCGACATCGCTAACTTTTCCAACTCCGACCGTGACCGCAGAGTCGCCGTAGAAACCTTCGTAAATTACGCCGTAATCAAGGCCGACGATATCTCCCTCTTTTAGAGCTCGATTCGACGGAATTCCATGCACGATCTCTTCGTTGATGGATGCACAAAGGCAGTGGGGAAAAACCCGTCCGGCGACGCTATAGCCTTTAAATGCCGGCACGGCGTTTTTTTTTAGGGTCATCTCCTCGGCCATACTATCAAGATCAAGAGTCGTGATTCCAGGAGCTGTCTTCTCCTTCAGCGCTTGTAAAACCTCCGCGACAATTAGATTTGCTCTTCTCATGATCTCGATTTCTCGAGGTGATTTGAGCGAAATCAATTTCCCACCCCCCCCAGTGCCTGGATGATCCGTCTATGAACATCATCCACCTTCCCGACACCGTCAATTTCCGACAACTTACCGCGCTGCCCGTAGTAGTTCACCAGCGGCGCAGTCTGCGTTTCATAAACATTTAACCGTGTGTTAATCGTCTCTTCGCGATCGTCATCTCTTTGATACAATTCACCGCCACACTGATCGCAGGCCCCGCCTCTTGTCGAAGGATCGAATACCCGATGGTAGAGCGCTCCACAATTTTTACAGCTCCGCCGACCCGCTAGCCGGTCGACAATCACATCGTGAGGTATTTGCATGGACAATACACCGTCCAGCCGAATTCCCATTGTCTTCAGTATCCGTTCCAGACTTTCAGCCTGCGCAATAGTCCTCGGGAAACCATCCAAAACAAACCCGTTCTCGCAGTCTTTTTCTTTTAGGCGCTCGCCGACGAGATTGACGATAACGCTGTCTGGGACCAATTCACCGCGGTTGAGATATGCTGCGGCTTCCTGACCGAGCGGCGTTTTATCGACTACCGCCTTTCTAAGGATGTCTCCCGTCGATATTTGGCAGGTGTCAAACTGCTCGCGCAAGAGCTTCGCCTGAGTTCCTTTTCCCGCACCTGGCGGGCCTAGCAGAACGACACGTACACTGGCCAAGTCTAGCCCCTTCTCCCCCGCAGCCGTCCTCGCTTCATAAAACCCTCATAATTGCGGGTAATTAAATGACTTTCCATCTGCGCTACGGTGTCAAGCGCCACGCCAACGACTATTAATAGGGCTGTTCCACCGAAATAAAACGGGACATTGAACTGACTGACTAAAATTGTCGGTAGCAGCGCGACAATGCACAAGTAGATCGCTCCGCTCAGAGTGATACGCGAAAGCACTCTCTCGATGAATTCGGCGGTCTTCTGCCCAGGTCGAATTCCGGGGATATAGCCACCAAACTTTTTCATGTTCTCCGCCACATCGGTCGGATTGAACACTACGGCAGTATAAAAGAAAGCGAAAAAGATGATCATCAACGCAAATACGAGGTCGTGCAGCCATTGGCCCGGGCTTAGATAACTGGCCGCAGTTTGGACCCATTCGTATTGAGCAAACTGCGCCATCGTTGCTGGAAAGATCAGAATCGAGGAAGCAAAAATTACGGGAATAACATTCGCGGTATTAACCTTCAACGGCAAATGAGAACTCTGACCACCGTACATTTTGCGTCCCACAACTCGTTTTGCATACTGCACTGGAATTCGTCTTTGTCCCCGTTCAACAAAGGTGATAGCTCCCACTACCGCGACGATCAAAACCAACATCAGAAGGGCGACCAGAACGTTCAATTCACCTTCGCGAATGAACTGAAATGTCGTCGCAATCGCGGAAGGGAGACCCGCCACAATCCCGGCGAAGATGATCAGCGAGATGCCGTTGCCTACGCCTCTTTCCGTGATTTGCTCACCCAGCCACATGATGAAAGCTGTTCCCGAAGTCAAGGTCATCACCGTCATGATGTGGAAACTTAAGTCGGGGTGCAAAACAATCGGCTGCCCGCCGGGCCCCTGCGTACCTGACAGTCCCAAGCTGATCATCGTTCCTTGAATGACCGAGAGCACTATGGTGGCGTAACGGGTATACTGAGTGATTTTTCGCCGACCGGCCTCCCCCTCTTTTGATAATCGCTCGAGATAAGGAAAAACGACCGTCAATAGCTGCAGAATAATCGACGCGCTGATATAGGGCATGATGCCGAGCGAGAATACGGAAAACTGCTCGAGGGCGCCACCGGAGAAAAGATTGAACAACCCGAAGATGGTACCTTTATACTGCTCAAAGAAGGCCGCCAATGCCTGGCGGTCGATTCCAGGTGTGGGCACATGCACCCCGAGCCGATATACCGCCAGCATAGCCAGCGTAAACAGCAAACGTTTGCGCAGCTCCGGGATTCGCGAGGCGTTTTGGAAACCACTAAGCATGGGCCGCTATCAACTCAGCCTTTCCCCCCGCTGCTTCGATCTTCTCCTTGGCTCTTGAAGAGAAGCCGTGAGCTTTAATCGTCAATGCCTTACTGAGCGCACCATCGCCGAGAATTTTGATCCGTCTATTTTTCCCCCGCACGAGCCCCTTTTCCAATAATACATCCGGGCTAACCTCGCTACCGGATGAGAATACTTCCAACTGCTCCAAGTTAATCACGGCAACGTCGACCTTAAACGGGTTGTTAAATCCCCGCTTCGGCAGACGTCTTTGGAGCGGCATTTGTCCGCCCTCGAATCCCGGACGGGTGCCGCCACCGGAACGTGCTCGCTGGCCTTTGTGGCCTCGGCAAGAAGTTTTTCCATGGCCGGAACCGTCACCTCGTCCGACACGTTTCTGTTTTTTTGTCGAGCCGGGAGCCGGCTTTAAATCATCGAGTTTCATTTCAGCGAATCTCCGCCAATGTCTTTCCGCGCCGTTCGGCAATTTCCTCAGGCGCTCTTAAATCTCGTAGGGCTTCAAAGGTAGCTTTCACCATGTTATGCGGATTGTTAGAGCCAAGACATTTAGTTAAAACATTTTGAATGCCGGCAGCCTCGACCACCGCGCGGACGCCACCGCCAGCGATAACGCCTGTACCCTCCGACGCCGGCTTCAATATCACGTATCCCGCGCCGAATCTCCCAGTCACCTCAAAGGGTATCGTTCCTTCCATGACCGGAACCCTGATAAGACTCTTTTTTGCTTGTTCCAGCCCTTTGCGAATGGCTTCTGGCACTT
Source organism: Deltaproteobacteria bacterium (assembly GCA_009379725.1). Lineage (GTDB taxonomy): Bacteria > Desulfobacterota > Binatia > UBA9968 > UBA9968 > WHTF01. The sequence continues at coordinate 28,974 of WHTF01000001.1, forward strand.
CATTGGCCTTGCCCATTCCGCAGCCAACGACGGTATGGTTGTCGCCAACCACGACCAGTGCGCTGAAACTGAACCGGCGACCACCCTTGACAACCTTCGCCACCCGGCTGATGTGAACAACTTTTTCTTTGAGTTCTAATCCCTGAGGATCAATGCGTTCCAAGGACACCTCGCCTACGCATGTTGCGCTAAAATTCCAAGCCACCTTCTCGGGCTCCATCTGCCACAGCTTTAACTCGCCCGTGGAAGAGAAACCCGTTACGGTCGAAAACAACATGAGTGATTTTCTTTTCTTTGCAAACTCTCGCTAATGTCAAACCAACTTGCTTTGCGGCTTCCACGCCCTTGCTGTCTTTGATCTTTGCACCCAAATCTGGCGAAAGCGTCGATACCGAAGCCAGCGTCATGCCTTTGTCGTCGGAAATGACCTGGGCATAAATATGCCTATGACTTCTGAACACGCAGATGCGCGGGCGAGCATCCGTTCCCAATAGCGTTTTGCGGACCCGCTGTTGCCGCCGTACGCGTGCTATATTTCTTTGCTTAGTCGTCATGTCTCAACCTCAGCGGTTACTTACCAGCCGAACCCACCGCTTTGCCGGCTTTACGCTTGATCACCTCTTCACGATACTTGATTCCTTTGCCTTTATAGGGCTCGGGCTCCCGCAGACTCCTGATCTTTGCGGCCGTCTCACCCAGCAGCTGTCGGTCGGCCCCGGTAAGGGTAATGATAACTTGCCTTTCAACCGAAGCAGTCACTCCTTGCGGCAGCGGAAAAACGACAGGATGCGAGTATCCCAGGGTCATATGAATCTCTTGTCCTTTGACTTCCGCTCGGTAGCCAACCCCATTGATCTCGAGTATTCGGTTAAATCCTTTGCTGACGCCTTCGGCCATGTTGGCAATGAGTTTTCGTGTTAGGCCGTGGAGAGCTCGAGCTTGACGTTCTTCGCCGCCACGCTCGACGCGAACTACCGCTCCCTCAACCTTGACCACGACCCCCGGAGGAATGAGCGTGCTCAGCTTGCCCCTGGGGCCTTCCAAGTGAATGCCACCCGCGCCAAGTGCCACCTTAACTCCCGTAGGAACGTTGATAGGCATTTTCCCAATTCGTGACACCGTTCACCTCGTCTCAGACTACCATACCGAACATAAGAGCTCGCCGCCGACTTTTGCGCGTTGCGCTTCCCGGTCCACCAAAATTCCTTTCGAAGTAGAGAGTATGTTTATTCCCAAACCCTTGCGGACCGGCGTTACCTTTTGCGCGCCTACGTATACTTTCAAGCTCGGCCGACTAACGCGCTTCAGTCCTACTATAATGGGCCGACTCTCTCTGTCGAACTTCAATTGAATAATAAGATTCTCACCAGCCCCTTCGGTGGCTTTGACTTTTTTGTATTCTCTAACGTAACCCTCATCAACGAGAACTTTCACGATATTCTCTTTAACCCGCGACCAGGGCACCAAAACCTTCTGATGCCGCGCTCTCGATGCGTTGCGGATTCTTGTCAGCAGATCTGCGATCGGATCGGTCATTCCCATTTTGCTCTCCGTATTTACCAACTGGCTTTGATGAGTCCAGGAATGTGGCCCTTACGAGCGTGATCCCTGAGACAAAGCCGGCACATCCGAAATCGGCGATAAAATGCCCGGGCTCGCCCGCAAAGGGGGCAACGATTGTACTCCCGGACTTTAAATTTGTTTGGTCTTTCCGCCTTAATTCGCAGGCACTTCTTGGCCAATGGACTTCCCCTTATCTGTCAAATTAACTAGCGAACGGCATCCCGAGCAGTCTAAGCAAGGCCCTTCCTTCAGGGTCTGTCTTTGCCGTGGTTGTTATCGTGACGGTCATTCCCCGGGTCGTTTCCACCTTGTCAACGTTAATCTCAGGAAAAATGATCTGCTCCCGCAGGCCCAACGAGTAGTTTCCGCGTCCATCAAAGGAACGATCGGAGATGCCTTTGAAATCCCTGACTCTTGGAAGCGCAACATGAATCAGCCGGTCCAGAAACTCGTACATACGGGCGCGCCGTAGCGTCACCATGCAACCGATCGGTACTCCTTCTCGCAATTTGAAATTGGCGATCGCCTTCTTGGCCCGTGTAATTACCGGCTTTTGACCCGTAATTGCGGTTATTTCGGCGACAGTGGAGTCCAATGCCTTGATGTTTTGCGTCGCTTCCCCGACACCTACATTAATCGTGACCTTTTCTAGCTTCGGCACCTGCAGAGAATTTTTATAACCGAACTCCGCCGTCATCGCCGGCACCACTTGTTCATCATATTTCTGTTTTAGTCGGGCCATCGTGGTCACTCTCAATCCAGGGCTTCGCCACAGCGTCGGCAAACCCGGACCTTCTCACCGTCTCCAAGAACTTTTCGTCCCATCCGCACCGGAGCATTGCACTTATCGCACATGATCATGATGTTTGAAGCAGGAATAGTCGCTTCTTTTTCGACGATTCCGCCGGGTTGCTGGGGTCCTCTCGGTTTTGTGTGCCGCTTAACCACATTCACTCTTTCGATAATCACGGCGTTCTCTTTCGGGTTCACGCGGAGCACTTTACCCGTCTTTCCCCGCTCCTTGCCGGCGATCACCATCACACTGTCATTCTTGCGAATCTGCACGAATACGTTCTCCCAAAAAGACAACTAGAGCACTTCAGGCGCGAGCGAAATGATTTTCATAAATTTCTTCGCCCGCAGCTCGCGTGCCACAGGGCCAAAGATACGGGTTCCAATCGGTTCCTTTTGATTGTCGATGAGCACCGCGGAATTGTTATCGAAGCGAATATACGTTCCGTCCGGCCGGCCAATTTCTTTCGCCGTCCGAACCACCACAGCTTTCATCACTTCGCCCTTTTTTACTTTGGCGTTAGGGTTTGCTTCTTTGACAGAAACGACAATGATGTCTCCGATGGAAGCATACTTTCTCTTGCTGCCGCCCAGGACTTTGATGCATTGCACTTTTCGCGCTCCCGAGTTATCCGCAACATCCAACACCGTTCTCGTCTGAATCATGAATCAACCTCAAACTGCTTGACCTAATCGGCCGCTTAGACATCGGCTTCAACGGACTGCTCGGCCGCCGTCGTTCGAGCTCGTTGCAATACCTTACTGACACGCCAACGCTTGTCACGACTGAGCGGTCGGCACTCGACGATGATGACCCGATCGCCTATCCGACATTGGTTCGTTTCATCGTGGGCTTTCACTCTGGTGCGGCGCTTCAAATATTTTCTATACTTCGAATGCATAACCGTCCGTTCAACGGAAACCACAATAGTTTTCTGCATCCGGTCGCTCACAACGGTGCCACTGCGCTCTTTTCTCAGGCTTATGGTGTTCATACTATGCCTTTCCGCCTTGAAGCGCTTTTTCCGTCAAAATCGTCTCCACTCGAGCTAGATCGCGTTTTGTCTGCCGCAATTTCATCGGGTTCTCTAAACGACTGGTGGCCCGCTTCAGTCTTAGATGGCCTATTTCCTCCCGAAGCTCAGTCAGTTTACGCACGAGATCCTCCACACTCAGATCTCGCAGTTCCTTAGCTTCCATGGACCAGGCCCCTTCTTTCTACGACAATGGTACGAATCGATAGTTTGTGCGCGGCGAGACGAAACGCCTCCCGTGCTAGACTGGCTTCCACGCCTTCCATCTCGAACAAAATTCTTCCCGGCTGAATCACGGCAACCCACAGCTCCGGAGAGCCCTTGCCTTTTCCCATTCGGGTTTCCGCGGGCTTCTTGGTTAACGGCTTGTCCGGAAAAACCCTGATCCAAACTTTTCCGCCTCTCTTGAGATACCGCGTCAAAGCAACTCGAGCAGCCTCGATTTCCCGCGCACTCATCCAGCCCCGTCCGACTGACTTGAGCCCAAAATCACCGAACGCGAGAGTGGAACCTCGATAGGCGGTTCCACGGCGGCGGCCCTTTTGTATTTTTCGGTATTTTACCTTTTTCGGTTCAAGCATCTTACCCGTCTCAAGTTTTCAGATGAGAATCCTTACAAGCTTGACAGAATCACAAATTCACGCGCAGCCTTCAGCCGCCCAACATAGCCTTTTGCTGCTCTTCTTCCTCGGTGAGCACCTCACCCCGGAATATCCAAGCCTTAACTCCGATGACACCGTAGGTGGTACGCGCCTCGGCAAAGCCGTAATTAACATCGGCCCGCAAAGTGTGAAGCGGAACGCGCCCTTCCCTATACCATTCCGTTCGGGCGATTTCCGCACCGCCCAACCGGCCCGCGCATTGGATTCTTACCCCTTGCGCCCCCATGCGCATCGCCCGCGAGACACTTTCCTTCATAGCGCGCCGAAAAGCCACACGACGTTCCAACTGCAAAGCGACATTTTCCGACACTAATTGACCATCCAGATCGGGGCGCCTAACTTCGTGAATATTGATGTAGGTTTCGCGATTGGTAAGTTTACCAATTTCTTCTTTTAGTTTTTCGATTTCCGCGCCCTTCTTGCCGATGACAATTCCTGGACGCGCGGTATGAATGTTTATTTTAGCCTTATTGGCGGCTCGTTCAATTTCGATCTTGGAAATACCCGCATGGTAAAGTCGGCTTTTTAAAAACTTTTTAACGCGAAAATCCTCGTGAAGCAGCTTGGCGTAATCATGGCGCGAATACCATTTTGAGTCCCATGATTCAATTACACCCAGACGAAAAACCTTTGGATGCGTTTTCTGACCCATACGTCCTAACTCCTCTCACTCAGCTCATCCAGTACGATGGTGATGTGACTCAACCGCTTTCGGATACGCGTTGCTCTACCCTGCGCTCGCGGCGTAAACCGCTTCCACATACCCCCCTCATCGACTTTCGCTTGTTTCACATAGAGCTGATCCACGTCGACGCTCTGTGTGCTTTCAGCGTTGGCGACTGCAGTGCGCAAAGTCTTTGATACAATCAAGGCCGAGCGTTTCGGCGTGAACTTCAAAATATTCAGTGCTTCTTCAACCCCTTTGCCCCGGATCTGATCCACTACCAATCTGACTTTGCGGGGAGAGAGCCTGATAAATTTTGTAATCGCGCGAGCTTCCATATCTCAGTCACAACCTTTAGGATCTATGCCGGTAGAGCTCCTCGATACCATTAGTTTCGCCCGGTGAAACCTATCTTCCACCCGTCGGACGCGGCGCTCCGCCTCCCTGACTTGATTCGCCTTTTTTATCTCCGGAATGAGCAAAAAAGGTTCGTGTCGGAGAAAACTCACCGAGCTTATGCCCAACCATATTTTCGGAGATAAAAACCGGAATAAACTTTCGGCCGTTGTGCACTCCTATGGTATGACCCACCATTTCCGGCGTAACCGTTGATCGACGCGACCAGGTACGGATGACTTGCTTCTGACGCGACTCGTTCATGGTCGAAATCTTCTTCGCCAGATGGCCATCAACGAAGGGCCCCTTTTTAATCGAACGCGGCATTTTACTTGGCCTTTCTCCCCTTCACGATGTACTTGTCAGTGGAATGATTTTTCCGGGTCTTGTATCCCTTCGTCGGTTTGCCCCACGGCGTCATCGGATGGTTTCCCTTCGAACGCCCTTCGCCACCGCCATGCGGATGATCAACAGGGTTTTTAGCAATCCCGCGGGTCGTCGATCGAAAGCCAAGCCAGCGCATACGGCCAGCCTTGCCCCAAGAAACATTCTCTTGATCGGCATTGCCGACTTGACCGACGGTCGCACGACACTCGGCCAGCACATTACGGAGTTCCCCCGAAGGAAGTTTGAGTAACGCGTAGGCGCCTTCCTTGGCCATCAGCTGAATGCCGGAACCCGCACTCCTGGCCAACTGCCCGCCTTTGCCGATTCTGAGCTCAACATTGTGGACAACCGTGCCGACCGGAATGAACTTTAGAGGTAACGAATTGCCCGGCTGAATGTCGACATTATCATCACCCGCAATCACCGAATCACCAACCTTAAGTCGTTCCGGCGCGAGAATGTATCGGCGCTCACCGTCTGCATAACAAAGCAATGCGATATTGGCCGATCGGTTAGGATCATATTCAATAGTTTCAACCTCGGCCGGCACGCCCTTCTTGTCACGCCTAAAATCGATCAAGCGATAAAGCCGCTTGTGTCCACCACCCCGGTGATCAGCCGTGACCCGCCCGGTGTTGTTACGGCCGCCACTATGACTGAGAGATGTTCTCAGTGCCTTCTCCGGTCTCTTCTTTGCGATTTCATCAAAGGTCAGGCCGGTACGAAAACGCATTCCTGCGGATGTCGGACGATAGGTTCGAATTGCCATGCTTTACTCTCTTTTAGGCGGCGCCGAAGAAGTCGATCTTATCGCCTTCCCGAAGCGTCACGTATGCTTTCTTCCATTCCGGCCGACGTCCCGAATTTTTGCCCACCCGTCTAACTTTTCCCAAGTAACGGGCCATACGAACTTTGACAACCTTCACTTTAAACAGGGACTCGACGGCCTTTTTCACCTCAATTTTGTTGGCATCAGGGCGGACTTTGAACAACACCTGCTGCATCGTTTCAGCAAGGAGCGAACCTTTTTCCGAAATGACGGGAGCCTTGATGATTTCCTGCGGCCCTCTCATGCTCCCAGCCTCTCTTCCAACAGCCTTAAGGCGCCTTCCATCAAGATCAAATGGTTATATCGCAAAAGATCGTAGACGTTCAGACCTTCAACTCGAAGCACCTTGACCTTAGGTAAATTACGAGCAGCTCGCTCGATTGTTTCATCGGGTTGAGAAACGACAATCAAAGCGCTTTGGACATTCAGCCCGGCAAGAGCCCTAACCATCAACTTGGTCTTTGCTTCTTCCAGCTCAAGTTTGTCGAGCACGATGAGTTTGCCCTCATGGTTTTTCAGGCTCAACGCCGACAGCAAAGCTTCGCGCCGCGCCCTGCGTGGCATCCGAAAGGAATAGTCACGCGGCTGAGGACCGAAAATCGTACCTCCACCTACCCATATAGGCGATCGTATACTGCCCGCGCGCGCGCGTCCCGTACCCTTCTGGCGCCAAGGCTTTTTACCACCGCCACGCACTAACCCTTTGGACTTTGTCGCAGCCGTCCCAGCGCGACGATTTCTCAATTGCATGACAACGGCCTGATGTAAAAGATGCGGGCGCGTCTTAACACCAAAAATTTGTTCATTAAGTTGGCGTTGGGCGATCTGAACTTCCATTACAACTATCCCTTCACCGCACGTCGCAGAATCACTATGCCCTGCTTAGCCCCTGGGACAGCCCCTTTGACCAGAAGCAGATTCTCTTCGGCGCGAACATCGACAACTTCTAAATTTTGAATCGAGATATTTTCGTTACCCCAATGGCCAGCCATTTTTTTACCCTTGCGGACTCGTCCGGGATAGGATCGATTACCAATAGACCCGCCATGTCGAAAGTATTCGTGAGTACCGTGAGATCCGGGAAATCCGGCAAAAGACCATCTCTTTATTACACCCGAGAAACCATGTCCCTTTGAAACGCCGGAGACATCGATGAGATCGCCTGGTTTGAATAGATCGGCTACATTAATCTCTTGACCCACCTGATACTGGGCCACATCCTCTGACCGGAATTCTTTTAAAATCGAGAATGCGCCTTTGCCAGCCTTGGCCATGTGTCCCTGGATGGGCTTGTTGACACGCTGGCTCTTCTTACTCCCAAAGCCAACCTGTAGGGCATTGTAACCGTCTTTCGCAGCTTCCTTTTTCTGCACCACAACACACGGTCCGGATTCAATAACCGTGACGGGAATTACATTCCCTGTAGCATTGTAAAACTGCGTCATGCCTACTTTTTTTCCGATAAGCCCAGTCATATGATTTTCTCGATCGAAACTTTTAGCGCGAAACCTGTCTTTTTCTATTGGAGTTTAATCTCGACATCCACACCCGCCGCGATATCCAGCTTACCCAATGCATCGATTGTCTGCTGAGTTGGTTCCAAAATATCGAGCAATCTCTTATGGGTACGGATCTCAAATTGATCGCGGGATTTTTTGTCGACATGGGGTGAGCGGTTGACGGTAAACCGTTCGATACGTGTCGGCAGTGGAATAGGTCCAGCCACTCTTCCACCGGTGCGCTTTACGGTCTCCACAATCTCTCCCACCGATTGATCTAACACCCGATGGTCATAGGCTTTTAACCGAATCCTAATTTTTTCGTTCATTTGCTATCATCCGACTTGCCATCCAACTTGGCTATGATCCCCTCAGCAACGTTGGCGGGAACCGGCTCATAGTGGGAAAACTGCATCGTATAGGTTGCTCTTCCCTGCGTCATAGAACGTAGATCGGTTGCATAACCGAACATCTGCGCCAGCGGCACCCGTGCATCAATTGCCTGAGCAGCCGGCCTCGTATCCATCCCCAAGACTTTACCGCGGCGCGAGTTCAAATCGCCGATCACATCTCCCATGAAATCCTCGGGCACCACGACTTCGACCGACATGATGGGCTCCAGCAAGACGGGACTAGCTTTGCGCGTTGCCTCTTTGAATGCCATAGAGCCCGCGATCTTAAAGGCGATCTCCGAAGAATCTACGTCGTGGTAGCTGCCATCAAACAGGGTGACCTTCACATCGACGATCGGATAACCGGCCAATGCGCCATTTTCGGTGGCTTCTTTAACGCCTTTCTCCACTGCGGGAATGTACTCCCGAGGAATCGAACCGCCTTTAACGGCATCGACGAACTCAAATCCCGCTCCCGCCGTTTGTGGTTCTAATTTGATCCAAACATCGCCGTACTGACCGCGGCCACCCGTCTGGCGGATAAATTTGCCTTGCTGTTCGACGACTTTTCGGACAGTCTCTTTGTAGGCAACCTGCGGCTTACCCACACTGGCGCCCACGTTGAACTCTCGCAACAAGCGATCAACGATAATTTCGAGATGAAGCTCACCCATACCGGAAATGATTGTCTGGCCGGTCTCCTCGTCGGTACGCACGCGGAACGAGGGATCTTCCGTGGCCAGCTTCTGCAACGATAATCCGAGCTTTTCTTGATCCGCCTTACTTTTGGGCTCGATTGCGATGGAAATAACCGGCTCAGGGAACTCGATGGACTCGAGAATAATAGGATGACTCTCATCGCACAAAGTGTCGCCCGTCGTGGCAGTTCTCAGTCCGACAGCGGCAGCGATATCACCCGCGTAAACCTCTTTGATCTCTTCACGCTTGTTGGCATGCATTTTAAGCAGCCGGCCGATTCTTTCCCGCTTGCCTTTTGTCGAATTGTAGACACTGGCGCCAGAGGCCAAGGACCCGGAATACACTCTGAAGAAACTCAACGTTCCGACAAAAGGGTCGGTCATGATCTTAAACGCGAGAGCCGAAAACGGTACGTCATCCTTGGCAGGTCTTTCGTCGGAAGCCTGAGAATCGGGATTAACGCCCTTAATGGGCGGAATGTCGAGCGGAGATGGCAAATAAGCAACAACGGCATCGAGCAAAGGTTGAACCCCCTTGTTGCGAAACGCCGAACCACATAGGACCGGAACGATCTTGATCGCGAGGGTGGCGCTTCTGATGGCGCTGGCAACCTCTGTTTCACCAATCTCTCGGCCTTCCAAATATTTCTCCATGATCGCTTCGTCGGAATCGGCAACGGCTTCTATCAACTTTTCGCGATACTCCGCCGCCAGCCCCACCATATCTTCCGGGATAGCGTCATCACGGAACTTAGCGCCCAGACTCTCATCCTCCCAAATAACGGCCTTCATTCGCACGAGGTCAACTATGCCGACAAATTTATCCTCGGCGCCTATAGGCAACTGAAGCGGTACCGGGCGCGCTCCGAGGCGGTCCTTTATCATCTGCATGACGCGAAAAAAATCAGCGCCAACGCGATCCATCTTGTTAACAAAAGCGATACGCGGAACTTGATACTTATCCGCCTGACGCCAAACGGTTTCGGTCTGAGGCTCAACGCCTCCGACCGAGCAGAAAACCCCCACCGCACCATCCAGAACTCTCAGCGAACGTTCCACTTCGATTGTGAAGTCAACATGCCCCGGCGTATCAATAATATTGACGCGGTGGTCTCGCCATAAACAAGTGGTTGCTGCGGAAGTGATGGTAATACCACGCTCCTGCTCCTGGACCATCCAGTCCATGGTCGCAGTACCCTCGTGGACCTCACCGATTTTGTAGTTGATCCCGGTATAATAAAGGATCCTTTCGGTAGTCGTAGTCTTTCCCGCATCAATATGGGCCATAATGCCAATATTGCGGGTTCTTTCTAAGGAAACGGTTCTTGCCATTGTCGATCACCGGAAAAAAAGGAGGCGGATCTACCGCCTCCTTTTACGCAGATATCTTCCGTTCACTTACCATCGGTAATGGGCAAAGGCGCGGTTCGCCTCAGCCATCCGGTGGGTATCCTCTTTTTTCTTTATTGCGGTACCGCGATTATTGGCCGCATCCAATAATTCAGCCGCCAATTTCTCTTCCATCGACTTCTCGCTGCGATCACGCGCCGCTTGAATCAACCAACGCATGCTCAAAGAGTTACGCCGTTGCGGTCTAACCTCGACGGGTACCTGATAAGTCGCGCCCCCCACTCTTCGAGATCTCACTTCAACCGAAGGGCGGGTATTCTCGATGGCTTTTTTGAAAATCCCAATGGAATCTTCTTTGGTCTTGGCGGCAACGATATCCAGCGAGCGGTATAGAATTGATTCCGCAACGCTTTTCTTGCCTTGATTCATAATGGTGTTAACAAACTTGGTTACCAGTTTGTCGCCAAACTTAGGGTCCGGCAAAACCTCTCGCTTCCTTACTTCACCTTTGCGGGGCATATTTACTTCGGTTTCTTCGCTCCGTATTTGGAACGACCTTGCCGCCTCTCCTGTACGCCGATGGAATCCAGCGTTCCACGAATAATGTGATACCGAACCCCAGGAAGATCCTTCACTCGGCCACCGCGTATTAAAACAACGGAATGCTCCTGCAAATTATGGCCGACTCCTGGAATGTAGGACGTCACTTCAATTCCGTTCGTGAGACGAACTCGGGCCACTTTTCTTAACGCCGAGTTTGGTTTCTTCGGAGTTGAAGTATAGACGCGAGTACAAACACCCCGCTTCTGTGGACACCCCTGCAAGGCAGGAGCGGTATTCTTGCGCTGCTGCTTCTCCCTGCTTTCGCGAACTAATTGGCTAATCGTAGGCATACGTCTGTTAATCACCCAATCCGAATTGTAAAGTGGTTAAAAGTTTAGAAACTTTTCCGGGAAACCATTTTAACTATCAAATAAACTTGATCTTGTCAAAAGACTACGCTCCCGCAGCCTGTGGAATCTCCTCTTCAAATCCCTCGGGCGCATCGATTTCAATTTCCGCCTTGGTGTATCTTGCGACTCCGGTTCCAGCTGGAATCAACCGTCCCATGATAACGTTCTCTTTGAGTCCGCAAAGTAAATCGATCTTCCCTTGGATTGCGGCTTCCGTCAGCACCTTCGTCGTCTCCTGGAAAGAGGCTGCAGAGATAAAGCTTTCAGTCGAAAGCGAGGCCTTGGTGATTCCCAGGAGCAACGGCTCAGCCACGGCGGGTTTACCACCGCTGGCAATCGCCCGTTGATTCTCGTCATCAAATCGCCATTTCTCGACTTGATCTCCCACTAGGAATTCCGTGTCGCCCACCTCTTTGATGCGAACTCGCCGCAACATCTGTCTAACGATAACTTCGATATGCTTATCGTTGATGCGCACGCCTTGAAGCCGATAGATCTCTTGAACCTCATCGACCAAATATTTCGCCAGCGCCTTCTCGCCCAGAATATTGAGAATGTCGTGTGGGTTCGAAGAACCGTCCATCAGAGGCTCGCCCGCACGTATGCGATCGGTCTCATGTACGCCTATATGCTTGCCCTTGGGGATTAAATACTCGCGCGGTTCGCCCACCTCAGGGGTAACGACAACCTTGCGTTTACCCTTCGTGTCCTTACCGAACGAAACGACGCCATCGATCTCGCTGATGACCGCGAACTCTTTGGGTTTGCGGGCTTCAAACAATTCAGCTACGCGCGGTAAACCGCCCGTGATATCCTTTGTCTTAGTGGTCTCCCGAGGAATCTTCGCAATAGCATCTCCCGCGTAGACCGTCTGACCATCTTGGACATTGATATGCGCGCCCACTGGCAGCAAATAGCGCGCCTCCGATGTAGCCGAGAAGCGGGCCGTCTGTCCACCGTCATCCTTGATGGAGATTCGCGGCCGCTTATCCACATCTTTAGAATCGATGATGATTTTTGTGGATAAACCTGTCCGTTCATCTACTTTCTCTTCCATGGTGATCGCTTCAACAACATCGCCAAATTTCACAATACCGCTCATTTCCGTCAAAATGGGAATGGTGTACGGGTCCCATTCGGCAATCAGCTCACCGGCTTTAATCTTTTCGGCATCCTTCTTTTTCAGCTTGGCGCCGTAAACGACCGGATAACGCTCTCTCTCTCGCTCCCTGCCTTTCTCACCCTCAGGGTAATCCACAATGGCGAGTTCACCGTTACGGTTCATAACCACCAAGTCGCCGTCCTTGTTTGTGACCGTACTCACATTCACAAACTTGATGTGACCTTCATTGCGGGATTCGAGCGTGGTCTGCTCGGCTCTTCGGCTTGCCGTACCACCAATGTGGAATGTACGCATTGTAAGCTGCGTGCCCGGTTCACCGATGGATTGCGCCGCAATCACTCCGATGGCTTCGCCATGATTAACCATATGACCTCTGCCGAGATCTCGCCCATAACACATGACACAAATGCCCCGTTTCGATTGGCAGGTCAACACCGAACGAATTTTGATGCGCTCCAAACCCGCGTCCTCAATGCGCTGCACCAAGTCTTCGTTGATTTCTTGGTTTGCTTTGACAATAACCTCGCCGGAAAAAGGATCCCGCACGTCCTCAAGTGCGACACGGCCAAGCACGCGATCGCCCAGAGGCTCGATAATCTCGCCGCCTTCCATTAATGGCGCGATTTCGATGCCGTCCATGGCACCGCAGTCAGGATCGGAAATAACCGAATCCTGGGCTACATCAACAAGCCGCCGAGTCAAATAGCCCGAATTTGCCGTCTTGAGCGCGGTGTCCGCCAACCCTTTGCGCGCGCCATGGGTTGAAATGAAGTACTGCAACACAGTCAACCCTTCACGAAAATTCGCCGTGATCGGCGTCTCAATAATCTCGCCGGAGGGTTTGGCCATTAAACCGCGCATACCCGCTAATTGACGGATCTGTTGCGCGCTACCACGAGCCCCCGAATCGGCCATCATGAAAATAGGATTAAAGCTCGGTATCGAGACCTCACGGCCGGACTCATCCGTAACCTTTTCCGAACCAAGGTCGCGCAGCATTTCATCAGCAATGCGATCCGTCACTTCAGCCCAGATGTCCACTACCTTGTTATAACGCTCCCCGTCGGTGATAAGTCCGTTCTTGTACTGCTCCTCAATTTCTCGCACGTCTTCGTGGGCGCTTTTAAGTAAGACTTCTTTGCTCGGGGGAATCATCATATCCTTAATCGCGATTGAGATCCCCGCCTTGGTGGCGTGCCGAAAACCAATGTCTTTTAAACGGTCGGCAAGAATGACCGTGGCCTTGTTCCCGGCCAGCCGATAGCTAATGTCGATAAGATTGGCCAACTCTTTTTTCTTCAATACTCGGTTGATTTCCTTGAAAGGAATCACCGGGGGGACAACCTCATACACGAGCACCCGGCCCACCGTCGTATCGACACGCTCACCATTCATACGCACCGTGATCGGAGCCTGGATTTCCGTCTCCCCTTGATCGTAGGCGATACGAACTTCGGTGGGGCTGCTAAATATGCGCCCGGCACCTTTGGCCTGGACCCGCTCGCGGGTCATATAGTAAAGACCCAAGACGATATCCTGCGTCGGCACGATAATAGGCTTACCGTTAGCCGGCGACAAAATATTGTTCGTCGACATCATGAGGGCCCGCGCTTCCACCTGAGCTTCGACAGACAGGGGAACGTGAACCGCCATTTGGTCGCCGTCGAAGTCCGCGTTGTACGCCGCACAGACCAGTGGGTGGAGCTGGATAGCCTTACCCTCGATCAAGATCGGCTCAAACGCCTGAATCCCCAAACGATGCAACGTCGGTGCTCGGTTTAACATGATCGGGTGCTCGCGGATGACCTCATCGAGAATGTCCCAAACTTCGGGCCGCTCCTTCTCAACCATCTTTTTTGCGCTCTTGATCGTGGTTACGAATCCGCGCTCTTCAAGTTTGTTGTAAATGAATGGCTTGAACAGTTCCAGAGCCATCTTCTTCGGCAGTCCACACTGGTGCAGGCGGAGCTCCGGCCCGACGACGATGACCGAACGGCCGGAATAATCAACCCGTTTGCCAAGCAAATTTTGACGGAAACGGCCGGTTTTCCCTTTGAGCATATCGCTGAGTGACTTGAGCGGACGGCGATTTTGGCCAGTGATCGCACGGCCGCGCCGGCCATTATCGAACAATGCGTCTACGGCCTCTTGAAGCATGCGCTTTTCATTTCGGATAATCATATCTGGGGCGCTCAGCTCCATGAGGCGCTTGAGGCGATTATTACGATTGATGACGCGCCGGTACAGATCGTTTAAATCGGACGTCGCAAACCGCCCTCCATCGAGGGGTACCAACGGCCTGAGATCGGGCGGGATGACCGGAACTACTTCCATCACCATCCATTCCGGCCGATTGCCCGAGGTTCTAAAAGCGTTAAGAACCTTGAGTCGTTTTGCCAGTTTTTTGCGCCGGACTTCGGAATTCGCATCGCGCATTTCCTGGCGCAGATCATCGGATAGCTTTACCACGTCGACGGCTTTAAGGATTTTACGGACCGCCTCGGCGCCCATCTCTGCGTTAAATCTCCCGCCAAATTCCTCCATTGCTTTTCGATAACGGGCCTCAGTCAGCAGTTCCTTATACTGAAGCGGAGTCTCACCGGGATCAATGACAATATAGGACTCGAAGTAAAGAACCTTCTCGATATCCTTGAGAGACATGTCAAGCAACGCACCGATACGGCTCGGCAGGCTTTTTAAAAACCAGATATGGACAACTGGAGTGGCCAATTCAATATGGCCCATTCGCTCACGGCGAACTTTCGATTGAATGACCTCGACCCCGCATTTCTCACAGACTACGCCGCGATGCCGCATGCGTTTATACTTCCCGCAGTTGCATTCATAGTCTTTGGTCGGACCAAAAATCTTCGCACAGAACAAGCCGTCGCGTTCAGGCTTGAACGTCCTGTAGTTTATGGTCTCCGGCTTCTTCACCTCTCCATGAGACCAAGACCGAACTTTTTCCGGCGAGGCCACAGAGACTCGAATGGCATTAAAGCTCAGTGGATTTTTCGGCTTTTCAAATAAATTAAATAAATCTTCCATAAAGGTTTACCTCCAGCATCAGCGCCATAGCTTCACAGGGTTACCTATTTTTCCTCTACTAAATCGACGTCGAGCCCCAAACTCTGGAGCTCCTTGACCATGACGTTAAAGGACTCTGGCAGCCCCGGTTCGAGAAGATTGTCCCCTTTAACAATCGCCTCATACATCCGAGTTCGCCCGACAACATCATCGGACTTAACGGTCAGCATCTCTTGAAGAGTATAGGCTGCACCATAAGCTTCCAAGGCCCAAACTTCCATTTCTCCGAGCCGCTGGCCTCCGAACTGAGCCTTTCCGCCCAATGGTTGTTGGGTGACCAGCGAATAGGGCCCTGTGGAACGAGCGTGGATCTTATCATCAACGAGATGATGCAATTTCATGATGTACATCACACCGACGGTCACTTTACCGTCGAACGGCTCGCCGCTGCGACCATCACATAATGTCACTTGGCCGGTGACCGGCAAATCGGCTTTTCGCAACAGGTTGAAAATCTCTTCTTCCGCCGCCCCGTCGAAGACCGGCGACGCCAGTCGCACGCCATCACGATATTTTTCAGCTAACTTATAAATGTCGGTGTCTTTCGCTCCGTCGATAAGCTCGCTTGCCTCTTTGGTATTGAGGTACTCCTTCAGACGCTTGCGCAGAGCGTCGATGTCCTGACGGTGATGGCGCATCAGTTGGTCCACTTGATGCCCGAGACTTCGCGCCGCCCAACCGAGATGAGCTTCAAGAATTTGCCCGACGTTCATGCGTGAGGGTACGCCCAACGGATTGAGCACGACATCGACTGGGGTGCCATCTTCCAAGTAAGGCATGTCCTCTTCCGGCAGGATCCTGGAAATGACCCCTTTGTTTCCATGCCGGCCAGCCATCTTATCGCCCACTTGTAACTTACGCTTAATGGCGACGAAGACTTTCACCATCTTGATAACTCCGGGAGGCAATTCATCCCCGGCCCGCAACTTTTCGATTTTGTCTTCAAATAACTCTTTAATCAGCTTGACTTGTCCCGCCGTGCTTTCAACGATGCGATCCAGTTCCGCTTCCACCGATTCGCTATCGACGCGAATTTCGCTCCAATAGCTCATCGGCAGCTGATCGAGATCTTCCTCGGTAATCTCCTTCCCCTTTGTGAGCAGCATTTTGCGACTGTCGTCACTGAGGCGGTTTGCCAGCTTGCGACCCACCAATAGTTTTTTTAGCCGTCTCAGTGCGCCATCCTGAAGGATACGGATTTCATCATGCTGATCTTTGCGCAACCGGATGATCTCTTCGTCCTCAATGGCTTTACTCCTCTCGTCTTTGCCCAAACCTTTACGCGAAAAGATGCGAACATTGATGACTGTACCTTCAACACCGGGCGGAACTCTCAGCGAAGTGTCACGAACTTCACCGGCCTTTTCGCCGAAGATGGCCCGCAGTAGTTTTTCTTCCGGAGACAGCTGGGTTTCGCCCTTCGGCGTTATCTTTCCGACGAGAATATCACTGGGTTTCACCTCGGCGCCGATTCGAATGATGCCGCTCTCATCGAGATTCGTGAGAGCTTCATCGCCGACGTTCGGTATATCTCGCGTAATCTCTTCGGGACCCAATTTGGTATCGCGCGAAACGCACTCGAATTCTTCAATATGGATAGAGGTATAGATATCCTCTTTGACGACGCGCTCGCTAATCAAAATAGAATCTTCAAAATTGTACCCGCCCCAAGGCATGAGCGCGACAAGAACATTGCGGCCCAGCGCGAGTTCTCCCATCTCAGTGGAAGGGCCGTCAGCAATGACATCACCGGCCTTCACCTGATCGCCGATCATAATGATAGGTCTTTGGTTAACGCAGGTATTTTGGTTTGAACGCTGGTATTTGACCAAATTGTAGATATCGACGCCGGTGTCGCGCGTGCCGGAAGGCTTATCCGCTTTCACCACGATTCGAGTTGAATCCACACTCTCGATTATGCCGTCGCGTTTTGCAACGACCGTTACGCCGGAGTCGCGCGCCACGGTCTTCTCCATTCCCGTACCCACGAAGGGAGCCTCGGTTCTCAGCAGGGGAACAGCCTGACGTTGCATGTTGGAGCCCATTAGCGCCCTATTTGCATCGTCGTTTTCCAAAAACGGAATAAGAGACGCCGCCACGCTCACCAGTTGGTTCGGGGAGACGTCCATAAAATTAACTTCCTCAGGGCGCGCCATGACAAATTCACCGCCTTTGCGGGCCGAGACGAGATCCACCGTAAAAGCTCCGCGGCCGTCTATGGGCGCATTGGCTTGGGCGATAACATGATCTTCCTCCTCAAGCGCCGAAAGATAACGAATACGATCCGTCACTCTACTATTCTCGACTTCGCGATATGGCGTTTCAATGAAGCCAAACTCGTTGACCCGGGCATACGTGGTCAGCGAAGCAATTAGACCGATATTCGGACCTTCTGGCGTCTCGATTGGGCAAACGCGACCATAATGCGTCGGATGAACGTCGCGTACTTCGAATCCCGCTCGTTCCCGAGTCAATCCACCAGGGCCCAGCGCCGATAGACGACGTTTGTGCGTTATTTCGGAAAGCGGATTGGTTTGATCCATGAATTGCGACAATTGGCTTGAGCCGAAGAACTCTTTAAGTGCTGCGGAAACCGGTTTGTAGTTGATCAGTTCCTGCGGCATCAAAGTTTCGATATCCTGCAAGCTCATTTTCTCTTTTATGGCTCGTTCCATTCGTACTAGGCCGACGCGAAAATGATTTTCGACGAGCTCGCCGACAGCGCGCACCCGGCGATTACCGAGGTGATCGATATCATCGACGGAGCCGTTCCCGTTCTTGAGCTCCATCAGGTAACGAACGACTTCGAGAATATCTTCCTTACGAAGGGTCCCTTGCTCCAACGGGACGTTGAGCTTTAGCCGGTGATTCAGCTTGAGTCGACCGACTTTGGAGAGATCGTAACGATCGGGATTAAAGAACAGATTGTTGAAGAAATTCGTCGCCGATTCAACCGTAGGAGGATCGCCCGGCCTTAAACGGCGGTAGATTTCTAAAATTGCATCTTGCGGGGAGTTGATGCGGTCTTGCAATAAAGTGTTTCGCAAGTAAGGACCGACCGTCGACTCGTCGATGAAAAGAACTTCGATCTGATGGATACCCTTTTCACGAATAACATCTAACTTCTCTTGCGTGATGGGATGATTACACTCGACAATCACTTCCTTGGTCTGGGCGTCAACGATATCATGCGAAGCGATCCGACCAAGAACCTCCTCCCAGGCTATAGGAACATGCTTGATCTTGGCTTGTTCCATTTGCCGCAGGACCGGCCGTGTAAATTTTTTGCCTTCCTTGACAACAATCTCGTTGCTTTTGGGATCTCGAACATCGGTGGTCACTTTCGCCCCGATGAGATGCGCGGGATTGAAAGTGAGCGAAGGCTTGCGACCATCGAAAACAATGGTATCGCTACGATAATAATAGTTCAGCAGGTCTTCCGTGGTCATCCCGAGCGCCCTGAGCAAAACGGTCGCATGGAATTTACGACGGCGGTCAATGCGAACATAAATGATATCACGCGGGTCAAACTCCAGATCGACCCACGAACCACGGTACGGAATGATACGAGCGGAATAAAGCAACTTGCCGCTGGCATGCGTTTTCCCTTTGTCGTGTTCGAAGAAAACTCCGGGGGAGCGGTGCAACTGACTGACAATAACTCGCTCGGTTCCGTTCACCATAAACGTACCGTTTTTCGTCATCAAAGGAATCTCACCGAAATAGACTTCTTGCTCTTTGACATTCTTGATACTGCGGGCGCCGGTCTGAGCATCAACGTCCCACAAGACGAGCTGAACGGTTACCTTCAATGGCGCCGCGAAGGTCATGCCGCGCTGGTGGCACTCATCGACATCGTATTTCGGCTCACCGAGATTATAGCTGACAAACTCCAGGGAAGCCGTTTCATTGAAATCTTTGATTGGGAACACCGACTTGAAAACTTCTTGCAGGCCGAGACTCTCACGCTGCGCGGCAGAAAAATCCTTTTGCAGAAATAGGTCGTAGGAGTTCTTTTGGATCTCAATCAGGTATGGCAGATCAATAATCCTCTTGATCCTACCAAAACTGCGGCGAAACCGTAAATTATTGGCCACTTGAAACGCCATTGCTACTCCTTCTAGCGATCTAAGCGATGACCCCGATTGATCATCGGACAGGAAATGTCATAAGACACGTCATTACTTGATCTCGACTTTGGCTCCCTGTTCTTCAAGCTTTTTCTTGATTGTTTCAGCCTCAGTTTTGGCCACGCCTTCTTTGACATTTTTCGGCGCGCCGTCAACCAGGTCTTTCGCCTCTTTTAAACCGAGGCCGGTGAGTTCACGGACGACTTTGATAACTTGGATTTTCTTTTCACCAGCTTCCGCAAGAACCACATTGAACTCCGTTTTTTCCTCCACTGCTGCGGCTGGACCACCCGTTGCGGCGGCCACCGTCACAGGCGCCGCGGCACTCACGCCAAGTTCTTCTTCGAGTTCCTTGACTAAAGCTGCGGCATCCAGCAGCGTCATGTTTTTGATGTAGTCTTTAACCTGTTCTTTTGATACCTCTGCCATAAACATTCCCCCTTTAGATTGATTCCAAAACCAAACTATTATTTATTCGGATTTGCCCTTGGCAGCAGCGTCGAGCAGCCTGACCACTCGGGACGCCGGCTCTTGAAGGAAGCGAACCAACTGAGTCGCTGGCGCCTGGATAAGCGCGAGCAGCATGGCCTGTAGTTCGGGCTTGCTGGGCATCTGGGACAGGACCTTGACCTTGGACGGGTCCATCAATTCGCCCTCAAACATCGCCCCCTTAATCATCAACTTTTCGTTGGCATCGACAAATTTTACGAGCGTCTTAGAAAGCAAGACGGGATCATCGTACGCGAACACCCACCCATTGGGGCCTTCGAGCAAACGATCCAAGTCACCGTAAACAGTACCCTCCAGGGCCCGACGCACCAAGGTATTCTTGATAACCTGATACTCCCCCGATACCTCACGAATCTCACGCCGTAACTGGGTCATCTTACCAACTGAAAGCCCTCGGTACTCGGTGGCGATGGCCATTTTTGCGGTCTTAAACTTTTCGTGCACAGCCGCAACGGTTTCGGCCTTCTCACTGTGACTCGTACGTACAGTTTCCAACTCCGCCATGCTTCTCTCCCAAACGCCGATTGATACTCTTTGAAAATTTAGACTGATAACGCGTCTACGCAGCCATTGCCCGTACTTGAGACAGATCGATTTTAATTCCTGGCCCCATGGTTGTGGACAGCGTGACGCCACGAATATAGTTACCTTTCGCGGAAGCAGGCTTTGCCCGAAGAATAGATAATAATACGGCTTTGGCATTGTCGGTTAGCTGTTCAGCTCCGAACGAAGCCTTGCCGACCGGAACGTGCACAACCCCTGCCTTATCGACACGGAACTCCAATTTGCCAGCTTTAATCTCTTTAACAGCTCGAGCGATATCTGACGATACCGTTCCGGTCTTGGGGTTGGGCATGAGGCCTCGAGGACCCAGCACCTTACCAATCCGGCCAACTGCGGCCATCATATCAGGCGTCGCGACTGCCTTATCGAAATCAAGCCAGCCCTCGCTGATTTTCTTTATGAGCTCATCGCCACCGACGAAATCAGCTCCCGCTTCCTGAGCTTCTTTTTCCTTCTCTCCCTTGGCAAAAGCCAACACGCGCACTGTTTTGCCCATACCATGTGGCAATGTTACTGTTCCGCGCACGTTTTGATCCGCTTGTCTGGGATCGACCCCCAATCGGATGGCCAATTCAACGGTCTCGTCAAACTTTGCCCGGGCCGTTTCCCGCACCAACTTCAGGCCATCTTCCAACAGATAGCGCTGACTACGGTCTACTTTGGCCAGCGCAACCCGATAAGATTTTCCAAAACCGCTCATAGTTATCCTCGAACTTCAAACTATAGATATTGAATGCGTGAATACCTAAATTTTACAGGCTTGCGCCTTCGACGCTTAGCCCTCTACGTCGAGACCAAGGCTACGGGCAGTGCCTTCGACCGACTTTTCGGCGGCGGGCAAATCTTTGGCCGTGAGGTCCTTCAACTTCAATTCCGCAATTTGCCTTACCTGAGCCCGAGTAACTGTGCCCACTTTTGTTTTCCCAGGTTCAGCTGAGCCCTTTTCGACGCCGGCAGCTTTCTTTAACAATACAGAGGCCGGCGGGGTCTTCGTCACGAAAGTAAAAGACCGGTCCGCATAGACTGTGATAACAACTGGAGTAATCATACCTTGTTGCGACTGTGTTGCAGCATTGAAAGCCTTACAGAATTCCATAATATTCACGCCACGCTGTCCCAACGCAGGACCGACCGGCGGGCTAGGATTGGCTGCGCCAGCCGGGATCTGCAGCTTAATTTCTCCTATAACCTTTTTTGCCATTTTTCGTGATCCTTATTGATTAATTCCGCTCAACTTGAACGAATTCCAGCTCCACAGGAGTAGCACGCCCGAATATGCTTATCAGCACTCGAAGCTTACCCTTGTCGGGCCGAACCTCTTCGACAACCCCGTTAAAATCTGCGAAGGGTCCATCAATGACCTTAACATTCTCGCCGACAGAGAATAGCACCCTTGGCTTAGGTTTGATCGCACCTTCTTCCATTTGCAAAGTAATGGCTCGAACTTCTTCCTCGCTAACGGGAGGTGGGTTTGTACTCCCGCCAACGAAACCTGTGATTTTTGGCGTCTCCTTAACAACGTGCCAGGTGTCATCATTTAATTCCATTTGGACCAGGATATACCCTGGAAAA
This sequence comes from Deltaproteobacteria bacterium, assembly GCA_009379725.1. Lineage (GTDB taxonomy): Bacteria > Desulfobacterota > Binatia > UBA9968 > UBA9968 > WHTF01. The sequence continues at coordinate 51,179 of WHTF01000001.1, forward strand.
AACTTCCTTGAAGAAGTTTTCTTTTTGCCTTTGACGAGCTCTACGACTTTTTCCACTGGCACGAGAACTTCGCCGAAAAAATCTTTCTTACCAAAAGTTTTAACCCGCTCTTCGAGAGCGGCCTTTGCCTTCTGTTCAAACCCGGAGAAGGTGTGGACGATATACCATTGCTTTGCCATAGGGGGAACCTGAGAAAAACTAATCAATGATAGCTTGAATAACTGTGGTTAAACCCAAGTCGACAATCGCTAAGTAAACCGACACCAACACAACTACGATAATGACGACAGCGGTCGCCGCGTAAGTTTCCTTGCGCGAAGGCCAGTGAACCTTTTTCAGCTCCTGCCACGCTTCTTTGACAAACTCAATCGCCCGCCGAAGACCGTCCTGGAGCTTTTCAATCCAATCTCCCATGAGGCTACAACTCAATAGATGGCGGGTCAGGCAGGAGTCGAACCTGCAACAACCGGATTTGGAGTCCGGCGCTCTAGCCAATTGGAGCTACTGACCCCCGTTAACTTAAGCTAGACTTTGACCTCGCGATGCAGGGTATGGGACCGGCAAGAGGAACAGAACTTCTTCAAAGAAAGCTTGTCCGTAGTTTTCTTTCTGTTTTTGGTAGACGTATAGTTCTTTCGCTTGCATTGGTCGCAAGCAAACCCTACGATGTCCCGCATAAGCGCAGCCTCCCTTTCTTATGGCTACTGGATGATTTTTGTAACAACCCCCGCGCCAACGGTCCGACCACCCTCTCGAATGGCGAACTTCAGCCCTTCGTCCATAGCGACCGGAGTGATCAGTTCGATCTCCACGTTGATATTATCACCCGGCATAACCATTTCAGTCCCTTCAGGAAGCTTTACTACGCCAGTCACGTCGGTAGTTCGAAAATAGAATTGAGGCCGATAACCGTTGAAGAACGGCGTGTGGCGTCCTCCTTCTTCCTTGGTTAAAACATAAGCCTCCGCATTAAATTTCATATGCGGCGTTATGCTTCCTGGTTTAGCCAGAACCTGCCCTCTTTCCACTTCCTCTCGCTTGGTTCCACGCAGCAGCACACCAACATTGTCACCGGCTTGCCCTTCATCCAAGAGCTTGCGGAACATCTCAATACCCGTTGCAACTGTCTTCTGGGTTGGCTTAAAACCAACGATCTCGATTTCTTCCCCGACTTTAACGACTCCGCGCTCTACTCTCCCAGTAACCACTGTACCGCGACCACTTATGGTGAACACATCCTCAACCGGCATAATAAATGGTTTGTCGACATCTCGCGTAGGCTCTTTAATAAAAGAATCGACGGCTTCCATGAGTTTCAAGATAGCGCCTTCGCCCATCTCCGAAGTATCGCCCTCTAACGCCTTTAATGCACTTCCAATAACGATCGGGACATCATCGCCCGGGAATTTGTACTTAGAAAGCAACTCGCGGACTTCGAGCTCCACCAGTTCCAAAAGCTCCTTATCATCGACCATGTCCGCCTTATTAAGAAAAACAACAATGCCAGGAACACCTACCTGCCGTGCCAAAAGGATATGCTCACGAGTTTGCGGCATCGGTCCGTCTGCCGCAGAGACGACTAGGATCGCTCCATCCATCTGCGCAGCTCCAGTGATCATGTTTTTGACATAGTCCGCATGACCGGGGCAGTCGACGTGCGCATAGTGACGCTTGTCGGTCTCATACTCCACGTGCGCAATATTAATCGTAACGCCCCTTTCCCTCTCTTCCGGAGCTTTATCGATCTGATCATACGCGAGAAACTGCGCCTTGCCCTGCTTCGCCAGGACCTTCGTGATAGCTGCAGTCAAAGTGGTTTTGCCGTGATCCACGTGACCAATGGTCCCGATATTGAGGTGCGGCTTCTTACGCTCGAACTTTTGTTTGCTCATCTCTTCCTCCTAATCGATTTGCCGGTCAAATGCATTTGCATGTCATTCACAAAAAAGCCAGGCAAAGCCCAGGAGCGGGATTGAACCGCTGACCTCGTCCTTACCAAGGACGTGCTCTACCGACTGAGCTACCTGGGCACATCAGTCGATGGCTAAGCTACTGAATTGAAAAGCCATGCGCTATTTGCCATCAGCCATATACCAACTGGAGCGGGAAACGGGACTCGAACCCGCGACCCCGAGCTTGGAAGGCTCGCGCTCTACCAACTGAGCTATTCCCGCGAAAAATGGTGGAGAGGGAAGGATTCGAACCTTCGAAGGCATCGCCGGCAGATTTACAGTCTGCTCCCTTTGGCCACTCGGGTACCTCTCCTCTTTTATCAGCAGTCTGGCTGCTGAATTGCCCTTCGCCACGCGAAACACCAACTTCCCCGGGCCTTCTCAGGTCAAATGCAGTGGCTGGAGCTGGCGATAGGACTTGAACCTACAACCTGCTGATTACAAATCAGCTGCTCTGCCGTTGAGCTACGCCAGCACCAAGCTAAGATGTGGTTTTACGCGCCAAGAAAAATGCCCACCGGCGATAATGACAACGACCGCTTCGGCTACTTGGTCGTCGTAAGTTCTTGAATCCTAACGACCAACAACGGCAAAGAGAGCTTTAGCCCTTTTGCAAACGAATATTTAAACCACCTTCGGGCTTTCATGTCAACAGCTAACCTCCGTAGTCACCCGCCCTCCCACATCAAGGCTACCTCTTATCTGTTAGTGCTATTCATGTCAATGCGGTTATTTTGGCGCAACAATTCGTATAACAAAACGGCGCCCGCAACGGACACATTAAGCGTTGCAATCTTGCCTCTCATGGGAATACTTACAAGATAGTCGCACTCCTTCAAGATCAGAGGACGCATCCCATGTCCTTCACTACCGAGCACGATGCCCAGTTTTTCTGGATACTGCCGGCGATCATAGGCTTCCAAAGCATTGGCATCTAAACCGACAATCCAAAACCCTTTTTTTTTGAGAGATAATATGGCGCGGCGCAGATTGGTCACTCGATAAATATGAAGATAGCTAATTGCTCCCGCAGAGGCTTTAACCACTGCCGGGGTGATTCCCACTGAACGATCCTTGGGAACAACGATATGGTGGACACCGGTCGCTTCCGCCGTGCGCAGAATCGCACCGAAGTTCCTTGGATCAGTAAGGCCGTCCAAAATTAGAATCCGGTGGGGTCCGATAGCCGAAGCAACGAATAGCTCCAATTCGGAGAAAGACAACAACGAATAAGCCTGCACCTGCGCTATAACCCCCTGATGACTTTCTCCTAATGCCAAAAAATCAAGTTCTTTAGCCGCAAGGTAGCTTATTTTTATCCGGAGTCTTTGTGCGTCGCTTTCTATTGCTCTCAGAATCGGTCTCAACTTGCCTCGACCAAAGAAAATTTCGGATATCTCTGTGGGCAATGTTTTAAGCTTCTCCAAAACAGGATTAACCCCGATAATCACGTTATACCTTGTGTTCATATTTGCTCTCTCGGAAATCCAGTCAACCATTTTACAAAAAAAGAACCACCAGTTAACATGAAATAGTGGTGAATCGAAGGACAACCCTTACCTGCTATCTTATCTCGGAGATACTTCCACCTTTTCTCTTCGGCTTGCTTACCTTCACTTTCATTCTTCTGATCGCCAGAATCTTGAAGCTTGTCGAACTTGTCGTGACACGCGGGGTTCCGCTAATCCAAATCGGCAGATTATTCGCTCTCATCCTACCCACTTTTTTGGAACTTACAGTCCCAATGGCATTCCTCTTGGCTATTCTCTTGGGACTTGGAAGACTTTCGAGCGACCAAGAGCTTCTCGCCCTGAAGGCATCTGGATTTAGCCCAGTACAGATTCTTTTGCCTATCGGGTTTGTTGCTTTGATTGTAGCGCTAATAACCTTGCTCCTCACCACTTTGGCACGGCCAGCGGCCCAGGTAGCTCTTAAAAAGGAACTTTATAACATCGCCAAGACCCGCGTGGGAACGGCTCTCAAGGCGAAGGTCTTCAACGACGATTTTCCAAACATACTTATTTATGTTGAAGAGATCATACCGCCGGGGAACGTTGCCCAAGGAATTTTAATAGTCGATAAACGCGACCGTGCCAGAGACAACATCATCCTGGGTAAAGTCGCGCTGATCAATACTGAGGAAGTGACACACACGCTGTCATTGAGACTGTTCGATGGCTCTATTTACGAAAGGGATAGAACACGCTCAGGTTTTAGCCAAACTCATTTTAATATTTACGACTTCAAGCTTGATTTGGATGAATTTATCGGAACTGCAAAAAAGAAGGATGCCGCCCCAAAGGAAATGTCCGTTAGGCGTTTGATCGAGACCATTCAGGAGAAGGAGAAAAAAGGGATGCCCGCTATACCTGAGTTGATGGAGTTCCATCAGCGCATTTCGTTCTCTTTTGTTCCCATCGTGTTCTGCCTTCTCGGCGTCTCCCTTTCACTTTTGCCCCGCACATCTCGTACTAATCGATCGTGGGGAGTGGCGCTCTGCATTGTCTGGTTCATTCTGTACTACGCGCTACTCTCATTGGGAAAAGCGCTGGGCGATAAAGGGGCTTTGTCTCCCATCCTTGCTTTGTGGTTTCCCAACATCGTCGTTGGCCTCATTTCATTACATCTTTTTCGCAAAGCGCTCTATGAATCTCCACTACTCCTGCAGGCTAGGTTTGAGGCTGCGACGTTGTTACTCGGACGAAAACTCACTCAGTTCAGAAATCAATAAGGTCGTATGGAAAATACCGCGCGGTATACACTTCCCCCGCTTGGCAGCACTGTCGATCGCTACCTCGTCAATGGATTTCTGCGAGTTTTTTTTGCTAGTCTAGTTTGCTTCACATCACTTTTCGCGGTTGTCGAGTTTTTTGACCGCATCGGGACGTTAATTGAGTCCGAAATTTCTGTTTCCACCGCGCTTCGCTACCTTGTTTATAAGATTCCACTGTCGATTTCCCGGATCATTGGTTTTGCCACGCTGTTTTCCACCCTTTTCTTTCTAGGGATGCTTTCAAAGACTCAGGAGATTACCGCAATGCGTGCCGGTGGACTGAGTACAAAAAGAATATCACTACCACTGCTCTGTCTCTCATTTTTGATTTGCATTTCGACTTTCATCTGGAATGAAGGACTAGTGCCGGTCTTCGCGCACCGTGCCCAAACTATTTACAAGACTGAGATAAAGAAAAAACAGCAGCAAAGCCTATTCGGTACAAAAGATATCTGGATTCGCGGTGAAGACAGCTTTATTAACATCGATAGTTTTGATCCAAAGGATAATACTCTAGAAGGAATTACCATTTTCTCGTTAAACAGAGATTTTAGCTTGCAAAGATTGATCGGAGTCCCCACTGCCAGTTGGACAGGAGAGACATGGGAATCCGAAAGCGGAACTGAATGGCGGTTTTTACCCGACGGGAAAATGGCTCAACAAAAAGTAACCATGCCTGTTACTATTTCTGAAACGCCCAACGATCTCATGTTACTTGCTCACGATGCCGAAGAGTTCACGTTTTTCGACCTGCAAAAGCAAATTGCTGACATGAAGAGCAAAGGCATGGATGCCACAGCCTATGAGGTTGACTTGCAGATCAAGCTGGCAATCCCTTTTATCTCGCCGTTGATGATACTCATTGCCATGCCTTTCGCGCTCAGAAAACACGCCGGCAGCGGGATAGCGTTGAGCTTTGGCGTCGCGGTGCTGATTGGCTTCGGCTATTGGGTGCTTTCCGCCTTCTGCTTCTCCCTTGGACATAGCGGTGCTTTGCCTGCGGCGATTGCCGCGTGGCTGCCCAATTCGATATTCGCCCTAATTGGTATTTACTCTTTTACCAGCGAAGAATAACAAGCAGTCAATTACACTGCGGCAGGAGGCTTAGCGCTTGGAGTACTGTGGGCGTTTTCGCGCTTTGTGGCGACCATACTTCTTACGTTCCACGGCACGCGGATCGCGAGTGACAAAGCCGGCTTTTTTCAGCGGCGAACGGAAGTCCGGATTGACCAGCATGAGTGCACGCGTTATTCCGTGACGAATAGCGCCTGCTTGTCCAGAACTTCCACCCCCATTAACATTGATGTCGATATCGAAATTTCCTGTGGTCTGAGTTAATTCGAAAGGCTGCATGACAATCATGCGCGCAGTTTCGCGACCGAAATACTCATTAAGTGATCGGTCATTGATAGCGATCAAACCTTTCCCAAAACGTAAGAATACACGTGCTACCGAGGTTTTTCGTCTGCCAGTTGCTGTAATTATTCTTTCTGCCATTAACTTCCGCTCCTACGTTAAATCGACAAAGGCTGTGGTTTTTGAGCTTCATGAGGATGCTCGGCACCGGCGTACACCTTTAGTTTGGCGGCCAGTTTTCTACCCAACCTATTTTTGGGTAACATTCCTTTTACGGCTAAGTGAATCAAATCTTCGGGTTTTTCCTCAAGGAGACGTGCAGCGGTTCGCGTTCTAATTCCACCGGGATATTCGGAATGGCGATAATAGACTTTATCGTCCATTTTGTGTCCCGACAGCCTAACCTCTTTGGCGTTTACGACAATAACAAAATCGCCTGTATCCACATTGGGAGTGAAGATCGGTTTGTTCTTGCCGCGCAGTACCTTAGCGATTTCGCTTGCCATTCGGCCTAATATTTTTCCCTGCGCGTCAACGATATACCACTGTCGTTGGGCAAGAGCTTCTTCGGTCTTCATGCTATCCCCACAATTTTAAGTCCCTAGTGCCAATTCAAAGAATATTGGCGGGGCCGACGAGACTCGAACTCGCGACCTCCGGCGTGACAGGCCGGCGTTCTAACCGACTGAACTACGACCCCTGATACGATCAAAATCAACAATGGGTGGTGGGCGGTACAGGATTTGAACCTGTGGCCCCCGGCTTGTAAGGCCGATGCTCTCCCGCTGAGCTAACCGCCCCTCTGCTCCGTACTGAAAGCCTTGATACAGCCCCGCTCTGTTTTAGAGGTTTGTATCGCTTACCCAACGGATTGTTTAGCTGAGGGCCTCTTTCAAGACTTTACCAGCTTTGAATTTGGCAACCTTCGAAGGAGCAATCTCAATGGCTTCTCCAGTTTTAGGATTTCTCCCAGTTCGTCCTTTTCGTTCGGATATCGAGAAAGTCCCAAACCCAGAGACATTGATTTTATCGCCATTCTTTAAGGCGGCGACAATATCCTCAAGAAAACCATTAACGATTTCTTCTGCCTTTTGACGAGGCAGTTCAGCTCGTCTTGCTAGTGAATCGATTAAGTCTGCCTTTGTCATTTATTATTCCACCAGTGTTAGCTCATACTCAGAACGTGATGGGGGTTTATAACAATAGGCAAGCCGGGTGTCAAACCACCCGGCTTTCTCGATGGGTTATTGAGGTAATATCTCAACAGGAGGGTTGTCGTCGATTTTTTCTCCGAAACCTCTTGACCGTTCTTTCGACTCCACAGACAACGGGGAACCCTTGAACAGGGTTTCCGGAGCATCGACAGCTAATGCTTTCCGCAGCACGTCATCCATATGAGCGACCAATTCCAGTTCTACAGTTTTAAGAACCGTGGCCGGAATCTCCTCGATATCCTTTTCATTTTCGGCAGGGATGAGCACCTTTTTGATTCCTGCGCGGTGCGCAGCCAATACTTTTTCCTTAAGCCCTCCGATGGGGAGGATCGTGCCACGCAATGTAATTTCGCCCGTCATTGCGAGATCGTTGCGCACTGGAACCGTTGTCAGAGCCGAAACCAGCGAGGTAGCCATCGTTATTCCAGCGGATGGTCCATCTTTCGGAATGGCACCTTCGGGAACGTGGATATGAACATCGATCTTTTGGTAAAAATCCTTTTCCAGACCGAGCTCAGTAGCCCGAGAACGCACATAACTCATAGCGGCCTGGGCGGACTCTTGCATGACATCGCCTAATTTACCGGTAATGATCAGCTGCCCCTTCCCCGGCATAATCGTCACTTCCGTCGCTAGCAATTCACCTCCGAGTTCGGTCCAAGCCAAGCCGGTTGTCACACCGATCTTTTGCTCTTCTTCGGCCTTTCCATATCGGAATTTTACCGGCCCCAAGTATTTATGGAGACTCTTTGTACCGACCTGCATGTGGGCATTTCGATCTTTCTTCACCACCTCCACGGCAACCTTCCGGCAGATCGCCGCAATCTCGCGTTCCAAACTTCTGACGCCAGCCTCTTTGGTGTAGTGTCGAATAACACCCAGTAGTGCATTATCGGTAAAGGTCACATTTTCTGGGGTGAGCCCATTAGCTTCTTTCTGCTTTTCGAGAAGATAGCGCTTGGCAATACTGAGTTTCTCGAGTTCGGTATAACCCGCAATTCGAATTATCTCCATTCGGTCTTGCAATGGACGTGGGATACGGTCAAGCGTATTCGCCGTTGTGATGAACATTACCTTTGAAAGATCATAATCTAAGTCCAGGTAATGGTCGTTAAACGCAGTATTCTGCTCCGGGTCCAACACCTCGAGTAACGCCGACGATGGATCGCCACGAAAGTCAGTCGACATTTTGTCGATTTCATCCATTAAGAAAACTGGATTGCTCGACCCCGCTTTCTTCATCGACTGAGCAATCTTTCCCGGTAATGCACCGATATACGTACGGCGATGTCCGCGAATTTCCGCCTCGTCGCGAACTCCACCTAAAGAAACACGAACAAATTTTCTTCCGGTGGCACGGGCAATCGACCGTCCTAATGAAGTCTTACCGACTCCAGGAGGGCCTACCAGACATAGAATGGGGCCTTTGATCTTGCCAACCAAGCTTTGCACCGCCAAATACTCGAGAATTCGCTCTTTAACTTTTTCTAGTCCATAATGATCTTCTTCTAAAATCCTTTCCGCTTCAGTAATGTCCAGTTTGTCGTCGGTGAATTCATTCCACGGTAGGCTTAAAATCCAGTCAATATAGTTTCTGACCACCGTTGCTTCAGCGGACATCGGTGACATCATCTTTAATTTTTTCAGCTCTTTATCAACCTTTTCGCGAGCCTCCGCCGAAAGTTTTTTCTGCTTAATTTTCTCCTCAATTTCTTGAATCTCGTTTTTGAACTCGTCTTTTTCGCCGAGCTCTTTCTGAATCGCACGCATTTGTTCATTCAAGTAGTATTCTTTTTGCGAGCGTTCCATTTGCTTCTTGACTCGCGAGCGGATACGGCGCTCAACTTCAAGAATCTCTATCTCAGCGCGCATATGCCCTAAGACCTTCTCCAATCGCTCGGTCGCATTAAAGGTTTCCAGTAGGTTCTGGCGGTCCTCCAGCTTGATTCCCAAGTGTGCCACGATAGTATCAGCCAACCGTCCTGGATCATCAATTGAAGAAACCGACATAACCATTTCCGGCGGGATTTTTTTCTTGAGCTTTACATAGTTTTCAAAGGTGGTATGAACTTCCCGCGTCAGAGCCTCTACTTCCGTATTTCGTTCGTTAACTTCCGGGGTATCTTCCACCTCTACCAGGAAAAAATCAGGATTGTTCACGAAGCGGGCGATTTGTGCTCGTTTTTTTCCTTCAATAAGAACTTTGACCGTACCGTCAGGGAGCTTCAGCATTTGAACAACCGTCCCCAACGTCCCAATCTTATAGATATCGTCTTCTGCAGGCTCGTTGGTCTTTGCATCCTTCTGCGATGAGAGAAAGATCGGGCCCTGCTTCTGAGTAGCTTCCTCCAGTGCTCTTATAGACCGCTGACGACCGACGAACAGCGGGACGACCATATGAGGGAAAACGATTATGTCCCTCAGAGGTAGCAATGGCACACGGGTGGAACCCCCAGATTCTCTTTCCTTCTCATCTTTTTTGTCACTGCGAAACAACATAGATTTTCCCTTCCTAAGCACTCTCTGCGGCCTTGGTGTACACGACAATCGGAGGTTCGTTCTTATTCACAACTTCCTCAGAAATGACAACCTCCTTGATATTTGGCTGGGAGGGCATATCGTACATAATCTCAAGCATAATGTTTTCCATTATCGCTCGGAGCCCGCGCGCTCCGGATTTGCGCTTCATGGCGTCGCGTGCGATAGCTCGAAGCGCCTCTTCGGTAAATTTGAGATGCACGCTTTCCATTTCAAAAAGCTTGGAGTACTGCTTTGTCAGCGCGTTCTTAGGTTCTTTGAGTATCCGTACAAGCGCCGAATCGTCCAGCTCATCCAAAGTTGCAATGACAGGCAAACGGCCGATGAATTCCGGGATGAGCCCAAACTTTAGAAGGTCCTCCGGCCGGACTTCATGTAATACCTCGGTCGGTCTCTTGCCGTCTTGTTCATCTAGATGGCCGCCAAAGCCCATGCGCTTTTTACCCGTCCTTTTGCGAATGATATCTTCCAGACCGACAAAAGCCCCGCCGCAAATAAACAAAATATTTGTCGTATCGACCTGGAGAAATTCCTGCTGCGGATGTTTTCGACCGCCTTTTGGAGGAACACTCGCCATCGTTCCTTCAATAATCTTCAACAAAGCCTGCTGCACACCCTCGCCAGACACGTCACGGGTGATCGAAGGATTGTCCGACTTTCGGGATATCTTATCGATTTCATCTATGTAGACGATTCCGCGTTGAGCTTTTTCAACATCATAATCCGCCGCTTGAAGAAGGTTGAGAATGATGTTTTCTACGTCCTCTCCGACGTAGCCAGCCTCTGTGAGGCTAGTCGCATCAGCAATAGTAAACGGTACTTGCAAAAATCGTGCAAGCGTCTGCGCTAGAAGAGTCTTACCAGAACCAGTCGGTCCTAAAAGTAAGATGTTACTCTTCTGAAGTTCCACATCTCCGGTCACCATTTGACTGTCGATACGCTTGTAGTGGTTGTGAACCGCCACAGCCAAAATTTTCTTTGCTCTCTCTTGACCAATCACATATTGGTCCAGAACTCTCTTGATTTCAGCTGGTTTCGGGACGTTGGACGAAGCGGTGAGGGTCTCATCATGATCACACTCTTCGGCGATAATATCGTTGCAGAGATCGATGCATTCATCACAGATATATACGGTTGGTCCGGCAATTAGCTTACGAACCTCGTCTTGGCTTTTGCCACAGAAAGAGCAAACGAGATTTCCAGACCGATCATCACCATGCTTTGGCATAGAACCCCCGCTTCATTTAAGAAAAGTCTTCATTTCTTCAAACTACCTTCGGGTCGAGCTGCGATGACCTCGTCAACCACTCCATATTCCTGAGCCTGCTTACCTGACATGAACATATCCCGGTCCGTATCCTTCTCAATTTTTTTCAGGCTCTGCCCGGTGTGCTTCATCAGAATATTATTTAATTCTTCACGCATACGAAGGATTTCACGTGCTTGGATGTCGATATCGGCGGCTTGCCCTTGAAATCCACCAAGAGGTTGGTGAATCATGATGCGCGAATGAGGCAGCGCATATCTCTTGTTTTTAGCACCAGCAGCTAGAAGCACAGCGCCCATGCTGGCCGCCTGTCCGACGCACACGGTAGAAATCTGCGGACGGATGTACTGCATTGTATCATAGATGGCTAGACCCGCTGTAACCGATCCTCCCGGTGAGTTGATGTAGAAGAAAATATCTCTCTCGGGATCCTCTGATTCGAGGAAGAGAAACTGAGCGGCGATTAAATTTGCTACATCGTCGGTAACGACCGATCCGAGAAACACGATTCGATCTTTGAGCAACCGCGAGTAAATATCATAGGCCCGCTCCCCGCGTCCGGTCTGCTCGACGACCATGGGAATAAAATTCATTTCTAGCAAACTCCTCGACTAGGAGATATTCTAACTTTTTTTACCCTCGTCATCAACCTTACTGGCAGGAGGATCGACCTCCTTAACCGTCGCCCGTTCCAGCAAAAAGCTCAGCGTACGCTCAAAAGCCATCTGCGCTCGCAATTCTTCTCGAGCATCGGACCTGGAATAGACCTCGCGCAGAGTCTTTCCCCGCTCTCCGGCAGCTCTGGCCATGGTGTCGATCCTCTCCTGCAGCTCACTATCTTCGACTTCGATCTTCTCCAATTGAGAAATTCTTTCGATAAGTAAGGTTGCCTGTACTTGCCGGGTGGCACGTCCTTCGAGTGCTCTCCTGCTTTCCTCAATGGTTGGAGAAGTCTTAAAGTCATCTCCGGCCACAGAAGAAGAGTTGCGTTCCATCAAGTATCGAGTTTGTCGTTCTACCATCGTAGATGGCGGCGTAAAGGAATGACTCTCGATAAGATGGTTTAGAATCTCTTCCTTCAATTCTTCCTGTTGAATTTGCTTTAGTTCAGCTTCTAGTCGTTTCCGGATGACGCTCTTCAGATCCGCCAACGAGGAGCACTCACCGTGATCTTTGGCAAACTCGTCATCGATTGTTGGAAGTATTTTCTGTTTAATCTCACGCACTAACACGGAAAACTCCGCAGCCTTTCCAGCGAGTTCCCGATTGGGATAGTCATGCGAATAATCCACCTCAATAGTCTTTTGCTCTCCCTGCTTAGCCCCTACCAGAGATTCGTCAAACTGCGGTAGGGCCTGCCCTGCACCTACCTCGATGAGGTAATTTTCACCTTTACCGCCAGAAAAAGGTTTCCCCTCCACTGAGCCGACAAAATCCAGCGAAACAAAATCCCCCGGCCCGACAATGTCACGGTCAGTCACCGGCTCTAAGCGCGCATGGCTTTGTTGCAGCCGTTCGAGCGCCTCATCAACCTGCTCATCTGTAACGGAGAGCCTAATTTTTTCAACCTCGACTCCGACGTAGTCCTTGACGTCGATCTCAGGCTTAACTTCAAAAATCGCCGAAAAGGAAAACTCACGCCCCTCCGCCAACTCAGTGGCGTCAATCTCCGGCCGCGAAACAATCTGCAAACGGCGCTCTTTGATCACTTCCCCCAAAGAGTGTTCCACTAGTTGTGACCGCACCTGGCCATTGATTTCATCGCCATAGAGGCCTTGGAGCACGCTCCGTGGGGCCTTTCCGGCACGAAATCCTTTGATACGAACCCGCCGTCCAAGGTCCTGATAGGCACGAGAGAACTCGCTAGCCACTTTGTCAGCGGGCAGCTCTATACAAATCTTTCGTTGTACCGCGCTCAACTCATGAAGATCTATTTTCATAACTGCTCACGACCGATGACTTCGTCCGTTATTTCCGAGGCAAACAATGATCGTAACCTCAGACAATTGCGACTATCACACAACGACCCTTTCTTGTTGACGCGACAAAGTTGCTTACTTCAAAGTTGGTGCGAGAGGGGGGACTCGAACCCCCATGGTTACCCGCTAGATCCTAAGTCTAGTGCGTCTGCCAGTTCCGCCACTCTCGCATGGCAAAACAATTGAAAGAACAACGAATTTCAAACGCTTCGACTAGCAAAACAGAGTAGGGAACGTGCTCAGCTAAGTCAAGCGCCTTAGTCAAATGAGTCGACAGTTTGCGCGGTTTTCAATCAGGCGAACGAGTGTTTGCAAAATGTCGGCAGAGCACAAAACAGAAACTCCTGGCTTCCAATCTGAGTGCCAGCTGTTTTCGAGCTGGGCGTTCAGAAGCTTGTGTACCGGCGCCACGTTACCTTGGACTCTCTTATGAATCGATCGGACGGTTTGATCGAACTACAACGATGAAAGGACAGTGTCATGCGTCTTCGGCGTGATGATCTTCGCAGGTGGGGCATGGACAGAGGGATCGAAGATAGTCGTACGTATAAATGCCCGTGCTGTGACCATCGTGCCAGTGAAATTCTATGGCGTAATTCCCTACCGGCCGGATATCGAGCAGTTTCGCTTCTGGAACGGAGATAAAGTTACGGCTCGCGCCGTGCCCCTGACACAGCGCGCAGGGGCAATACCCACGAAGATATTCTTCCGGATAGTTCCCAATATGGCCATCGTCCCAAACAATTCTGACGATAGCTTCCGCTTTGACATGATTAATCTCAATCGGAAATCTTCTATTCACCCGAACCTCGTGCCAATAATACAGTTGCAAGGCTAGCGTTAAAGTTCCACCAGACCGTCTCCTATTGCGGTCATGCACCCGATCTTAGTTCGATTGACCAAATATGCACGCGGACCGATGTCGGACCCGCCGACCAAGGTTGCGTCAGTCATCGGAAAGAACCGGGTCTTGCCCAGAAGCAGTTCATGCAGAGGAGCGCCGGGAATTACATAAATATTTCCTCGCAACCAGTAGGGTCCCACACTCAACAAAGCCTTACTCGAATCTTTCTTGACGAAAAGAGGTTCGTAACCAGAACGGTCGGTGCCGAATTGCGGGCTGAGATCAGCGATGAGAAACACCTCCTGCATGTAAATCAAATATTCGGCGGAGCTCATGGCCATCACTTTTCCCTGCAAATCCTCGAGACTCGCATCCGCTAAGGAAAGAACCTCGTCCCCTTCGCGCAATATGAGATAGTTACTCAAACGATCTTGGTTTGTGACGAGTACGCCTCGTAGAACCGAGGACTGGAGGTAAACCTCCAATGGCATTGAATAGTTCATAGTAAGTTCCATCACCTCACTTCCTCGTCAAATCCGATGGATCTCGTGAAAGTGTACCAAATAAGTTTAAGTATCGCATTACCGAGCAGGCATAACAATAAATTTTCCGAATTTCGGATTTTGTCAGGGCAATGGCAACGTGGTTATGTCGCCAACCTGCACATCAGGTACGAGCAATTATTCCTGCGCCTGAGATTTCATGATGCGCTCGACCTCCCGGCCATCCTCTCCTTCGTAATAGCTCATCTTTTGATCTTTCATATAGAGAGCGCGGAAGCCGACCTGCGGCCCGATGGCGGTCGTGGCATAGGCGCCGATTTTATTGGAGTCGGGATATTCCGAGAGGTCCGGGTATTCCATTGTACTTACAACCAAGTAACGCAAATTTTTCTTTCCGGTATTGATAAGCTGATGGGGAAATTCGCCTCCAGGTGGGCAGACAACGAAGGTCCCAGGCGTGATCTCAAGTTGGTCCTTGCCGAACCGCAAAATTCCTTCGCCATCAATAACGTAAATCATTTCTCGTTGCCCCTGAGTATGGTATGGAAACGCCGCTTTTCCGGGTTGCACGCTAAAGAAACTATAGCCCAGTTTCTGCGCACCGATCACCGCGCCCACTCGTTGTCGCAAGCCGCCGAATAGCGAATCTTCCGGAGCATTGATCTTGTCGATAGCGACCTCGGAAGGTTGACGACATGAATGTGCTTTGCCATAAATCCTCCGATCGATTTAACCGTTTGACCAGCCGCACACTACCATTGCGCCGTGTCTTTGTGCTATCAAAATAAGTCATGTTGATCTTATCTGAAAGACAAATTCAAGCGCTGATTGACGTCGATGAATTGATAGCTGCGCTGGAGCGAGCCCACATTCAATATTCCACCGGAAAGGCTGTCATGCCGGTGCGCCTAGTCGTCCCAGTGCCGCAAATCGAGGGGCGGATCACGAGCATGCCCGGGTATTTGAATGAGAATAAAGCCCTCGGCATGAAAGTTGTCACCTACTTTCACAATAATGATAAACAAAATTTGCCGGCGATTCTCGCCACAATCATGTTGTTCAGTGCCGCGACAGGAAAAATGATCGCAGTGATGGATGGGGGTTACATCACGGCCATACGCACTGCGTGCGCCTCGGCCATGGCGACCAAAGTTTTGGCAAACCAAAATACGCCGGTGTTGGGAATTCTTGGGGCGGGCGTCCAGGCCAAAGCTCACATTGAGGCGCTGTGCCGCGTGAGAAAATTCGATAAAATCAAAATCTACAGCCCTTCCGGCACAAGCGCAGCAAGCGTGAAAAAGAAACTGGAAGCTGAAGTCGGCGTCGCCATTGAAGTCGTGAAGAGCGCGGAAGACACCGTGTACGGCGCTGACTTGATCGTTACCGCAACGACGGCTAAAGAACCAATTCTCAAGGCGGAGTGGGTAAAGCCGGGCGCGCACATCAATGCCGTCGGCTCGCACCGTCCCGATCGGCGCGAAATTGATGGCGCGACCGTAGCGCGCTCCAAGGTGGTCGTTGATTGTCGCGAAGCGATTGTGGCCGAATGCGGCGACATTCTCCTTGCCCTCGAAGAGAAGTCGATCAAGGAAGCCGCTGTCCAGACAGAAATCGGCGCAGTTCTCGCAGGAATGAAACCAGGTAGGAACAATACCGATGAAGTGACGCTCTACAAATCCGTCGGTATCGCCATTCAAGATGTTGCGACGGCACACCTTGTCTACCAGAAGGCGTTGGAACGGAAAATCGGTACGAGGGTGGAAATATAACAGCAGACTTGTGGTCCGACAGAACACACCGGACCGCTTTGAGCGATTGCTTAGCGAGTAAAGCGATGAATTGGGATCTCATGAGCTACTTTCCTCAATTTAGCGGACCGGATATGCGCCAGTTCGATGTGCTGACGCTCGCCCATGAGTCCGGGAACGCATATTACGGCGCAATCATGCGCGAAATCCAGCTTATGGTCGCGGCTTATTTCATTGACCTTAGCCGAACCCCATCCACTTTGGCGAGCAGGTTTTAATGAACGGCATGTTGGACGACCATTTTTGCGGCTGGCCGGAAGCGATACTGCGGAAAATGTCGTGCTAGGCATGGTGGGGGCCGAGACATAGAAAAGCCGGAATTTTGAAATGAATCGATCCAAAGCTTAGAACAACCGCTTGCTCGTATAGAGACGTTACTGCCTGAGGTGTTTGGTCCTCTTAAACCCAACCTCCAAGGAGACCAATCGTGCGTAGCGCGTAGGCAATCACCCTCTGCGCTACACAGCCATTCCTTCAAGCAGCGCGGTCCGCAAAAGATCGATAGCATTCAGGGTCATGCGGGTGCGATCGTAGGCGCTGCGCCCTGCGCTTGCGCTGGTTCGTTGGAGGAATCGCCTGCCGTCGGTAAGCGAAACGAAGCTCTGGCCGCGTGCCAGATTTTGGATTCTGCCGTCGGGGTCGGTAATCGCATGGAGCGCCAGACCGAAATCACATGCTGCCTGTTGGCGTGCAGACCACGCGAGTTCGTCGGTCAAAGTCAGCGGGTCTTTCATAACGGCATCGATGCCTTGAGGGTCGCGCGCGTGTCTCAGCAAAGCGCGCGTAGCCAGCGGGCTGTTGCTGATAAACCCGGCGCCGAAGCTTTCCAAACTTGCCGTCTGTAGCCGCTCCGCCAGGCTACCGCAGGTGAGATCTTCATAGACAGCAACGGTCTTATTCTGCACCCGCAGCAATTTACCGACAACATGTTCCATGGTTTCTTCGTCCGCAGCGAAAATTGCATTACCTAACAGTTCACGAACTTCAGTTTCCAAAGGTGCGATAAGCTTCATCGCTTCATCTTTATTGGCAGCCTTTGCCGCAATTCGCACATCGACCTGTCCGGGCAAGGCAAGAACGCCGACGGTGGGGTTGCTTGAGTTCGCGATGAGATGCCCGATCTTATCGTCCACGGCACTCTCACCGACACCGACAATTTTAAGCACTCGGTAGTGAATGACTTCGGCCAAGCTGAATTTCTTCCGCAGGTAAGGCTCGACTTCGTTTTCAAACAACCACTTGAGTTCCACCGGCACGCCGGGAAGCGAAAAAACAACGCCGCGACGATCTTCGACTATAAAAGACGGCGCAGTACCGTTGGGATTCTTAACCGGAATGGCTCCTTCAGGCATGTACCCTTGGCGCCGGTTATTCGGTGTCATGGTCCGGCCACGTCGACGAAAATGCTCCTCGACCTGTTCCAACAAGTCGGGGTCAGGTACGAGTTTGCGGCCGGTAACTTCCGCGACGATCTCTCGCGTCAAGTCGTCTTGCGTGGGCCCCAAACCGCCGCTGGTAATGACGATATCGGCTCGCTCCAAAGCCCGCTGGATCACTTCCCTCATTCGCCCGGGATTGTCGCCGACCACCGAAGTGAAATACAGGTTAACACCCAAAGCCGTGAGTCGCTGTGCCATCCAGGCAGAATTGGTGTCCACGATCTGACCGAGCAAAAGCTCGGAACCAATAGCCACGATTTCCGCATTTGCCATCTTAAGTCTCCTTCAGCTCGCTCAAGATCTATACCTTGGCCTTTTTGATGGTACAAGTTCGGGCTCCCGCAAACAGTTATCTTGAGCTTGTCCCTGCCGCGCTTCTTTGCCATCATGGGTGCTGACATGATTATTCTCATCTCAAACGATGACGGCATTCAATCGGAAGGTATCATCGCGCTCGAAGAAGCTCTGCGAAATGTCGGCGAAATTTTTACCGTAGCGCCGGATCGTGCGCAAAGCTCGATGAGCCACGCTTTAACTCTGCACCGGCCCCTGCGTGTTCAAGAAATCGCAACGCGCCGCCTGGCCGTAAACGGCACACCCAGCGACTGCGTCAAGCTGGCACTGACCGGCCTTTTGCCGGTTCGACCCAATCTCGTGGTCTCGGGAATCAACAAAGGGCCAAATCTGGGCGACGATATCATATATTCCGGAACGGTTTCGGCTGCCATAGAGGGAGCTTTACTGAAAATTCCCTCGATAGCGGTTTCTCTGGTAACGTTTAGTAATTTCGATTTTCGCGCCGCGGCGGAGTTTACCGCCTTCTTGGTTTCGAGCATTCAGGAGAGCGGTGGAATTCCGCCCGAAACTCTTTTCAACGTCAACGTTCCGCCGCTGCCCAAACAAGAGCTGAAAGGATGGCGGTTAACCCGCATGGGCAAGCGCCACTACAGTGAAAACATAGTCGAGAGAGTTGATCCGCGCGGCGGGAAGTACTATTGGATCGGCGGCGATGATCTCGGCTTTGACAAGCAAGATGGCACCGATTGCGTTGCGGTTCATGACGGATATATTTCGGTAACACCGCTGCAGGTCGATCTGACCAATTATAGGGTCCTGGAGAATAGCACGTTGCCGGAATTTGTTTGGCCATGACAAAGCCTGTCACTGCCTGCACCTATGAAGGACACACAAGGCGAGAAGTAGCTCTGAAATAAGACTCGATAAATGGCTTTGGGGGCAGCGCGTTCTTCAGGATCAAACGGCAAGCCTCGATGCCACAGGCTATCGGAGCGAATAGTTCTCAAAGAAAACGGCGCGCCATATCACAATTAACGAAAGCTCGTTGGAATCTCTCAGTATGAGATCACTCGACTGGTTTAAGAGCGGCGCCAACTGATTATAGTAATTTTGTGGCTGACAGAGGTATGAAAAACTTGACATGCCCTTTGCAAATCGATATTGGACAACGCACCTGTTTCTTACGGAGACAAAATGATGAGAAAGTTAATTTTCTGGACCGTGGTCGCTGCCATGACACTGTGCATTTCGACTTCGCCGTTCGCCCAGATAACCCCATACTATCAGGGTAAGACAATCATTCTCGTCCAAGGAAGGGAGCCGGGCGGGACGGGCGCAATGCGAGTCAACGCGGCTATCCCCTTTCTCAAAAAATATATCCCTGGTCAACCGACAATCGTTACCCAGTTCATGCCTGGCGGTGGCGGTAGAAAGGCTGCCAATTTCGTTTTCAGTAACGCAAAACCCGACGGCTTAACGATTGGTAACGTCGGTTCAGGACTCGTCGCCAACGCGATTCTCGGCGCCACCGGCGTTCAATATGATCTCGACAAGTCCATCTTTCTCGGCGCCTCAAACAGCACGGCGCATTACACGTTCATGACGGTATCCAGACTTGGGCTTGACAATCTTGACAAGTTACGGGCCCACCCGGGTTTGCGGGTTGGGGCTCAGACCGTCGGACATGACATATACATTAACGGACGACTCTTCGCTTGGATTCTGGGTCTCAAGGATCCCAGATTTATCACCGGTTACTCAGGCCCGGAGCTTGATATTGCTATGATTCGCGGTGAACTAGATGCTCGCGCAAATATTCCCGATACTCTGGTGCAACGAACGCCCGAGTTTTTGGAAAAACACTTGTGCATCTACATGCGATCATTCAAATTCCCAAAGAAGAGCGTCATACGCACCCGGTGTTTGCCAAACTGCCGGAGCTCGAAAGCTTCGCTAAATCCGACAAGGAGAGGAAAATCCTGGCAATGTTCCGCACTTTTCGCATGGTGGGTTCACCGTACATCCTACCGCCAGGCACGCCGCAAGAACCGAGCAGTATTTTGCGCGACGCATTTCGCAAAACGTTTAAAGATCCTGCTTTCCTAAGGGAATTCAAAAAAATGGTTGGCGACGATCCAACCCCGCTGACACCCGAGGGACAGGAAAAAGCCATCAAGGACATCCCCAGGGACTCGGACGTAATCGCTCTTTTCAAAACAATCGCCGGCAACGACCCTCTGCCTCAACGTTGAAATTAGCCCATTCGGGCAGTCGTCAATGTTCCAATTAGCTTGAAACTGCGCGTTGGACTCAGTTCATTGAAAGTTTTTAGGGTCTTCAAAAATGAACATGCGGGAAAGAATCTTTCCTGGTTGGAGGCAAAATGCCGATTGCTCTGAAGTATCCTAAAGCCAATAGTCTGAAACCGGCGCGATGGGCTGACTCGGGCAGTAAGGTTTAACATCCCCATTGAAGATTCTTGTTCGCCCGGAACACTCCAATGAGTTCATAGCAATCGGGGAGGTGCTCAGATCTGTCTTTCCGACCGACCAAGAAGCGCAGCTTGTCGAGCAATTGCGTCAACATAGTCGACTGGTGGTTTCGCTGGTAGCGGAACTTGAGGGGCAAATCGTCGGTCATATCGCTTTCAGTTTTGTACAGATCGCCGGATTGCTCAATGGACCGGTCGGAGCGGGTCTGGCACCGCTCGCGGTCAGTCCTGTGATGCAAAGCCGAGGCGTGGGTGCGCGCCTGGTTCGCGAAGGCTTATTTGCCTGTGAGCGCAAGGGGATTGGATTTGTCGTCGTCCTCGGCGAGCCTGGGTATTACAAGCGATTCGGCTTCAAACAGGCCAATCGGTTCGGAGTAGAGAATGAGTGCGGTGCGACTGACGCTTTCATGATTTCAGAATTAAAGACCGGCTCGATTAGGGCTGGGCGGATTCTCTATGCGCCGGAATTCGCTGAATTGACTGTCTAGGGGAATGTCAGATTTCGAGATTATGTTACGACGTGAGATTTCTAGAAGGGCAAAACTGATTAACGACACAAGCATTGCAATTGGGCTTTCTGGCGTGGCAGATCCGGCGGCCGTGGATGATCAGGCGATGGGAAAAGCCGGTCCACTGATCAGGCGGCAGTATCTTGTTAAGATCCAGTTCTATTTTTACCGGATTCGCGCTGCGCGTCAGTCCCAAGCGGCGCGATAATCGCTTGCAATGGGTGTCGACGATAATACCAGGCGAGTCAAAGGCGTGACCGAGGAGTACATTAGCGGTTTTTCTGCCGACGCCAGCTAGAGTTGTCAATTCCTCCATCGTCCCTGGCACCTCGCCGTTGAACTGTTCGATTAGCTGGCGAGCACAGGCTTTAAGCGACCTTGCCTTGGCGCGAAACAGGCCCAGCGTGCGGATGATGCTTTCAATCTCTTCCAGAGACGTGTTGGCCAACTGGATCGGCGTGGGAAAGCGGTGAAAAAGCTCCGGGGTGACTTTATTGACTGCCGAATCCGTGCACTGGGCTGAAAGAACGACCGCGACGAGAAGCTGAAAAGTAGTTTCGTATTCCAGCGGAACTTCAAGATCAGGATAAGCTTGAGCCAAGCGCGCTGAGATGGCGCTGGCCCGAGCACTTTTTTCTTTAAGGCTTTCTCTTTTCCGCTGCCGACTGATTAAAGCAACAGGCTGAGTGGTCTCCAAACTATTTCCCTCGGACGGCACGAAAAGCTTTCTTGCCGGCATAAAAAGCTCGATTGCCCAGTTCCTCTTCAATTCTCAACAGCTGATTGTATTTCGCCGTTCGCTCACCCCGGCAAGGAGCGCCGGTCTTGATCTGGCCGGCGTTAGTAGCCACCGCGAGATCGGCGATGGTCACGTCCTCGGTTTCGCCGGAGCGATGAGACATGACTGTGGTGTAACCCGACTCTTTGGCCAATTTTATCGTTTCCAGGGTCTCGGTCAAGCTACCGATCTGGTTGACTTTTATCAGTATGGAGTTGGCGACTTTGGACTCGATCCCGCGTTTTAGCCGCACCTTATTCGTGACGAAGAGATCGTCGCCGACCAGTTGAACCTTCTTTCCTAATGCCTGCGTCAGCATTTGCCAACCCTCCCAGTCGTCCTCAGCAAAGGCATCTTCGACGGAAATAATCGGATACTGCTTCACCCAGTCTTCATAAAGACGAACCATGTCGTCGCGGCTGCGTTTACGCCCGTCGGATTTCTTAAACACATAGTTTCCATTATCGAAAAATTCACTGGAAGCGACATCCAATGCCAATGCGACCTGCGAGCCGGCCTTATACCCGGCTTTGGTAATAGCCTCTAGAAGGAGCTCGATCGCTTCGGCGTTGCTTTTAACCCGTGGCGCAAAACCACCTTCATCGCCGACGCTGGTCGAATAGGAACGATCATGTAAAACCTTCTTGAGGGTCTGAAAGATCTCCGCGGCTCCTCGTAACGCCTCCTTGAAGTTTTTCATGCCGTAGGGAACGATCATAAATTCTTGGAGATCGACGTTATTATCGGCATGGGCACCGCCGTTGAGAACGTTGAGCATCGGCACCGGTAAAGTCTTTGCCTGGGTGCCTCCCAGGTAGCGGTAGAGGGACAGACCTTGGGCTTGAGCTTGGGCATGAGCGACAGCCAGTGAGACCCCGAGAATCGCATTGGCGCCAAGCTTACCTTTGTTCGCCGATCCATCTAAGTCAAGCATGATCTGATCAATCGATGCCTGCTCTCTGGCTTCTTTGCCGCGAAGATGCGGAGCAATCTTTTCGTTGACATGCAGAACTGCACGCGCAACACCTTTACCCAAAAAGCGTTTGCCGCCATCCCTGAGTTCCACTGCTTCGTGAACGCCGGTAGATGCGCCGGACGGAACCGTCGCCCGGCCGAACGCGCCATTCTTTAGCGTCACCTCGACCTCCACTGTCGGCTGTCCTCTAGAATCAAGCACCTCGCGAGCCTGAACCCGTTGAATTTTCATCTCCACCCTCCGAAAACTTTTCTCAGCAGCACCAGAACATAATTTATGTTATATTGCCATTTATCTACACAAATGACATTACCATTCAAATTTTCCCAAAGTGGTGTTTTTTATTTTCTGGGCGCGCTCATTCTCCTGCTCGTAACGGTAACGATCATCGGTGAACGGGGAGCGATCCATTTGTGGCATCTACGCGGAGAAAAGAGCAAAATCGACGAGCAAAATTATCGCCTGCAGAAAGAAAACGAGGCGCTCCGGCAGCGTGTGTCCCGTATCCGTTACGACAATTACTATCTGGAGAAATTGGCTCGCGAGGAACTTAACATGGTACGACCCGGTGAAGTCGTCTACCGGTTTCCTGGCATCAAGCTTGATAACGCTCAACGTAATTCAGATAGCGAGGCCCCTTTTGAGTCCCGCCCATCAGCGGTACGAAAAGAACGGCGCTGAGTTCTTCGAAAAATCGTTAGTCGGTTTCGTTAAAGCTGCTTCTCGGTTCGCGAGACGCTGGATTTTGCGGTTGAAGCGCGAAGACCGAGCTATGCAGCCCAGAGCAGAAAAACACGGGAAATGCTATTGGGGACTTTGGCTCAAGAACGAAATGATAATACTCATCCATATCCATAAAGGATGCGTTCTCAGACTTGTCCTTTAGCCTTACCTCATTGAGTCTACCGTGGTTGTAGGGGTACTCATTGATAGCTGAAGGGTGGCTTCGATGTTCGGGTTGACGCCTAAGGACGGTCCCCGCGACCGGACACTTGACATAGACGCACGCTCGCAGTAATTCGTCGCGGTGTTGGCATCGAAATCTACAAGGGATATGACAATCGATAGTCGCGTTGTACTCTGCCATTCATTTGCTCAGACAAGGGGCGAAGAAACTCGCGGGGTCATGGGGGGTACTCGCAAGTTTTACTGCAATGAAACGGTTTGCGTACCCCCGATAAGAAGAGGCTTTTTTAAATGGACAACATGGACGCAAAACAATCTGCGCTGGCGATCGTCGCTGGGCTGAAGAAGGCTGGAATCGATTTCGTCGCGACTCTACCCGACGAGAAGATGCTAGAGGTGATTCGGACAGTCGAGAAAGATTCCGGACTGCGGCATATCCCCCTATGCCGCGAGGAAGAGGGTGTCGGCATTTGTGCCGGCGCATATCTTGCCGGACGGAAAACCGCCCTGATTTTGCAGAATGCCGGGTTTTTAAATAGTTGTAATGCGGTAACGACAACGTCGCTGCAATTTCAAATACCCACTCTCCTGTTGATCTATTTTGCGGGTGACATCGGCGATAGGGGCTTCACAACCCTTGGCGCCGTAACCGAGCCAGTACTTCAGGCATTGGGCATCCGCTCGTACGTTCTACGCAAAACAGAGGAGATCGACGAAATTTTGGTCGGCGCCCAGATTCTCGCCGAGGATTCAAAGAGACCTGTTGCAGTTCTTCTAACTAAAAGCTTGCTGGGAGTGAAATGATGCAACGCTATGCATACTTGAAGGCCATTGCCGATGACACGGGAAACGCCCTGGCGGTCTGCACCGGTTGGAGCGCGCGTGAATGGTGGGCGGTTCGTCCCAGCGATGGAAATCTCAAGACGCGCACTTTAGGATTAGTCTCTTCCATTGCGGCAGGCCTTGCTTTCGCGTTGCCGCACCGCAAGGTCATTGCAATTGACGGTGACGGCGCTTTTCTCATGAACCTATGCGGCCTGCCGACTATCGCTTTACAAAGGCCACCCAATCTCATCCACCTGCTGTTCGACAACGAAGTTTATGAAGCCTCCGGCGGAACCGCGACCGCTTCCCACATTGCCGATGCCGTGTCACTGGCCAAAGGCGCAGGCTATCCACACGCCTGCTGGGTCAGCACCGCCGAGGAGTTTAGAGCAGAGTTTCTGCAGGCATGGCAGAGCGATCGGCTGAGCCTGATCGCTGTCAAGGTTGAACCGGGCCAACCGAAGGATCTACCACCCCTTGCGCTCGATGAACTGGAAAACAAATATACTTTTATGCGCTATCTGGAACGGACCGAAAAAAAAGGCATATTGAGCCCCGGCTTCGACTCAAAAAGTTGACGTGACACAGTTCCTCACGGCGATGGCTGCTGGCCGGCATTAGTGTGGCTCGTTAACGCTCCGGAATTGAGCCTTTTGGCCCGGGGGATTCTTTCCTTACGTGGAAAACCAAGCCAATTCCACTGATCAGGATAGCGGCGGATAACATCCTCAAGGTGGCGCGTGTACAGAGCCGTCGTCGCCGCGATGCTTGCTTCGAGGTCGTTTTTTTGAATAGGCTCAATCGCCGGTCCAATGGCAAGCATCACAGAGCCATCGGGTTGGCGGGTTGCGAACATCGGTAACGTCACCGCGCTGGTGCGTAGAGCCAGAGTCGCTGGCCCCCTGGGCGCCGGTAACTGTTGTCCCAGAAAGTCAACCATAACATCGCCGGATTTGAACTCATCGGCAATCACCAAAACAATGCGATTTTCACGCAATGCTTTGAGAATGCCGCGAACTGCATCCCGGCGTGGTTTTGCCGATATAGTGTGCATCCCAAGTTGCGTCCGATATTTGGTAATTAGCCGGGCGAATTGCTCATCCCCCGGATGTTTCACCACGACGCTAAAATGATAACCCGA
Source organism: Deltaproteobacteria bacterium (assembly GCA_009379725.1). GTDB lineage: Bacteria > Desulfobacterota > Binatia > UBA9968 > UBA9968 > WHTF01. The sequence continues at coordinate 76,775 of WHTF01000001.1, forward strand.
GGCCGCAAGTCGCGCACCGATCAGGGTGAATGTGCCCAAATGGGCGCTGAGTGCAAGCACGCCTTTTCCATAGCGCAGGGCATGCTGCAAATGTTCTTCTCCCTGCAGGTGCACGGTTTGAATAATTTTTTCTCTTGGGGAATGCATAACAACTGTAGTTTCGAGCACGCCGCGTGCGAAATTCTTCCATGCGCGCCATACAAACGCCTTTCTCTCCCTTTGCGTGATCAACTGATCCCCCAGCGCCGCCGAAACATTTTCCTCCATCCGAGTTCGGTATTTCCACAGGAGGCGATGGGTCATCCAAGCCCACAAAGTCGACACCGGGATTAACAGTCGATTAGGCAACCAACGCGTTGCCGCAATAAAACCGCGCAATGCATATTCTCCCATGCGATAACGCAAAACATACAAAACTCCTCCGATGGCAGAGCGATTTTTCTTTCTTCGCGGCGTCATGACAAACTTATGAAGTCGTTTCTCCCACTTTTCAAGGGATTGGAACTTACCGGGCAAAAAAAGGCGGTGAATGCCGCCGGCATTCACCGCCCTCAAACTGGCAAACTGTTTCGATCGCTCCTTATCGGCTTGCGGCTTTGCGCATCCGCGGCGTCGATCTGCGCGCCACCGACACGTCACCCTTTCTTCGACTGTTTCTCGCGGTTAACTGATAAATTCTAGCTTTGGAATGACTTTCGACCTTCTGTGCTTTCCAAAGCATCAGTCCATCGCGTAAATAGCTGGGCTCAAAGCCGAGCATTTCGCATACATTGGCGAAAGAGAAAAGCCAATCGGTGTTCTCTTCCAAGATCCATTCCTCTGCTTCTTGAAAAAGGATCTTTCCCTTACCGTCCTTTGCGAATACATACTTCTGAAAGCAAGCGATGGCGTCTTCCAAAACCGCGAGCAGAAGTTTTTTCTCCGGCTCGAGATAGAGCTTTCGACGGAAAGTCTCCAAGTACTGATCCGGCATCAGGGTGTCCGGCTGAAATAGCGAGGTAACCCTTTCTTCCATGCTTAGTCCTGTATCATAACTCATAGCTCCCACCTCCCTATAGGGTACGGGCCTGCCTTCATGTCGGGTGAAGTTTTATCGATTCTTATCATGCCGCACTCGATAGAGAAGAAGCGCTCACAATATCCCGACATGGAGTGCGTCGTAAATCTGCTAACGTCGTTCGGGTAAAGACCTCTGTCACCTTTCGTTGAATCTCGCTCCAAACTCCCACCATCGTGCAACGGGGCAACTGATCACAGCTGAACTCCTCATCCATGCACGCATTGACCGTAATAGATCCTTCAAGCGCTTCAATTACGTCGTAGAAAGATATCTCATTCGCTGAACGGGCCAAGCTATATCCGCCGCACGATCCGCGTTTGGATCTAATCAATCCGCGACGCATGAGATCTTGAATAATCTTCTCTAGAAATTTTTTAGGCACATTCTGTTGCTTGGCAATCTCCGTGATGGAACAACACTTTTCCGGGTCTTGCGTCGAAAGATAAATGATCGCACGTAACCCGTAATCGACCCGACGAGGAATCTGCATCAGGCTCATAGCCCTTACCCCCTTGCTCCGATACTGTTGGAAATAGCTTGAGCCGGTGGCTGATTCCGCTGCTCAACACCCAATTTGCCCAATGCAGACAGCCCCTCTAACCTTTTGACGATGGCAGGCACTTTTTCGTTCACACAGCGAACCTCGTCTTCTGTATTTAGCCGGCTCAGGCTAAACCGAACCGCTCCTTGCACCCAGTCCGGTGGAATTCTCATCGCACGTAGGACATGGGATGGCTCTGAGGAGCCGGACGTACAGGCGGAGCCGGTCGAAGCACAGATGCCATGTTGATCGAGCAATACTAAAATGGATTCGCCTTCCAGGTACCTAAAACTGATATTTAGCGTATTCGGCAACCTTTTCGCTTTATCGCCATTAACACGGGCGCTGGGACAAGATCCGAGCAAAGAATCCTGCAGCTGGTCACGCAAGGTGCTTACCCGCGCAACATCATCATCCAGGTGCTCCAGAGCTGCTCTCGCCGCCGTCCCCATGCCGACAACCCCCGCGACGTTTTCCGTTCCGGCGCGGCGGTTGCGCTCCTGATGCCCTCCGATGACGAAGGGGGAAAATGTTATGCCGCGTCGAACGTAGAGCGCGCCGACCCCCTTGGGCCCATGAAACTTGTGGGCCGAGATAGTCAAGAGATCAATAGGACTGTTGTTTACGATTATAGGAAGCTTTCCCGCCGCCTGCACCGCATCGACGTGGAAAGGAATTCCCTTGGCTCTAACGATCTCGCCGATTCGTTCAATCGGAAAAATAACCCCTGTTTCATTGTTTGCATACATGACTGAGACCAAAGCGGTGTCGCTGGTAACCGAATCACGGAGCTCGTCCAAGTCCAACGTGCCGTCTTGATCCACACCAAGCCATGTTACCCGATAACCTTTTTTTTCTAGGTGCCGGCACAAACCTAGGACGGCCGGATGCTCCACCTGGGTAGTGACGATATGGCGTTTTTCCGGGTGTGCCTCCAGCAATCCGCGGATCGCGGCATTATCGCCCTCGGTGCCACAGCTGGTGAAAATGATTTCCACCGGATCAGCAGCCCCGATCAGAGCCGCAACCTGTTCCCTGGCTTGGCTAATTCGCCCTCCAACTTGGCTGCCAAAGCCATGAATGCTTGACGGATTGCCGTAAAGCTCCGTGAAGAACGGAGCCATCGCGTCAAACACCTCCGGCAATACTCGAGTGGTGGCGTTATTATCGAAGTAAATCTCAGATCCCATTGTTCGCTCCGTCCGAACTGCTAGTTAGCCGACACTGCCCTCCAAACTCACTCCCAAGAGTTTTTGCGCTTCTACCGCAAACTCCATGGGCAATTCACGAAAAACCTGTTTACAAAAGCCGCTCACGATCATATTAACGGCATCTTCCGTAGAGATCCCCCGCTGGCGGCAGTAAAATAGCTGATCCTCGCCGATTTTCGATGTGGATGCTTCATGCTCGACTTGCGATCTGCTGTTTAAAACCTCCAAATATGGAAAGGTGTGCGCTCCACATTTGTCTCCGAGCAACAACGAGTCACATTGAGAGTAGTTCCGTGCTCCCGCCGCCCCCTTCATGATCTTCACTAAACCGCGGTACGTATTCTGTCCGTGTCCGGCGGAAATACCTTTCGAAATAATAGTGCTCTTGGTGTTCTTGCCGATGTGGATCATCTTGGTGCCGGTATCGGCTTGCTGGTAGTTATTAGTCAACGCCACCGAATAGAACTCACCCACCGAATCGTCGCCCTGCAGAAGACAACTCGGATATTTCCAAGTTATCGCGGAGCCGGTCTCCACCTGGGTCCACGAAATCTTCGAGCGCTTTCCGGCGCATCTGCCGCGCTTGGTGACAAAATTGTAAATGCCGCCGCGGCCCTCGGAATCTCCCGGATACCAGTTTTGTACCGTCGAATACTTGATCTGGGCATTGTCATGTGCGACCAGTTCCACGACCGCTGCATGCAATTGATTTTTGTCGCGCATTGGCGCCGTACACCCCTCTAGATAGCTTACCGAACTTCCCTCCTCGGCGACAATAAGGGTACGTTCGAATTGTCCCGTCTCTGAAGCATTGATACGGAAATATGTCGAAAGCTCCATGGGACAACGCACACCCTTGGGGATGTAACAAAATGAGCCATCACTAAAGACCGCTGAGTTCAAGGCGGCAAAGAAATTATCCGTATAAGGAACCACGGAACCCAGATATTTCTGAATTAAATTAGGATGATTTTGCAATGCCTCGGAGAACGAACAAAAAATAACCCCCATCTCCCCCAATTTTCCTTTAAAGGTCGTCGCCACGGACACGCTGTCAAAGACGGCATCGACCGCAACTCCAGCAAGACGCTCCTGCTCTCGCAAGGGAATGCCGAGCTTTTCGTAAGTTTTCAGCAGTTCGGGATCAACTTCCTCCAAACTCTTGGGACCGTCTCCCTTATTCTTTGGCGCCGAATAATAACTAATCGCCTGATAGTCAATGGTCGGATAACGGACCATGGCCCACTTTGGTTCCGCCTGAGTTTTTTCTAGTTTTGCCCAGTGTCGGTAAGCCTTGAGACGCCACTCCAGCATGAACTCCGGCTCATTTTTCTTCGTCGAAATCAGGCGGATGACGTCTTCATTCAAACCCGGCGGTACGGTATCCGATTCGATGTCTGTGACAAACCCGTACTTGTATTCGCGTCGGGTCAGATCTTCTACCGTATTGTTACCAGTTTTCATGATTGCGATTCCTATAAGGCTGCGACTGCTTCTTAGACTGTGAAAGAGGCACCGCAGCCGCAGGCTTTTTTAACATTGGGATTTTGAAAAACAAATCCCGACTCCATCAATTCCTCTTTGTAATCGAGCTCCGTGCCCATGAGATAAAGCAAGCTCTTCATGTCGACCAGAACCTTCGCGCCATCCTTCTCAAAGATTTTATCGGTTCCCTTTGGCAGATCAAAGTCCAGCTTGTATTGCAGGCCCGAACAGCCGCCACCGACCACTTTAAGCCTTAATCCTTGCCCTTCGCGGTTCTCAGCAATGACCATTTCTTTGATGCGTGCGGCGGCACGCTCGGTTAGATTAATTCCTGTGGCCATACAGCCGTTTCTCCTGTAAAGATAAAATGACTAGGAGACACTCTCCTGTAATTTATTACTCGTTTCCTGCCTCCCCACCTTGGTTTTCTTGGCACGGTAAAGCGGCGACAGCCCACGTAAACGGCACACCTCCTCGACCACTCGGCGCACCGTGTAATCTACTTCTTCTTCAGTGTTAAAGCGGCCCAGCCCGAAGCGGATAGAGGAGTGGGCCAAATGTTCCTCCAAGCCGATTGCCCGTAACACGTGGGAAGGTTCGAGACTTGCAGAGGTACAGGCAGAGCCGGTTGAGACCGCGATCTCCTTAAGCCCCATCAACAGTGATTCACCTTCGACGAAAGCGAAACTCAGGTGCATATTGCCAGGTAATCGCTGTGATAAATGGCCGTTGACGCTCACCTCGTCAAGCTGGCTTAAGATTCCGGTTTTCAATCGCTCGCTCAAACCCATGACTCGTTCACCGTCGGACATCAGTTCTTGTTGAGCGATCTCACAAGCCTTCCCTAAACCGACTATTCCCGGAACATTGAGCGTTCCCGAGCGGATTCCTCGTTCCTGTCCTCCGCCCTCGATCAGCGGGTTGATTTTAATCCGCGGCTTCGATGATCGAACGTAAAGTACTCCCACTCCCTTAGGGCCATATATTTTGTGCGCCGTGAGAGAGAGCAGGTCAATGCCCATGTCTTCAACATTTATGGGGATTTTACCTACTGCCTGGGTAGCATCAGTATGAAACAAAATTCCTCTTTCTTTAGCTAATCGCCCGATCTCCCGTACCGGCTCTATTGTGCCAATCTCGTTATTGGCGGCCATTATGGAAATCAGAATGGTCTTATTCGTAATCGCTTGGCGCAACCGCTCTACATCAACGAGGCCATTAGGGCTCACCGGCAAATAAGTCACTTGATAGCCCTTTTTCTCCATGGCCTTACAGCTATCTAAAACTGCTTTATGCTCGATGGCACAGGTGACGATGTGATTTCCGTTCTGCCCATATGCATCCACGATGCCCTTGATAGCGAAGTTGTCCGACTCTGTGGCGCCACTGGTAAATATGATCTCGTGCGGCGATGCTGCATGAATCAAACGGGCAACTTGTTGCCGCGCTGTATCGACCGCTGCTTCACTTTCCCAACCGAACAGATGGTTTCGGCTCGAGGCGTTGCCAAATTTCTCGGTAAAAAACGGCAGCATTGTCTCCAATACGCGGGAATCCACTTGTGTGGTTGCATGATTGTCCATGTAGATAGGCAGTTTCATACGGCTAATGGTCAGCTTTAAATTTATCTGCTGCTTCTATTTAGTTATCCCACTAAATTAGTCTGATTTAACGATACCGAATAAGGTATTCTGAGTCAATCTTACCGTTCACCGCGCACGCAATCCTATTAAAGCAGTATCTCGCAGTAAAAAGCCGCTACCAGGCGAACCACCCTTTATGCTTACTCTCTAACAGTAAGCACTTTCCCCAAATAGCGGCCAGTGTGAGAATCTGCTACCGCCGCCACCTCTTCAGGTGTTCCCAGGGCAATGACTGTACCGCCATCTACGCCTGCTTCAGGACCGAGGTCGATGACATAATCGGCATTTTTAATCACTTCGAGGTTATGTTCGATGATAACCAGGGTATTGCCCGCATCGGTTAAACGGTGAAGCAAACCCAAAAGTTGGTCAATATCGGAAAAATGGAGCCCAGACGTGGGCTCATCCAGAACATACAGAGATCGGCCGGCCGATCTCCTCGCCAGTTCCTTCGCAAGCTTGACACGCTGCGATTCGCCGCCTGAAAGAGTTTGAGCTGGTTGTCCCAGTTGAAGATAGCCCAACCCCACGCTTATCAACGTATGAAGCCGCTCCGACACGGCGGGTATGCTAGCGAACAAATCCAAAGCTTGTACAACGGTCAACTGCAAGACATCCGCGATGCTATGCCCCTTGTATTTAATCTCGAGTGTTTCTCGATTATAGCGCCGACCTTTGCAGACATCGCAGGTGGCAAAAACATCGGCAAGAAAATACATTTCTATCCGCCTGACACCATCGCCGCTACAAGCCTCGCACCGTCCCCCGCTGGTATTGAACGAGAATCGATTTGGTTTATAGCCTCTGACCCGGGCCTCAGGGAGCTTTGCGAAAAGTTCGCGGATAAATTCGTAGATGCCGGTATAAGTCGCCGGATTGGAGCGCGGGGTCCTACCGATCGGACTCTGGTCAACCCCGATAACGCGGTCAAAATTCTCCCAACCGGTTAGATCATCGAAGGTGCCGCTCTGGGTTCGCGCACTCCGCAGACGCCGGGATACCCCATCATAGAGAACATCCATCACCAACGTACTTTTGCCCGAACCTGAAACTCCCGTTACACAAGTCATTACGCCAACCGGAATCTCCACTGTTATGTCGCGGAGATTGTTTTGCTGCGCGCCCTTGATAATAAGGGACTCGCCTAAATCTGTTCGTCGTCGCGACGGAATCGGAATCGTTCTGCGGCCGGACAAGTATTGTCCCGTGAGCGAGTGCTCGTGGGCCATGAGTTTGCCAGCGGTTCCTTGCGCAACGACTTGACCACCGTTGAGGCCGGCGCCCGGCCCCATATCGATGACATGATCGGCGCTGAGAATAGTTTCCGGATCGTGTTCGACGACGACCACGGAATTGCCGCCGTCACGAAGCCTTTTCAAGAGTTCCAACAGTTGCGCATTGTCCTTCTGGTGCAACCCAATACTGGGCTCGTCAAGAATGTAAAGCACACCTGATAGGCTTGAACCGATCTGTGTGGCTAATCCGACTCTTTGCGCTTCACCGCCGGAGAGCGTCGCCGACGGACGATCTAGGGTAAGATATTCGAGTCCAAGTTGCGCTAGGAAACGGAGCCGAGCGAGAACCTCGGTGAGTATCTTCGCACCAACGACTTGCTCTTTCTCCCCAAGCCGGAGCGTTTCGAAAAATCGAATCGCCTCGGCAATTGGCAACGCGGTCACCTGAGCGATATTCTTACCCTCAATAGTAACGCCCAAACTTTCCTTTCTCAGCCGAGCCCCCTGACAGTGATTGCATTTCACCAGTGCGGTCGCGCCCGTATCGCGATCGGACTTGCGAGTTGCTTTTTGACGGCTCCCGAGTCCGCCGCAAGCCGCACAGGCACCATGAGGGCTGTTGAATGAGAACAGACTGGGGGTCACTTCGGCGAAGCAACTGCCGCATTCGGCACAAGCAAATTTTTGGCTGAAGCGCAATTCTTTGATCGGCGGCACAGCCGACTCAAGCTGAACCTCGACAGTGATCACCTGCTGACCGACGCGGGAAGCGACTTCAACCGATTCCGCTAGGCGCTTTTCGATCCCCTCTCTAATTGAAAGACGATCGATAACTAGATCGATTCGGTAGCTGCGGTTTTTTTTGAGATTGATCTGTTCATAAAGCTCGTGCACCTCGCCGTCAATTCTAACCCGCGTGAACCCCTGGCGGGCGAATTCGCGAAGCAGTTCATTGGAGTCGATTTTTTTCGCGCTCCCCACCGGCGCCAGAACAATCACTCTTGTCGTTACGGGCAGTGCTGTGAGTTGATCGACAATTTGCTCTGTGGTTTGCACTGAGATATCGGCGCCGCATCGAATACAAGCAGGCTGGCCCACACGGGCGAACAGTAACCGCAGAAAATCGTGAATTTCGCTCACGGTTCCAACAGTCGAACGCGGCCCGAAGTTTGCCGATCTCTGCTGGACTGCGATGGCCGGAGAGAGGCCGTCGATTGAATCGACGTCGGGTGGGTCCATCTGCTGAAGCAACTGGCGTGTGTCTGCCGAAAGAGATTCTATATAGCGGCGCTGCCCTTCAGCATAGAGCGTATCAAAGGCCAGCGACGATTTGCCGGAACCAGAAACACCGGTGATGACGACAAGCTGCTCGCGCGGGATCTCCAGGTCGATGTTCTTGAGGTTATGAACTCGCGCGCCTCTAACAACGATCTCTCCGCGCATTCTTCGCTCTTCTAACTCTCCAGCTCTTTGAGCTTAGCCTCGACAATCGCACGATACTCTTGCATTTTCTCCACCGTCTGAGCCTCAAAGCGAAGCACCAGCGCAGGCTGCGTGTTTGATGCCCGGATGAGTCCCCAACCTTGCGGAAATTGCACGCGGACACCATCGACATCGATGATATCGTAGTGTTTACGGAAGTAGTCCTTGGCCCTTTCGGCGATGATAAATTTCCTGTCGTCAGGACAATCGATCCTGATCTCCGGAGTAGACACAGTCTTGGGCAAATCCGCCAACAAAGCGGACAAAGGTCCGTCAGAATTCGCCAGAATTTCCAATAGACGCAGAGAAGCGTAGATAGCGTCGTCATAGCCAAAATAGCGCTCTTTGAAAAACATATGACCGCTCATCTCGCCGGCCAACAGCGCGCCGGTCTCTTTCATCTTCGCCTTGATGAGCGAATGACCCGCTTTCCACATGATCGGCGTGCCGCCACGCTTGGCGATTTCATCATAAAGCCTCTGCGAACATTTGACCTCTGAAATGACAATGGCCTCAGGATTACGCTGAAGAACATCGCGGGCGAAAAGCACCAACAGTTCATCACCCCAAAGAATGTTTCCATTTTCATCAACCGCGCCGATACGATCTGCATCGCCATCGTACGCTATGCCCAAATCGGCCCTCTCAGCGCGTACCTTGTCGACGAGAAGTTCGAGATTTTTTGGAATCGTCGGGTCCGGATGATGAATTGGGAAATTACCGTCTGGAGTACAGGCGATCTCCCAGACTGTACAGCCTAACTGCCGAAAAATGGGCGGCGCCACGGGACCGCCGGCGCCGCTACCGGCATCAACGACGACCTTAAGCGAGCGCTTCAGCTTAGGAACATCCTGCAAAAGATGCTGGCGGTAAGGCGCAGTAATTTCATACCGTTCTACCTTGCCGCCGGGCTTTTGAGTGAACCGGGCTTGCTCCATCGTGGCTCTTATATCCTGGATCTGCTCACCGTAAAGCGTATTTTTGCCGAGACAAAGCTTAAACCCATTATACTCCGAAGTGTTATGGCTTGCGGTTACTTCGATTCCACCATCGACATCTAGATGAAAAAGAGAAAAATAAAGCAAGGGCGTGGGGCAGACACCGATGTCGTAAACATGCAGACCGGTTGATACCAGTCCAGCGATGACCGCTTCAGCATACTGATTCGAAGTCGAGCGGCAATCTCGCCCGACAGTGACGCGCGTGCCACCCCCCTCACTCACCATTGTGCCATGCACTCTGCCGAGCAGAAGGGCGAATTGACTGTCAAAATCTCTTTCCGCCATGCCGCGGATGTCGTATTCGCGAAAGATCGACGGGGTCACTAATTTCTGGCTTTCATTTTCAGCCTGGCGAGCTCCGCTGCCAATAGAATAGCTTCCTTCATGCTGCTCTCATCGGCTTTGCCGCTGCCGGCAATGTCATATGCCGTGCCGTGGTCCACCGATGTTCGAACGAAAGGAGGTCCCAACGTCAGCGCCACTCCGCCGAAAAAATGATGTAACTTAAGTGGAATCAAGCCCTGATCGTGATACATGCAGACAACCGCATCATATTCGCCGCGCGCAGCTTTATGAAACAGGCTATCGGCTGGAAATGGCCCGAAAGCCGGAATTCCGTTGCGTTTGGCCGCCTGAACTCCCGGCACGATGATTTTTTTCTCTTCGTCACCGAAAATACCTTCTTCACCGCCATGAGGATTCAGCGCGGCAACTGCAATGCGGGGACGCGAAATTCCGAATGAATTCTTTAAAGCACAATAGGTCAATTCCAATGTCGTTCGAATACCGTCGCACGTCAGACCGCGCACGACCTTCATAAAGCCCACGTGTCCGGTCACTAAGACAACCCGAAGCTTCTTGCCGATCAACATCATCCGGCACTCTCGGGTACGGCTGAGCTCGGCGAAAAGTTCAGTATGGCCGGGATAGTTGTAGCCCGCATCGATCAGAATGCTTTTGCTGATAGGCGCCGTCGCGATTGCATCAGCTACGTTCGATAACGCAAGTCTCGCTGCCACAGTGATATAGCGGTAGGCTGCATGACCTGCCGCTTTTACCGGGCGCCCTGGACGACAGTCTTTTGCCCGCAGCGCCGATAGCTGACAAACGACAAAGCCACGGCGCCCATTTAACAAAGGCAACAAAGGCACGCCGGGCTGCCAACAGACTAACTTGGGCGGGTTTTTGCTTTTCCCGCGAGCTCGTTGAAGAACCCCCCAATCCCCAAGAATGAGAGGATTACAGGCCCGTTTAACCGCTGCATGGCTGAGTGCCTTCAGAATGACTTCAGGACCGACTCCCGCAGGATCGCCCATGGTTACGGCGACGATGGGTTTATGAGGCATACACTAATGAACCGGTTAGATGATCCTTGATGATTGATCGAGAACAAAGGCTAGCGCCCGAAAGGATTCAGCCGATCAAAAAACCCGCCTGATTCACCGGACTTTGAATTGTCTTCTGCCGGGTCCGTAGGTGCGGGTACGTCAGGAACATCGTCAACTGCTTCGGTGGTAAAGAGCGGAACCCCGAAGACGCTGACGATATTTTTGCCTGCTAATGGACCTTTTGGATCTTCCTCGTCAGACGGAATTTCTTTGACAATGTACGAAAGCGGATTAAAGTAACTCAAAATACTACGGTCCTCTTTTCGATTAAGCCGGCTGGACTTCGCCATCAGGGAACCCATTGTATCTTCCTTAGAATCTTCCGGCTTGAAGACGACACCGGCAATTTTTACATCAACCGTGTGTTTGCGTCGCAAGTCGGATTTGAGCCACTTGGAGTAACGTTCCTCCATCGCCTTGCCGTAAAGTTCTTCCTTAATCTTCGGCCCGACCATCGATAATGGAAGAATCGCACCGCTTTCCCGGCTCTCCAATTTCACCAAATGCAGGCCCATGCTGCTACGCACAGGCCGGCTGACCTGGCCGACGGATAACTTATCGAATGCGACCTCCTCTATGGGTTTCAACAACGTGCCACGATTGACCCAGCCAATATCGCCGCCCGACTCCCGGCCGGCACCATCGGAATATTTTTGCGCCAATTTGCCAAAATCCTCGCCCGAGCTGATTTGATTGTATAAATCGTTGCCTCTTGCTGTCACCGCATGTACCTCTTCAGGAGACGCCTTCTCAGCCAGCGGCAGTAGAATATGACGAAGCCGCGCCCGGTCGTCGGTTCGATAGCTCTTGGAATTCAGTTTGTAGTAACGTTCCACGTCATCGTTGGTAACGTTGACTTTCTTTCTGACCTGACGGTTGATCAGCTCACCTTTCTCAAGCTCGGCTTTGACCGAGGCCTTGTACGCCGGCATGCTCTGGCCCTCTCGAGCCAAAGCGGTCTTGAGTTCATCATCGGTAAGACGATTTCGCTGTTTGATCTGATCAATGTAGAGATCGATATCCTGGTCGGTAATTTTTATTCCCGCGTCACGAATCTCCGCATCGAGCAGCTTTTCAGTGATGAACTGCTCCAGTACTTCTCGGTCGCTGGCATTGATCCTGTCCAACGATCCGGTCGGAAAATCGCGCGCCATCTTGCTCTTCGCGTAGGCACTTAGATTCGTTAGCGTGTAGGGTTCGCCATCGATCACCGTAATGATCTGCTCGATAACTCGGCCCTGTACCGATGAGGGAGCTAAGAAAACCAGATACGTGATCAATAGAAGGGTTTTTTCAATAGTATGCCTCAGCATAGAGAATCTTACCTCGGCAAATTATTTTTTTGAAGCCCGATCATGCAAGGGGTATCACAGTCATCCGGAAAAGCCAACCTTCAGCTTTGAAGCGCGCCAGCCGTTCCCGTTGAAAGCATGTTTTCGCCCGCATTGAAGCGGCAAAACGAAACAAGTTACACTGGGCTGCGCGCGAAGGCCGTTCCGCGAAGGCCGTTCAATGTCGCCTAGATCGCGTTCCCGTGCAGCGGCTCCGAAGGAAGTTGCAAATTCATTTCACGATCACGAATACTGTGCAGCAACTGTATCACTTCGCTAACCAACGCATCCCATTCTTGATCCTGCGGTAAAAACGAAAATCGGCCATCCGGCGAGAGGCGGAAACGACTTTTGGGTTTCCTGATAAGCTCTAACAACTTTTCGACCTTTACCGGTGACTGCGGATGGAAGAGCAGAAAGACCTTGCCATCGGATACGCTGATCTGTTGGACGAGAAATTCTTTGAGCACGCGCCGCAGGTTCATGATCATAAAAAGATTTTCGACGGCCGGCCCATGAGGACCAAACCGGTCACGGATCTCCTCTTTGATCTCTTCCAACTCAGGCGGGTTACGCAGGCTTGCTAGTCGTTTGTAGAAATACAAACGCTGATTGGCATCGGGAATATAATCGTCGGGAAAATAAGCGGAGATTCCTAAACGGATTTCCGGCTCGATCTCCGGCGCCACTTCTTCGCCTTTGAGCTCGCGCACGGCATTTTCCATCATTTCGGTGTAAAGCTCGAAACCGACAGCGGTAATATTACCGGACTGCTGCTGTCCCAGAAGATTACCTGCGCCGCGAATCTCCAGGTCGTGCAGCGCCAATTTGAACCCGCCACCCAGGCCGTCTATCTCTTGAAGGGCACGCAGTCTTTTCTCCGCCTCCGGCGTGATCGCCTGCTCGCCCGGAATCAACAGGTATGCATAAGCATGGCGATGAGAACGGCCGACTCGGCCACGCAGTTGATAAAGCTGCGCCAAACCGAATCGATCGGCGCGGTTGATGATAATGGTATTGGCGTTCGGGAAATCCAGACCGGATTCGATAATCGCCGAACAGATCAACACTTGCGTCTTGTTTTCAAGGAAACGCAGCATCACCCTTTCCAGCTCTTTCGGCTTCATCTGTCCATGCGCCACAGCCATCTTCGCTTCGGGAACCAGCTCGGCAAGCTTCAACGCTATGCGGTCGATGGTCTCAACACGATTGTGCAAGAAAAATACCTGTCCGCCGCGCTCGAGCTCGCGCAAAATTGCGTCACGAATGACTCGTTCGTCATAGCGGGTCACGTAAGTTTGTATGGCAAGCCGGTCAACCGGCGGAGTTTCGATGATGCTAAGATCGCGGATGCCAACAATCGACATATGGAGCGTCCGTGGGATCGGTGTCGCCGTAAGGCTCATGACGTCGACCATCTGGCGCATCTTTTTGAGCCGCTCTTTGTGAGCGACGCCAAATCGATGCTCCTCATCTATAATGACCAAGCCCAAATCCTTGAATTCGACGTCTTTCTGAAGTAGACGGTGCGTACCAATGACAACATCGACGTTTCCTTTGGCCGCATCTCGGAGTACTTGCTCGCACTCTTTGGTGGTCAGAAAGCGGCTAACCATTTCAATTCGAACAGGATGATTACGGAAACGGTGGCGGAACGTCTGCAAGTGCTGTTGTGCCAGGATGGTCGTCGGCGCCAGCACCGCCACCTGTTTGCCGCCCTCAACGGCCAAAAACGCCGCCCGCATAGCGACCTCGGTCTTGCCGAAACCGACATCGCCGCACACCAACCGATCCATCGGTTTCTTCCGCTGCATGTCATCAAGCGATTCGTCGATCGCGCGTTGCTGATCGTTCGTCTCCTCGAATTCGAAAGCCGCTTCAAATTCGCGGTAAAGTGCATCCGGAGCGGCGAAGGCTATGCCTTCCCGGGCTTCACGCAGGGCGTAGAGCTGGACAAGTTCTTCCGCCATGGCGAAAATCGATTTCTTCGCTTTCGCCTTAACTCTTTCCCAAGCGGCACCCCCGAGCCTATCCAGTGACGGTTGCACGCCATCGCCGCCGATGTACTTTTGTACGATATTGATACGGTCCACCGGCAGGTAGAGCCGATCTCCACCCTCGTATTCCAGGTGCAAGAATTCGCCCTCGACGCCTGCAACCTTTAGGAACTTCAGGCCGCGGTAAACCCCAATGCCGTGATCCAGATGAACCACGAAATCATCTTGTTTCAATTCACTGAGGCTAGTGAGAAAGTGACTCGGATGGGTTTTAGCCGCTATGGTGGGGTGTCTCTTGTGTGTTCCGAAGATTTCATCAAATGTCACCGCGACCAGGCCGGCGACCGGCATCCGAAATCCCTGGTTCAACTGGCCCAGCACCACGGCCTGCGTACGTTCAGTACAATTGAGCAGCGCGGCCGCGGGCCTATCTTCAATGGGAATATCTATTTCGTAGTGGCCGAGTAATTCCCGCAACCGGCCGGCGTCGCCTCGAGTGGGCGCGACAAACATGACCTTATGACCCTCCCATGCCCGCAATCGCTCGATAAGCGGTGCCAACGACGGCTCCTTGCCATATTTGGCCAGAGTCTCGTGACGTATGTCGTTGGTGAGAAACGACTCGATCGTCAGCGTCGTTTCTTGTGCCCGCTCGGAAACGGCCATGATCGTCAACGCCTCACAGTGCAGCTGAGCGAAAGGTTCGATGGCAGCGCGCCACTCATGCTCGTTCAAAAAGAGTTCTTCTACCGGCGGCACTAGGCGGCCATCCTCTTTTGCCTTGGCGTTGCGATCCCAAGCGAGATGACCAAATCGTTCGACCTCTCCTTCCACTCGATCCGCTCCCGCCAAACAAACTAGCGTCTCAGGCGGCAAGTAAGAAAACACCGAAGTGAGCGCTGGGTAAAAATAAGGAACCAAGAATTCCATGCCGGGAAATGGAATGCCCTCTTTGACTGAGTCAAGCAAAGCGTTCTTCTCGCGCCGGTCGATGTCCAGCTCCGTCGCCCGCTGATCCAACTTCCGCACGACCTGTTCGGTAGCGGCCCGCCTCAGGGAAAACTCCTTCATCGGCAAAAGCAATAAATCTTCTAAAGCCCTATCGGAACGTTGACTGGCGGGATTAAACTCTCGAATGGATTCCAGGTGGTCACCGTCGAATTCCAGTCGTAGCGGCAACATATAACCCGGTGAAAACAGATCGACGATTCCGCCGCGCACGCTGAAGTCGCCGCATTCTTCCACCAAAGGGACGTTTTGAAAGCCCCACTGCACTAGATGCTCGGTCAGCATTTCCCGTGGCAACTCCTGGCTCGCCACCAGATAGAGGTACGACTGTTTTAACGTCTCCTTTGGGATAACTTTTTGCATCAGCGCAGCAGGCGTCGAAATCAAGATCGGCGCCGGCTCTTCAATCAGCTTATATAAACCCTCTAGCCTTCCGGCCAAATTGTCGGGATGAGGCGATAATTTCTCGAACGGGAGAACTTCCCAGGAGGGAAGCAGATGGAGTCTCTTGCGGAACGGTGCTAGAGATCGATCCAGGCCCGTAAAGAACGTTAAATCGTCATACAGGCTCTCCGTGTCATGCGCGGTCGCCGCGATAATAAGGATCGGCCGGCGGTTTTGCTCCGCCACGAGCCCGAGCACATAAGCCAATGCCCCACCCTGAAGACCTTGAAGTCGCTTGGCTCCGCTCCATTTTCCATCAAGGAAGCGGTGCAGCATCTCTTTTATCTTTGAACCGTTCATTTAGAAGAAATGAAACCGACGCAGAGGAATTCTCGGGATTGGCTTTGGGTCCTTAATGCGGCCGGCTTCGAGCTCTTTGGCCCAGGACTCCATCGCCGTAATCAGGTCGGCGACTTTGACGCCTGAATAGGTGGGTTGATAATTTTCGAAGCGAATGAGGGCTTGATAGATGAGCTTCACCGGTCCTTTAATCTCGCCGAAATCCGCGATCATGCGGCACGCAGCGGACAACTGAACCAACCCCTCGAGAAACGGCTTGTCCTGCTCCTCGGCTTCACGATAAAGGGTCTCGCAAACTTCATGGGACTCAAAAAAACGGCCTTCATTGAATAGATTTATGCCTTCGCGCAATCTTGAATCCATAAAATTAATCCGCACTTCAAAGTAGCAACTTCTCGTCACACCCTCAAGGTTAACTGCTTGAGAACAAGGGTATGAAACGATGGGACAAAAAGGGGTTCGGTTACGCGAGCGATAGCTTTGAAAGAAATCAACAGGCATTTGCCTTTAAGAGAGGCCCGCGTCTTTGTTTGCGTCAGACGTTCAGTGGGCGAGGATACAGTTGCGATACAAAGTTCCTGGTTTGACTCGAACGACGACCGCCTTCAGGAGACGTCGCGATTTATGAACTCAGAACGCGACCGCTCAGATAAATGTCTATCAGCGTCCTGTCGAGTCCTCTCCCCAGAGTCGTTTGTCATAGTGGGCCACGGATGGCACTGCGGCCAACCAGATGCAGATATCTGAAAACGCTAGCACCAAAGCCGATAATCCAAATGAGACAAGATAGCTCCCCGTCCAATCGTAAAAGACACCACCCAACCAGGAACCCAACGCACCACCGACACCTACAGCGACCGTGGAATAGCCGAGAATTGAACCAAAACCCTTTCCGGAAAAGATGTCTGCCGTCAATGCGGAGAAGATTACCGCACGTGAACCGAAACCAATACCAAAGAAGATGA
This sequence comes from Deltaproteobacteria bacterium, assembly GCA_009379725.1. Lineage (GTDB taxonomy): Bacteria > Desulfobacterota > Binatia > UBA9968 > UBA9968 > WHTF01. The sequence goes on from WHTF01000001.1 coordinate 93,866, forward strand.
CGTAGACATAGAGCAGCCAGGTTTGGCTGGGATCGTGTAATATTATGAGGGCACCGACCCCGACCATAGTCATCAGAATATTAATCGTATAGGCGGCTTGTCTCGATAGACGGTCGGCGATAAAACCGAAAACCACCCTACCGAAGCTGCTAGTGATACCCGCAAAACCGAAAATAGATGCGGCGAATAGTTTACTATAGCCGACGTCTACGACGTGGGCGACTTGGTGAGTGACGATGACGGTAGTCCCCGATGCAGCGCAAACACGCGCGAAAAAGAGTAACCAGAACTGAAGACTTTTGAGCGCGAGTTTTGCCGTCCATTGATTCTCGTGGTTCTTTTTTTGACCATGATGCCGGAGCTTTTCACCGAAAGGCCCGTATTGATAGAAAATCCAGACCAGTGGCAAGAGCGGGACTAAAACCACTGCCGCGTATATTTCCAAAGTTCGCGCCCAACCGTAAGTCGAAATTAACCATTCGCTGAGCGGCGCCAGTATCATAATGCCAACACCCGACCCCGCATACACCACGCCGATAGCCGAAGCGCGATTGGAATAGAACCATTCGGAGACCAGAAACACATGCGGCACCATACCCATGAAGGTAAAGCCAAAAGCACTAATCAGTCCAAAACAAATGTACAGCTGCCAAAGCGCGCTTACCTGGCTACTTAAAAAAAGGCCCAGTACAAGACTGAAACAACCGGCGATGACCACTTTCTTTGGTCCATAACGATCCAGAAGGTATCCGGCAACCGGTGACAACATGGCATCGACGGTGAGAACGATGGAAAAAATACCGGCGGTCGCCCCTCGACTCCAACCGAAAGTGTCAAGCAACGCAACATTGAATACTCCGAACGAAGAATGGAGTCCGCGGGAAAAACCGAGAACGACAAACGCTAAAGCAGCGACAAACCAGGGTGTTGAAGAAAAACGCATACGATGAGTAAGGCTGTCTTTAGCAAAGTGCCTCAGCGACCACAAGCTGCAAAGGCAAATCAATTTTCTGGGGAATAGGAAGGTATGGCGAACCAGTCGGTTGGATGATTTGCGGGTCGGATTTTTTTCGTGGATCGCTCAAATAAACTTTTTTGGCTACTCCCAATGAAAACGATTAAACAATCCCTCGGCTAATCGTAAATGGGGTTTTGTCAAATGGCGTCCAATCGATTCGGATAATATCTCGGCGATATGCTAGCAAAAAGACAAGCCGCCGTTCAAAGGCTGCAGAATCAAGTCAAGAACATCAGGGTAGTTTGACCACAAACTAACAACGGTGATAAGTCCTCAATACGGTCCTTATAGGGAGTCCCAATGGTCAATTCGAGCTTGGAATTTGATGTTGCCATTATCGGCGGCGGCGGCGCGGGTATACCGGCTGTCATCGAAGTTGGCCGGGCTGGCGGCACGGCCGTGGTAGTGGAGGAAGCCGACGAATGTGGCGGTACCGCTGCGATCTCAGGCGGCGGCTGCTGTATCGTCGGGACGCCGCTGCAAAAATCGCAGGGTATCGAAGACACGCCGGATCTCGCTTTTGCAGACTGGATCAAGTGGGGCGGCGGGTCGGCCGATGAAGTGTGGGCACGGTATTACCTTGAGCATTCGCTGCACGATCTGTATCACTGGGCCGAGGGTTGCGGCGCCAAGTGGATCGACATGAAGTTTCAGGAAGGCAACTGCGTGCTGCGCTGGCACCGGCCGGAGAATAATGGCCTAGGTTTGATGACCGCGCTAATCAAAACCGCCGAGTCGATGCCGAATATCAAGATCATGACCGGAACTGGCGCCGGCAAACTGTTGACTAAAAATGGCCGCGTGATCGGCGTCACCGCGACCACCAAGAACGAACCGATTGAGATTTATAGCAAGGCGGTCGTCGTTGCCACTGGCGGTTTCAACTCAAACCTGGACATGGTTTTAGAGGTTCGCCCTGAATTTCAGAAATTCAGAGTCATGGAAGGGTCCGGCTTTGGCGCCAAAGGTGTTGGGCATAAGATGATCAAAGAAATGGGTGGCTACTTCACGCATATGGACCACATCTGGTTCTATGTGTACGCCACGCCGGATTATCGCGATCCTCAGCAAAGACGCGGTCTCGTCTTCCGCATGACCCCGGGCTACATTTGGTTCAACCAGCAAGGGAGGCGGTTTCACAATGAATCAGTTACCGGTGGCGCATCGGCGACTCCCGCTCTTTTGATGCAAGATCCACCCCATGCCTGGGCGATCCTCGATCATCCGATGACGACAAAAATGGATGTCGCCGATCCGTATTATCGGCGCGGCGACGTGATTGACCACACAAAGGTCCAAGAACTACTGGACAATTCCCCGTATATTCGTAAAGCCACTACGCTGGAAGAATTGGGCAAAAAGATCGAGGTTGATCTATCGTCGTTTCTCTCCGAGATCAAGGATTATAACAAAGCTTTCGACAACGGGCTCGATACCGAACCCAAGTTCGGAAAATCTTTGAAGCTCTCGAAGAAGTTCGACACGCCTCCCTACTATGCGATCCAGTTATTTCCTCTCGCGCGAAAGAACTTTGGCGGCGTCAAGACGGATATCCGCTGCTGCGTTTTAAATAAACATTTTGAGCCGATCCCCGGATTGTATGCGGCAGGTGAAGTTTCCGGCATGGCTGGGGGCCACATCAACGGCCGCAACGGACTCGAAGGGACGATGCTCGGCCCCTCGGTATTCAGCGGGCGCGTTGCAGGAGCTTGGGCTGCGCACGAAGCCGGTTTCGGTCCGGGATTTGTTGGCAAACCTAATCGGCCGTAATACAGTAACATCATGAGTGAGACGAGCACGCCCTGGACCACAGAAGCGGCTCCCACACCGTGCGCGGCTATCAGCGGCATCTCTTAACAGCGCAAAAGCGCTGGTCACGCGGCCAAACCTCAGATTGGCAAAGAGTTCAGCTTAGGATCTCGCCACATCTTCGAACCATTGACAACCGCAACGTCTGAGAAGAATACTTACGGGCTTTTCGCCTGCAGGTTAATCGCCTTTATATCAGTAACCAAAGAGCGCAAGATCGCTTCGAGAGCTTGATTCCAACCGCGCACCAGCGCTTCGGGGGTACGCTCCTGAACGGGGACGATTCTCTGGTAAGCTTTGTGAAAAACAATCCCTGAATTAGGGAATGTTGCTTGAGTGAGAAAAAATTCCATTTCAATCACCGCCTGAGGCGCTGCGAGATCGCGAAAATCGCCATAGAGAATGTTTACCCTAGTCTCCAGGGTGTGCGTCGGGCGCAACGGACTGGCAGAACCGACCACGAACTGAAAAATCCCTACGCTTGCCAATTCACGACGCACCTCTTCGGTGATGAGCGCTGCCGGAGCAACCAAAAATTGATTGTAAAAATCTGACTCGAACCTAGTGTCGCTTCTGCGGTAAATGAAATTGCGGTCCGCGTAACGAGGCGACACGGCGGCTGAAGCAATTTGCAAAACTCCACTGCCGTTGCGGCTTTGAGCAGGAGTGTTACGGGCCAGGTCAAGGACGAAGTAACGTTTGTCAGGGTAATCCTTCTCTATACTGACGCAACCGGAAAACAGAACAAAGACCAGCACAGTAGAAAGGTAAGGTTTGGTCAATGTTGTCATCGTTCGAAAACCTCCGAGCGAGGCGGCGGCGCGCCGAAAATAACCTGGGACGGATACTTAAGAGACTCGTCGGAAAATTCTTTCATACTCTCTGTAACCAATCGAAGATTCTCCAACGTCGCCTCAATTTGCTGCTGCTGCGTGGTGATCAGGCGATTCAGCTGGCCCAGGGTCTGTTGAAGTTGAGCGCTTGTCTGTGGCAGATCGGCAGACATGGAATCCAGCCGCATCGCCACACGACTGATGCTTTCGGAAACGCGCGGCAGATCTGCAAGCAGCTGCGTCACCGGCTTATCGGCTCGTTCTAAAATCTGCCGCGCACTGCTTGCGGCGGCGGCGGCGTCGGCCAAGGCGCTCTTCAGCTCCGGTGCATTCACGACCACCCGTAACTGGCGATTGGTATCGCGAAGCTCGCTCAGCAGCGCGTTGGCTTGGATGCCGATTCGTTCCAGGTTGGCAGCCTCGGCGAGCTTGGTCATCGCCGTCAACGATTTCTCGACGCTGGCTGTGAGTTGAGGGATATTAATCTGTTCTACATTGTGCAGGATGCGCTCCACCGCCTCGCTCAGTTGGGTTATCCTGCTTCGCGCCGAAGGTATGTAGGCATGTTTGGGCTGCCAGTCGATTTCTAAAGGTGGGTTGCGTTCCGGATCTAAATAGTCGGCTTCGATATAGGCCACTCCAGTGAGTCCTTGAGCGGCCAATCTCACCCGAAATCCGCTCTTAAGCTCGTCCTGCAGAGCCTTTCTCATTGGATCGCCGACGGGAAACCCAAAGACGTCCGATGAGATACCAAAACGCACCAGAACATAGCGTCGTCGTGTCGGGTATTCTACGCTGGTGAGCGTAATCTGCTCGACATTGCCGATCAACACGCCGCGAAATTTAACCGGCGAACCGACATCAAGCCCCTGTACGGACTCCTCAATGTAGGTCTCGGCGAGATTTTTCGTCTGGAATATTGTTCCGACGCCCAAAGCGATCACGCCGAGAATTGCAATCAGTATGGCGCTGATCACAAACAGACCAATTTTAAAGTATTCGAGTTTTCCCATTCGCAGTGATAAAGGCAACTGTTGCGCCTTGGCGAGCTACGTTTTAGAAGCAGTTTGGCGCGAGAAGAATTGACGTACCCATGGATTGTCGCTGTATGCGCGCAGATCTTGTGGTTTCCCGGAGGCCACTATTCCTTTCGTCTTTTTATCCAACATAATAACTCGATCCGCAATCGCAAAGATACTCGCCAGATCATGGCTAACGATGACAAACGTCATCTGCAGACTTTTCGCCAAGCTCAGAATCAATTCATCCAGTTCCGCAGAAGTAATCGGGTCTAAACCGGCTGATGGCTCGTCGAGAAACAGCACCCGCGGATCCAGCGCCATGGCACGCGCAATTGCGGCGCGCTTCTGCATCCCGCCGCTCAGTTCCGAGGGCATGTGATCGCCAAATCCGGCGAGGCCTACCTGTTTGAGCTTCATCGAAGCAATGAGCCGGATCGCCTCGGTTGGTAAATCTGTGAACTCTTCCAGCGGCAGAGATACATTTTCGAAGAGCGTCATAGATCCAAACAACGCGCCGCTCTGATACATGACGCCAAATTTTTTCAGGATCCCGAGTCGCTCTTCGCCTTCGGCCGCAGCAATATCCTGGCCCTCGATCAAGATCTTGCCGCTGGCCGGCTTGTACAAACCTATCATATGTTTGAGAAGCGTGCTTTTGCCGGAGCCGGAGCCACCGAGAATCACAAACACTTCGCCGGCGCGAACATCGAAACTCAAATGATCGAGAACGACTTGGCCGTTATACGCCGCGGTGAAATTCCGGACGCGGATGATTTCACTTTGCTCTTGCTTCATGCCGGGCGTTAAAAGCCGAGATAGTAGTAAATCACCGAAAAGACACCATCCGCAATCACGATTAAGATAATGCCGCTCACTACAGCACGCGTTGTCGATTCGCCCACCGCGCTCGCGCCGTTTTGAGTCTGCAAGCCCCGAAGGCATCCGATCGCCGCGACGAGAATGCCGAAGACAAACGATTTTGCCAGCCCGCCGAGCAGATCACTGTAGCCGACTGCCAACTGGACCTGATTCAAAAAAGTGATCAAAGGAAATCCCAGCGAAAGTAATACGACTGCCCCCCCCATCAATCCGACGAGGTCGGCAAATACCGTGAGCAGCGGCGTCATAAAAACTGCGGCGAGCACCCGCGGTACCACCAGAAACCGTACCGGCTCGAGCCCCATCGTCTTCAACGCATCGAGCTCCTCGCGAACCTTCATCGTTCCCAACTCGGCGGCAAATGCTGAACCGGAACGCCCCGCCAAGACAATGGCTGTCATCAACGGGCCAAGCTCGCGCAGGATCGCGAGTCCGATCAAGTTAGCGACAAAAATCTGCGCGCCGAATTGGCCCAACGGTATCGCCGCTTGAAACGCCATAATCAGGCCCATAAGAAACCCGATGAGGGCCACGATCGGCAAAGCATTTACCCCCACCGCCTCGGCGATCCGTAACGTGTCTCGCCAACGCGCATGTCTCGGCTGTAAAGCGGCCTGGAGAAGCGCGAATCCGAGCTCGCCAACGAATATCACCAAAGCACGTATATCCTGCCAGGTCTCAATTATCGCGCGGCCGAACTCTTCGACGATTGAAGTAGGCTCAAGGACATGACCGTCTACGGCAGCAAAATCTCTGGATTCCCAGTCTTCTAGCATTACTTCGAACTCAGGACGGAGCCCACGAATTTCGAACTTTCCTCCCAATCGCTGTTGTTGATCACGCAATTGAACTATCAAAGCTATGCCTGAGCCGTCGCAGTAGTCGATTCGGGAAGCGTCCAATAAAAGCTTTGGAACCCTCGAAGCGGCGATGTTGTGTGTTGCATTGCGCCAGATGGTACCAGTGCTAGAGGAGTCCAGCCGGCCCTCGATGATGACTCTAAGGACACCGCCATCCAGCTTTTCCGTGCGAAATTGAACATTAGTATGGACGGGCAATTCCATGGTAAGCGAAGGCAGCAGTGTCTATATTACGCTTTGTTCGCCAAAACCTTCAACCTAACGCGGCAACAAACCACCGAGCCCTTCAGACCCGTCCTATGATTTCGTTGGCGCTTGGACCACCAATCCGAGGAACGCAGCAATAACAAGCGCAACAATGAACATGACGAAAGAAGAAACGTAACTGCCGGTCGCATCATGAACAAAGCCAAAGAATGGCGCGCCGGCGGCTCCAAGGGCGTGGGTAACGAGAACGCCCAAGCCACGCACCATGCCGAGAGAGAAGCGGCCGTAATAGGTCGCCCAAATCAGCTCCTGAAGTATCCAACTACCGCCAAGCCCAATGCCATAAAGACAAAAGCCAAGGTAGACTGGCGCCAGCTGCCCTGTCGCGATCGCAATGCCTAAACCAAAAGCTTGAATGAGAAACATGATCATGCTGGATTTGCGGATTTCGATCTTTTCGCCAATGATTCCCCACACCAGCGTTGAACCGAGTTGTGCCATTGCAATGATACTCATCACAGTAGCCGCAACGATGGGCTCAAAACCGATGTCAGTTACATATGCGAAGACGTGAAGATTGAGACCGGCGATGCCGACGTTGGCCATGCCATAGATGAAACAGACAATCCAAAAGGTGTTGGTGCGCAGCACTTCATTCCACGTCCAAACGACACTGTCGGCTGCGATCTGCGCTTGTACCTTAGTGCTGGCCTTAGATGTGGCGATCGCATTAGCTGCGGCCGGTTCGTCCACTCCATCCGGCTTTAGACCCATGTCTTCCGGACTGCGCTGCATAAATATCAGCGCAGGAATGACCACTAAAACCAGCGTGACAATGCCGAAAATCGACCAGGTCCAACGCCAACCGAGCCAAACAAACAAGCTCGCGGTGACAATGGGAATAAAAACTTTGGATAAACCTTGTCCTAGACTGGCGATGGCGATGGCTCTGCCGCGCTTGCGCATGAACCAACGTGAAATCGTGACGCTGACAACCATATGGCACATGAACACACCGCCAATGGTCACCAAAACCCAGCGCAACACAAGAAATTGCCAGAAGGCGCTTACTTGGCTGAGCAGCACGAAACCGAGGCCAGCGACCAGAGCGCCGCCAGCCATGAGCCAACGGCCGCCGTAGCGATCGACTAGAGGACCGACCGCCGGCGCCATCGCCGCTCCGATGAGAATCTCCCCGGAGCGCAGCAGGGAAAATAAGCCGCGCGACACTCCCAGATCCTCGGTCAGGGGCTTGAGAAAGACGCTCAGCGTGCTCGACATGTGAAACGCGCAGGTGACATGGGAGAGAAACCCTAGCGCGACGATGTACCAGCCGTAGAAGAACTTTGGCTGCGAAACCTTTGCGGAAGAAGGTGCGAGATAGTTCAATAGTGAGTCACGATTAGTTGATCGATATCAACCTACCAAGGATCATTGTCGTTGTAAAAGCAGACTGACTGAGATTGACCAACGCAGCAATTGAAAAAAATCGCTCGCCGCTTCCGGGCTAATGACGCTCCGAAAGTCATGCTCAGCACGCGAAGCATCTCTAACCCTGTGGCGTCTTACCCGTCTGGTATTACCGCCGGACTGCCAACATGGGATTCAGTGTTTTCACTTGCTCGGACGGTATACGGCAGATATAGAAGTATGCGAATAAGCCTAAAGCCTGAAATGGCGACTAGCGTCTAGAATAGGCTCAGTTGATCTTTGCTCGGGCGGCGAAAGTGTTCGGTGGAAAACTTTGGCCAGCGCTCGCGGATGCCGCCTTTCTTCTGCGCAAGCTGAAACAGTTCGGCCATCTGCTCGGCAAAAATGCCGTCGCCGCGCATGCGGCTTTGGAAGTTTGGATCGTTCAGCTTGCCGCTGCGCATTGACCGAATCCGATTAAGAATCTTTTCTTTTTTCTCCGGATAGTGTTGGCCGAGCCACTGCTCGAAGAGTAACTTCACCGCAAAGGGCAGGCGCAGAGCCACGTAACCGCAGAACTCGGCTCCTGCCTTCGCTGCCGCTTCAGCAATAGCCGGGGCCTCGGAATCAGTAAGACCCGGAATCATTGGCGCTTGCAAATAACCTACCGGAACGCCGGCTTCGGATAGGGCGTGGATGGCAGCCAATCTACGTGCCGGAGTTGACGCTCGAGGCTCCATTAAAGATGCCAGTTTAATATTCAACGTCGTAATCGAAATCGTAACGCCAACACACTGGTACTTGGCCAATCCCGTAAGGATGTCGATATCACGAGTGACGAGATGGTTTTTCGTAATGATCACCACAGGATTTCGAAAGTCGAGGAAAACTTCCAAGCACCGGCGGGTCAGCTGTTTTTTCTTCTCGATCGGTTGATAACAATCCGTATTACCGCTCAGGGCGACGATTTGCGGTTTCCATTTATGACTCGACAATTCTTTGCGCAATAGCTCCGGCGCATCTTCCTTGACCATGATCTTGGTCTCAAAATCCAATCCGGAGGAGAAGCCGAGGTACTCATGGGTCGGGCGTGCGTAGCAGTAAACGCAGCCATGCTCGCAGCCCCGATAGGGATTGATGCTAGCATCAAAGCCGACATCGGGGCTGTCGTTGTAGGCTAGGAGTGATTTGGAACTGTCAGTTAAAAACTGCGTGCGCGGTGAGGAAATCTCGTCGTTGTCATCAGGCGGTTCTGCAATCCGCTCGACCGATTCAAAGCGATTTTTTGGATTGCTTACGGACCCCCTGCCTCGCAACCGAGGCGGCGATTTCATAATAACTATCCCGCGCCTGCCTCAGCAGCTTTTGCAGCGGCTGCTGCGGACGCCGCAGCGGTCTTCTCCGCTGCAGCTTTGGCGGCTGCTTCGGAGGCGGCCAAAACCGCCAGCTTTTTCTTCTGCCGGGCCAGGTTGCGTGTGTCGCGCTTAAGCAGCTTGACCTTTCTTTGAATACGTTTAAGCTTTTTGCCGTCGCGCGACGAAGTTAGAATTTCTGCCTTCTCGTTTTTTAACTGCCGAATGTTTTGCTTAAGATCGGGAAGCGCATTCACGTCCATTTAAAATTTCCTCCAATTGTAATTAGTTTCTGGTAACATATTTTCCCACAAAACCAAAATGCCGACTCTAAAGAATAAATCCGCCCCAGCTCAGCAAAAGGCGCGAGTCAGAAGGATCATCGATCGTTTAGAAAAAGCCCACCCGGATGCCCGACTCGACTTGGACTTCGCCAACCCATTGGAACTACTAATCGCGTTGATTTTGGCGGCCCAGGCCAGGGATGATCTAGTCCGACAGATCACTCCGGACCTTTTCAACAAATACCGAACCCCGGAAGATTACGCGAAAGCCCCGCTCGCAGAGCTCGAACAGCAGATCGGCAAGATCAACTTCTACCGCAACAAAGCCAAGGCCATTCACAATTGCTGCGCCGCACTGCTCGCACGCTTCGGCGGCAAGGTACCGAACAATTTGGAGGATCTGATCTCGCTTCCGGGGGTCGGACGCAAGACCGCCAACATAGTGCTCGGCAATGGCTTTGGCCGACAGACGATCGGCGTCGACACTCACGTCATGCGTCTCTCGCAAAGACTCGGTTTTACTGACAAGATTGACCCCGATAAGGTCGAGGCCGATTTAATGGCATTCGTCCCCGATACCCAACGCGTCCGCTTCTGCCACTTGGTCCAATACCACGGGAGGCGTATTTGCGTGGCTAAGAAGCCAAAGTGCCCTGAATGTACGATCAGAGGTTTGTGCCCCTATCCGGCAAAAACAAAGACGTGAGCGCTGAAGAGACAGCCAACGTGAAAGCAAGGCCATTTGACAAGCCCCAGGATAGGGTGAGGGTTCTCAACAATCCTTCTCACACATGGAACGGACCCACCCCATTTTAAGTGGTGCCCTAACAATTACTGAGCGAAGGGGAAAGATGCCTTCCAAGGATTCACAAATTCGATCTGCGTATCCGTCCGATCTGGCATCACAACATGCTGTGGAAGACGCTGCAGAAGTGGCAGAGGCGTGCTGGCTTGGGCAATTCCGCAGGACATCATCCTGCCGTTGGAGGACGACTCTAAACGAGAGTTACGGCTAACGCCTTGGTGCGAGGCCGGGCGCAAACAAGCCTGTACTGCTTCAGGTCTCGGACTTGCTTTGTCAGGCTGGCTGCGTCTGACCGCTTTAGCTACCGCAGATGTAGTGCCGACTTTGAGAAGCTAACAAATTGGTTTTGCAGACTCTCCGACCTTCCAAGTGTGGAACTTAAGCTAACAGCAAACAAAAAGGCTCGACCTTTTTAAGGTCGAGCCTTTTAATTAAATCCGGCAGCGTCCTACTCTTCCATAGAGCGACTCTATAGTACCATCGGCGCTGGAGGGCTTAACGGCCGAGTTCGGGATGGGATCGGGTGTAACACCTCCGCTATCGCCACCGGAAACTGTTAAAGCTTTGACGAAAGAGTGCTGAGTAGCGAGTAATTTTCGAGACTCAACTTTATTCACTCACAACTGAATACGGGTGAACTGTTTTACGTAATGTAA
>WHTF01000001.1:112500-122331 GCA_009379725.1 Deltaproteobacteria bacterium
CTAAGTCAATTCTCTCCCGCTCGACCAGTGATGGAACTAAGTCTCGAATAGCCCGTCGGGCGGGGCGTCCCACCACGTCTCCAAGAATTAAAACCCGCATTTAACCAAGCCCCTTTACTTTGCGTAATCCACCGCCCGCATTTCACGAATGACTGTAACCTTTATCTGTCCCGGGTATGTCATTTCGTTTTCGATCTTCTTCGCGATCTCGCGCGCCATACGGGCCGCTTCGTCATCGGAGACCAAATCATGCTGGACCATAATCCGGATTTCTCGCCCCGCTTGGACAGCATAAGACTTTTCCACCCCTCTAAAGGAATTGACGATTCGCTCAAGCTCTTCCAGCCGGCGTGTGTAACTCTCCATCATTTCTCGACGCGCCCCGGGGCGCGCGCCCGAAAGCGCATCGGCAGCGTCAACCAACGGCGCTAATATAGTTTCCGCCTTCACGTCTTCATGGTGAGCCGCAATAGCATTGACGATCTTCGGCGACTCGCCATACTTGCGAGCCAATTCTGCGCCAATAATCGCATGTGACCCTTCCACCTCATGATCCACCGCTTTGCCGATATCGTGCAGCAACGCTGCACGTCGGGCTTGCTTCTCATTTAATCCCAATTCCGCCGCCATCGCGCCGCAAATAAATGCAGCCTCGATCGAATGGAGCAGCACATTCTGCGCGTAGCTATATCGATACTTAAGTCTCCCCAAAAGCTTCACGATCTCGGGATGGACTCCGTGAATTCCGACATCGAATATTGCCTTTTGACCGGCTTCCCGAATTGCTTCGTCGATTTCTTGCTCTGACTTGCGCACCACTTCCTCGATCCGGCCGGGGTGAATACGGCCGTCCGAAATCAGCTTCTCCAAGGACAATCGTGCAATTTCGCGTCGAATGGGGTTGTGCCCCGATATAACTACCGTTTCGGGAGTGTCATCAACGATGAGATCGATACCGGTAGCCGCCTCCAGCGCGCGAATATTGCGCCCTTCCCGTCCGATTATTTTTCCCTTCAATTCATCATTCGGCAACGGCATGACGGTCACTGAACGTTCCGCCACGAAATCGCCGGCCAACCTTTCAATGGCTAAAGCCACAATTTTCTGTCCCTTCCGAGCCGCCTCCGACTTTGCTTCCTCTTCGATGATACGGATTCGCTTTGATGCTTCGTACTTAGCCTCCTCGACCATCTCTTCAATAAGACTTTTCTTAGCCTCTTCCCGTGTTAAGCCCGCAACGCGCTCAAGCTGTTCTTTTGCAGCATTGATTTGGCGTTCATATTCGGCGGATTTCTCCTCAACCATCTTTTCTCTGGATTTGAGCGACGCTTCACGGCGCCCCAACTCATTCTCCCTCTTTTCAAGAGAATCAACACGTTTATCCAAACCTTCCTCTTTAACAACGAGCCGCTTTTCCTGCGCCTGGAGTTCCCGCCTGCTTTCACGTACCTCCTTTTCAAACTCTGTGCGTTCTTGCTGAACGCTATCCCTAGCGTGTATTTCAGCCTCTTTTTTGATCGCGTTCGCGTCTTTCTTGGCCTCATCGATGATGCGCGCCGCAGTATTCTGCGCCGCTTGCACTTCCATCTGCCCCTGCCTATTTCTGATCCAGAAAATGGCCAAGACTGAGCCAACACCGACCAACAAGCCAACGATAACGGATAAGATACTCTGTTCCAACAACAACCCCTCCTTTCCTAATTTAGATAAAATCAGCAAACCAACGTGGTTTGCTCTGGCACTTTCTGACAATTGATCAATCGATTTTCGGTAAAAATATATTTAACTTTTTCGTCCCAAGATTCGGTCGGCACTCTGTCGACCATTTGGAATTCATAAGCTAGCCCTACTGGCAACGCACTGGGACCAAGACTCCGTAGCAGGCGATCATACCACCCCAGCCCCCGACCTAAACGATTGCCGTGTATGTCGAATGCTACTCCGGGGACAAGAACTAATAAATTAGGGTCGCTGTGGTCCGCCAACAGTGTCTCGCCGGAAGGTTCACGAATTCCAAATGTGCCGGGACTTAGTTCGGCAGCCGATTGAATTAGAACAAATAGGGCTTGATTTGGACTGAATCGCGGGTAGAACACTTTCTTTCCGATCCGCAACGCATGATCCGCGATATCATCCGTACTCACCTCATTTTGCACCGAGCTATAAAACGCAACGGACTGAGCGAGGCGATAGAAGGACGATTCAAGCACCCGCGCTTGAATCAAGCGGCTCCAAAAAACATAATCTGGGATGGAAAGACAACTTCGTTGAGACAATGCCGCAACGCGTAGGGCACGCTTACTCTCGTCCATGTGAATCCCCCACAGCTAATCCGCAGCGGGGTTAGAAAGACGAAAGAATCGGCGGAGGGAAAAGATACCTACTAAAAATCTGTTCGTCGAATCAAGTGGGTGGGCCCTCTGGAGAGTCGCCCCCCGGTCAAAATAATCACGGGTGTGTATTTTGCCGTACCTGGCGCTAAGTTCACAATTCTATCAAAACGTTCTATTAAGGGGTGCGCCGCGCGCAGATAACCCCGAAACCCAAGAACCCAACAGATCAGAAGTTGAATTATCTTTGCTCCCCGAATCCTCATCTTTTCCACGCCGCCTTGCTTAAGAATTCCCCCCGCATCATGCCGTTTCAATGGGTCAACTTGAACCGAGTACCAGGTGGTCGCCATATTGCCGTCTCCATCTTCCGCGAGTTGGCGGCGCAATTTCGCCGGCAAGGAACAGCTACCTTATAATTTATCGTTGGTTCCAAGTTGCACCCACCGATCACGAGCACAGCAGGGGGACGAATCACCTTAAGCTTTTTAACCCTCCTCAGTTAATTTCGCTGACAGTTGCTTGGAAAGTTGATTCACTCTTTTTAACATTGATTCATGCGCTTCTTTTAACCGGTGATATTCATCAGCGATATTAAGCGCTGTCAACATTGCGACGTTTGCTTTGGCCGCTGGCTTTGAGGCGCGAGAGAGTTCTTGCATCTTATCATTTACGTAACCGGCTACGCTTAAAATATAACTCTCCTCGGCATCGCTGCTGATCGTAAAACTCTGGCCTAGAATCTCAACATTCAAAGATCTTTTCATCCAGCCGACTCCATCTCATTCCGACACGTCTAGACCGGCAAACTGACCGATGATCTTATCCAGCTTCTCCCGTAATTCGACGCGTTCGCGCTCGTACTGGCGAATTTGCCCCTTAAGATGATGCCATTCGCTCTCTTTTTGCTGAAGCTTTTGCTCAATAGAGTCTTTCTCTCTCTTCGCCTTCTCATGCTGCTCAATCAGGCGATTAATCTTCGCTTCAAGTTGTTCGATTGCATCAAAGACCATGATTTTTCATTCGTCCAAACTTCACGTTGGAGTTTAGTTTTAAGCCCGAGCCTTGTCAAGTTGATTATCCACACTGTTACTCGTCGTAAACGGCGCGAGAACCAGTTCTCCTTTTTTCCCCGCCCGGTTCATGACGCTGCGTCAGAAGCGGACTCTCTAAAAACAAACGAGACGAGAACTTCTTACCTTCGGGACATTGGCTGCTTAGCTAAAGAACGAGGGGGCAGCTCTGCACCACGGTGGTGGAACATATGGATGCAACTAATTGGTGTTTTCCAGGAATCAATTTATCACAGCTTTGGCTCTTCAATCGGCTCATCGTAACCAAAAACAGCTTCCCACGGCAGGCTACAATGAGCAACGACAAGCGTGTCAAACTTTTCCCACCAACGGATATCGCGACCTTCTCGGCTCAGAAACCGCACCATTTGAAGCATGTCGGAAATCTCGGATTGACGGAGCGCGGGACTGAACGCCGGCATTGTGCCCCGGCCTTCGGCAATGGCTCTGCGGATTTGATTATTGCTTTTGCGCTCAACCGTTTCCCTAAAATCCGGAGGACGAACCGGCAATGATCCAGCCAGCGGACCATCGCCCTGCCCGGTTGGACCATGACAGCCCAGGCAGCGCTGCGCGTAGAGCGCATCCATCCTCTCGTTGCGTCCACACCCAACCATTGTTAGGAAAAGAATCAGCCAAAGAGCACGCTTTACTACGATCATTCGCCTCCAATCGCATCTGCTCGAACGGTAACGCATCAATATGTTATGAGAGTTGCAGACGGAGCTCGACCCTGTCCACAGCTCATTCCAGCACAGCTAAACGTTCATGATAAAAGACCAAATGAACGAGTCTTCATGATGAGAAATACCGGCGCGTGTTCAGCTAACCGCAGCCGACTGACGGCTGATGCGGTCACGCGCACGTAAAATTCAGCTCCAGCAGCGACGGTTACAATCGCCTGCCCATCGAACAATTCAATCCCCTTAATTACTCCCGGTAAAACGTTGCCGGCCGAGATCCCCTCCGGCAGTTGTGTGCTCAGGAGAATATCGTCGGCGCTGATACGAATTTGCAAGGAACGGTTTTGCCATTGTGGGAAATAAGGAATGAAGAGCTCCTGGCCAGATTCCAAACGAACCTTGGTTCGACCGGCTGAACGATCTGATTCGACGAAGCTTACAGCAAAGACGTTTTCGAATTGCGCCTGTGAGATCTGCATCATTGCCTGTGGCGATCTCAGCACCTCGCGGGGAATTCCCTGAGCTAACAATCGTCCTTGCCGAATCATGAGAACCCAACCCGCCAGAGTCAGAACCTCCGTTAGATTATGGGTCACATAGATCATTGGAATCGAGAATTCGTCGCGCACCCGTCCGAGGTAGGGAAGGATTCTTTCTTTAAGTCCAACATCTAACGCGGCGAGAGGTTCATCCAGCAAAAGCAGCTGCGGACGCGACAATATAGCACGCGCCAACGCAACTCTCTGAGCCTCTCCTCCCGACAGCTTCGTAACGGGACGATCCAAGAGGTTGGCAATATCTAAAACGTCCAACACGTGATCCGCGCTGATAACTTTCGGATCGCTACCATCGGTAGTACGATCAGCACCGAAAAGGACATTCTTACGAACAGATAGATGCGGAAAAAGCGCCCCTTCCTGAGGAACATAGCCCACGAACCGTTGATGGGGTGAAAGATTAATTCCGCGCATCGAAGAGAAGAGAGTTCTACCGTTGATCTCGATCTCTCCCTCCATGACATTTCTCAAACCGGCAATAGCATCGAGGATTGTGGTTTTACCCGATCCCGAGGGGCCAAAGATCGAAGTCACTCCTGCATCGAAGGAAGCATCCACATTTATTTCAAAATTTGCCAGTGCGATCCGGCAGCGCAGCAACATGTCACACCTTCCTTGCGGATCGGAGCAGCCACTCTGATGACCAGACGAACAAGAATGCCAAGGCGACGGTGATGCCGAGCAGCCTGTAGGCTTCAGGATCCTTACCCAACTGGACGAAATTATAAATCGCCAACGACAAGGTTTGCGTCTCGCCGGGAATATTTCCGGCAAGAAGAATGGTGGCGCCGAATTCGCCGAGCGCGCGTGAAAACGCCAGGAGGGCCCCGGCGACAATGCCTTTGTAGGCCAAGGGAATCGTGATGACGAAGAGAACTCTTAGACTCGATGCACCGAGAGTGGCGGCGATCTGTTCGAGCCTCGGGTCGACCTCTGCAAAGGAAGTGCGTACCGAACGGACGAGCAGGGGAAAGGACATTACCGCCATCGCGATCAGAACGCCTTTCCAGTTGAAGACGATCTCTATTCCGCGCTCGTAGAGCCATTGCCCAAGCGGGCTGCGCCGGCCGAAGATTTTCAACAGGACTAAACCCGTCGATACCGGCGGCATGACCAGCGGCAGCAGAACGATTGTTTCTAAAACGCTCTTGAGCGGCCATTCCTTGCGCGCGAACAGCCACGCCAGAGCGATGCCGAACGGCAAAATTAACAACGTGCTGGCAAGGCCGACGGAGAGAGAGAAGATCGTGATTTGCCAGGTTTCAAACGAGAGGATCACGAATGGACAAATTCCTCGGACTCAATCTAATACGACAAAACCGCACTTCTTGAAAGCGTCCTTTGCGGCGGGGCTCTGGACATAGTTCATAAAACCGCGTGCCGTGTCTTTCCGCTTAGACTCTTTGACGATGGCCACTGGATAGGTGATCTTGGGGCCCTTGTCGATGGGCACTTCGTAGACGATCTTCACTTTCTTGGAAATGGCGGCGTCGGTTTTGTAAACGAAACCGGCTTCGACGTTGCCGGACTCGACCGAAGCCAAGGTCGCGCGGACATCTTGCACAGGAACCACCTTAGCTTCGACCTTGTTCCACAATCCTTCATCAGTGAGGTATTTCTTGCTGTAGACGCCCACCGGAACAGAGGACGGCTCGGCGAGCGCGATCCTTTTAACATCGGCTTTCAATAGATCCTTTGGCGACGAGAGGCTTAGCTTGGAGTCCCCCGGCACGATGATCACCAACTGGTTCGAGACCAGGTTTTTTCGCGTGCCTGGTTCCAGCCGGCCGTTCTTGTCTAAAGTGTCCATTTGCCGCAGGTCGGCCGAGAAAAATAGTTCCGCCGGCGCGCCTTCCTCGATCTGCCGGGCTAAACCGCTGGACGGGCCGAAATTGAATTTTACCGTGTGTTTGGATTTTGACTGATAGCCGCTGCTGATTTCCTTTAGGACATCGCTGAGGCTTGCTGCTGCCGAAACTAGGATTTCGTCGGCCCATGCAGTGGCCTGGGTCCAGGCCAAGACAAAGAATACGGCGGCCACCGAGAGCAATCTGCGCATACCCTGGTTGAACTGAAACATTTTTGCCGATCCTCCCTGTGTTGTTTGAATATTGGGTGGGCGAATGCCCCCTCTTACTCCTTGCCGACAATGACTTCTGAGGCTTTGATGCGCGGCTGGACGGAAGCATCAGCCGAGTCGAGAACTTGTTAATCCATAGCTCACCTCGACGATTTTGCCGATTTCCCGAGTGTCATACCCGCCCAAAGCATCGACCTCGTCCCTGAAGGGCTTGCTGACAATGGTGTCCAGCAAAAGCCTCAGCCCATGCAGTGTCTCGTAGTGGACTTTAGGTATGACCAGGTCGTATCGCTCCCGTTGTAACGGCACGAAGTCCAGGCCACATATCGATGCGACAGACTGTACGCCGATGCCGGCGTCGGCCAAGCCGGATTTGATCCGCGAGGCTAAGTCCAGATGCGAGAAGACTTCGTCGCTGTAGCCTTTGATGCGGTTTGGCTTGATGCGGCTTGCCGCCAATTGCCTGTCGAGGAGACGGCGCGCGCCTGAACCTCTTTCACGATTGACGATTTTGACGGTTGGTTTTGCAATATCGCTGACGCTGCGGATCTTCTTCGGATTGCCTTGTCGGACAATAAATCCTTCTTCCCAATGGGCGAAAGTAACCACCATGCAGTCCATGTCGCCGAGGCTGTCCTTCAAGTTAGGCAGTTCCCAGCCGCCTGCGCCCTCTTCCGCTAGATGGATACCTGCTACGTGAACTTCGCCGTGCTTGAGCGCGTTGAGGGCGATGCTGCTGCCCATCAGACAAGGCACCAAATTGTCTTGATCGTGTTTTCTGACATGCTCGCCGGCCAAAAATATTGCGGGATCGCATCCACCGACGACAACTTTGCGCAGCAACGACTCGCGGTCCTTGAGTAACTTGACTCTGACGCGATTTTGGCCGGGATCAGTCTCGATGATAAGACCGTCGGCGGTAGAGGTTAAGCTGGTTAATTCTCCAGTACCAACGAGCGGACGTACCAGCAAGCGGTGGCCAATTTGAGTTACCTGCGCGCGCATCGGGCTGTTACCCTGCGGAAGGACGCCGAGCAGTTCTCCTTCAATGATTTCCCCCCTTTGTTTAATACTGAACAAATCTTCGACACGACAATGGAGAGCTCGCGCGAGATAAAGCGCGACTGAGGTGGCGGGGGAGTAGTGATTTGCCTCTAGAGCGCTGACCGCTTGCCGCGTTATTCCTGCCAGATCCGCCAATTGTTTTTGCGAGAGCGCCAGTGCCTGTCGTTTGTCGCGCAGGTGGTTCTCCAATTCGATTTCAGTGGCATCGGTTTTCATGTGACCTAAGACAGAATACTTGACATTATGTCCGCTATCATATAGCACAGGCCGAGGAACGCAATCCTTTTCAACTGTGCGCGGTGAAGTCGATTCCGCGCCGGCGCCTCCGCGCCAAAGACGAACTGGACAGAGAATCTTGCGGGCGAGGCGTAAAATTCGGCAAAGTGCTCCCCAGAAAACCCTGGCGGGGGTTACCATTGGCGAAAACCGAGGATGGGTACCGCGTCATTTACGCGCTGCCGGAGCTCGATCCGACTCTTAAGGATACCCACATTCTTCTCGCCGATAGCCGCGACGGGGGCGCGCAACCCATCGCCGTCGAACGTATCAGCCAGGGAACCTCATCTCCATGTCGCGTCGAAGTAAGATCGTGCCCATTGAAAGCGGCAGCGGAATCGTTCTCTCACTCCGACGGTTTGACACTAAATTATCTTTCGTGTTACGAAAAACCTCTATGAGCACAGTGTCACGTTTCGGTGTCTCGCTGCAGGAGGACCTTCTGGCCGCTTTTGATCTCAGCATCGGCGGGCAGGGCTATCAAAACCGTTCGGAGGCGATTCGCGATCTAATTCGCGATCATTTGATCCAGAAGCGGGTCGGCCAGGGTGACACCGAGGTCATTGGCGTGGTCACACTAGTCTATGACCATAGGATCCATAGACTCAGCGACGTTTTGGCGGATATGCAACACAAAGCTGAAGTTGCCGTCAACGCCAGCCTACATATTCACTTGGACGAGCATAACTGCTTAGAGGTCATTGTCATCCGCGGGCGCGGCGACAAAGTGCACGAGATCGCCGGCAAACTAATCGCCACCAAGGGCGTGCAAAACGGCAAACTGGTCACCACGACACCGGAGATGAAGCACTAAATTTTTTTACGTCTAGGTAACACGATTTCTAAAATCATGTAATTCTCTAGCCGTGGGCAGGAGCCGAAGATCCGTTTACGCATCGGGTTTTAAGTTAACGAAATTTCGGCTTCCGGATCACACGTATCTCAACCAGTAAACACATCCATAGGATTTTCAATGCTCTGGTTATGGATTTGGCTTTTTGGCGCAAACTGGCTCTTACTAATCGTTGCTCAACCCATCGCCTACGGCGCCGAAGCCGTTGAAGAATATGTCTGGGGACAGCAACCGACTTCAGCCGCGACGGAGCAAACTCGTTGGGCAAAAGATCTGGAGCTCCGTCCTTCGAGCACACCGAGCGACGTGCTTCGTCTGGCGCCGGGATTGGTTATCGGCCAGCATCACGGCGGCGGCAAGGCGGATCAGATCCTCTTCCGCGGTTTTGACTCCGATCACGGCACCGACTTCGCTGTCTTCATCGATGGCATCCCGGTCAACATGGTGAGCCATGCGCACGGACAAGGGTACGCCGATCTTCATTGGCTGATTCCCGAAACCATCGACCGCGTGGAGATATACAAGGGTCCCTATTTCGCCCATCTCGGCGACTTCGCGACTTCGGGAGCGATGAACATCATCACCAAAAGGCGCGACAAAGATTCTTCTTTCAGTATCGCCGGCGGCAGCTACAACACCCAACGCTATGTCGGCGTCCTGTCACCCCCGGAAGGAACTCCTCTCACGCCTTATCTAGCATTTGAGGCGTATCATAACGATGGACCTTTCAAGAACGAGAATAACTACAATCGTTATAACGTCTTTTCCAAATTCACTTTGTTCTCCACGCCCGCTTCCAATCTGAGTTTCCTGGGAACCCTTTTTAAAACCGCATGGGATGCATCCGGACAGATACCCGCCCGCGCCGTCCGCGAAGGCACACTCGGACGCTTCGGCAGTCTGGATCCTAGTGA
>WHTF01000200.1 GCA_009379725.1 Deltaproteobacteria bacterium
CTTGTGAGCTTCGACCATGGCTTCCATATATTCTCGGTCAAATTCATTGCCAGAGAGCTTGGTCAGCCGGTCGAGGGTCCTTTTGTGTTCTCCCGAAGGTTCTTTGGGAAGCTCTACGCCTTTGCTGGCTGCAATCTTTTTCAGTTGCTCGGCGGCTTTGCTATGATCAGCCTGCATCCTCTTACCGAATTCTTTCACGCGCTCGTTGGAGGCTTTCTCGACCGCAACCTTGCCCAACTGGACTTCCATCATCCCACCTGAGGCCGCCTCTTTCACGAACCTTTCGTCGTCGCCGGTAAGTTTATCTTTGGCTTTGCTACCGTCGCTCGCGGCCATCGCAAAGCTCATCGGCAATAAGAAAACTACGGTCAGCGCTAACATCCTTACTGTAGATCGTAACATGTACATTCCTCCCTTGTAGTGTTTGCAGTTCAAGCTCCGGCAAACGCTGTGCCACGCTTTGCTAGTTGTTTGGGCGACGAACTCCGGTTGCAGACGGCGAGTTCGAAAGAGGAAGCGTACCAACTGCGAAGTCTCTGTAGCAATCTCAAGACATACCGCAACTGCCGGCGTTGCGTTGGTGGGACGGGATACGGCTACGCCAACTCATGGAGCACATAACGCATAGCGCCGTTCCTGAGCTACGGTCCCTGGATTGCGTAAGCACCGCACAAACCGCAAGTAGGAATGTCAGGTCGGCTGGCTTGATTGAAAATATCAAAATAGGAGATGTCGTCATGGAAGATTATGAATTATCGACCCGAATGGAAACACCACGATCATTGGCCACTGAAGACGGCTTCACCCAAACCATCGACGAATATACATCGGCGATACCCTCGTCAGGCTATCTGGGCGTGGCGATTGGAGCGATGGGGCTCTCGATGATCTGCCAGGGACACAGGCAACGGCAAATGGGGTAATTTCATCGCGCAATGGGCGCCAACCTGGCTCATCATCGGCGTCTACAATAAGCTGGTTAAACTGGAAGGGCATGACCGGTTTAATCGCGGCGCCGCCGAAGAGCTCGGTGAATATGCCTGTGATTTCTGCGATAGCAAGTTCAGCTTGCAGTCGGATCGTCAGAATCACCAGAAGCATTGTAGCGTTCGCAAGCCGGTGAGTTAGCGATAGACACACTTTCGTCAAACCGGGAGATCGGGCATCACGCCGAGGACCTGCAGGTCTGCTAAGCTAGATCCCTGCAACTCGGCTCGTGAAGTTCCTATCCGCAAGAGCCGGTGAACCACAGAGCATATAGTGCCCGCAATCGGAACGGACGGTACAGCACTACCGCTGCTGGTCTACGAATTAAAATGGCAACCCGATCGCTAGAAATTGAGGAAGACTTAGCACATCAACAGCGTGCCTGGAGATCGCAGCGCGTCGCATGGATCGTGATGCTGCTTGTGATTTTGGCCGCGGCGGCGGGATTCTTTGGCCAAGGGCTCTTGAGCGGCACATCAGTTGGCCAGGATCAGCAGTTGAAGATCGAGTATGAGCGCTTCCTCCATTACCTCAGCCCAACATCTTTAATGTTCCGTATTCGAGCAACAGATTCCGAACAGCGGGATCTACGCATCAGAATCAACAGTGATTTTGTGCAAGCAATGACGCTCGAGAAAGTGGTACCGGAACCAACCCGTGTCGAGGCTGGAGACAAATGGCTGAGCTATAACTTTGCCGTAAATATACCAGGCGAGGTCATCATTAAGTTTGATTTGACTCCCCAACAAATCGGATTGGTCTCGGCAAAGGTTAGCGTAGGAAGCGCACAGCCGCTGTCCTTTTGGCAATTTGTTTACCCATAGTTCGGGGGAGGAACTTTAACCATGGTTAACCCAGTTTTAAGAGCCGTCGTCATTTACTTCTTTTTGCTTGTCGTGTTCCGCTTATCGGGAAAGAGATCACTCTCGCAGCTTACCTCTTTTGACTTTGTCCTGTTGCTCATTATCGCCGAAGCGACGCAGCAAGGGCTTATAGGAAACGATTTCTCGCTTACACAAGCACTCTTGTTGATCATGACGCTGATCGGGATTGATATCCTTATTTCACTTCTGAAGCAGCGCTTTCCTCGCCTCGAACGATGGGTAGACGGTATTCCGCTCGTCATTGTGGAAAACGGTAGACCATTGAAACACCTCATGGATAAAGAGCGGATTGATGAAAAGGACGTATTAACCGCAGCAAGGGAGACCCAGGGGCTGGAACGGATGGAGCAGATCAGATATGCGGTCCTCGAGCGCAGCGGAGGAATTTCGATCATTCCTAATGAGAGATCTTCATGAATTGGCCGAAACAATCGGAAGAGCCGAAAATCCAAAGGAGCCGCCATGACTATTTTACAACGGGTTCAGTCAAGCCGGTCCACTCAGGAGGTGTTTGAAGATCACCTTCGCAAGCGTGATGAAGGCGATTTCGAAGGCGATCTGAACCAGAATTATGCCCCGGACGTCGTCTTGCTTACCTGCACGGGTATCTTCCGGGGCCATGCTGGGCTGCGAGAATCACATGAGGTTCTCATGGAATCGCTTCCCGATGCAAAAATCGAATGCTTTAACAAGCTCGTTAACGGCGAGTTTGCGTTTCTTGAGTGGCATGCGAAGACGGACAGCGTCGAAGTCAGGGAGGGAGCTGATTCCTTCGTGATACGAGACGGAAAAATTTGCTTTCAGAGTATCCATTACAAAGTACAAAGTCCATCCATGTGAACCGTAAAGAACGGCTCCCGGGACGCATGTCGTGCGATATCCAGCGAACAGCCGCTTCCCTTTACGTCTCATCGACCTGTTGTGAAACGTCAGACTCGTTTATTCAGGAGTTTTTATGCTTGAAGCAGGAAGCAAATGCCCGCGATGCAGCGAAGGTTGTATGCAACCGGTACTCGACACCACGGAGATGACGTCGCGGGCGATAAAGACCAGCTTGCGAGTGCGATGTGCGAGCTGCGGCCATGAAGAAGATGCCAAGATGGACCGCGACACGTAGTGTTGAAAATTTGCCGGTCTGAAACTTCCGCTTGCATCTCTGCTCTCCATGCTCTGGCGCGGGCGGCCAATGTCCACTCAGGACGTGCAGCCCGGGACGATACCCAATCAGGAAAAGCAGATTCTTTAATCGTAGGTGACCGAAAAATTCCATGTGGGCTTGCAGAGACCGCACCGTCGCAGAGATGCGCCATTGAAAAACGGCGATGTCGCTCATTCAACACGCGATCACTACAGTCGTTCACTTTTTTCGTGGTATGCGAATTGCTCGATCATTTTCACACACCCACTGCCGCTGCATCGCCCGCATAGAGGTATTTTCATAGTCTACAACCGTTCGAACGAAAGGAGAGTTTATGGCCCTTGATCTTATGAAGGAGAAAGGCGTCCCTTTGGAAGAGCAGCTGCTGAGTTTCAACTGGCGCGACATGGTGCAGTTGCCCGTCAGCAAGCTCGACGACGACGCTTTCACCAAGGTGAGAATCATACTGATGAACGGCATCGAGTCGGAGCAACTTCGCTTCAAGCACGTGTGCGGACGCATGAACGAGCACCTGCAACTCGCGCTGGCGCAGGTGCGCAGGGTCGAGCAGTTTCAGCAGACCACCATCAACTGGCTATTGCCCGCCGACATGTCGCCACTGGAAATTACTTTAGGCTACGAACAGGTGGCTATTGAAGTTACAGCCAGCATTGCGCAAAACGAGCCCGACCCTTATCTCGCCCAGGTCTATAGGTTTGGCCTGCTTGAGGATTTCGACCACCTGTATCGCTACTCTGCTCTATACGAGCGCACCGAAGGCAAGGATCCCAACAACATTCTGCAGTCTTATACGGATATCCTTCCCGGGCGACCAACCGCCGAGGAGCACCGCGCGCCGGAAGACGACCTGCGCAACTATTACAAGTGCTCGAGCGCCGCGCCGATCACCAAGATGAACGCCTACACGCTTGTGGGCGGCGAATACCAGACCCACGACTTTTACATGACGATCGGCCCGATGTTCAGCGACCCGTTGGCGCGACAGCTTTATGCCGAGATCGCCGCGATCGAAGAACAACACGTGACCCAGTACGAATCGATCATCGACCCCAACGAAAGCTGGCTGGAAAAATGGCTGTTGCATGAAGCCAACGAGGTTTACAACTACATGAGCTGCCAACAGTACGAGACCAATGCCAAGGTGAAGGCGATCTGGGATCGCTTTCTCGACTACGAGCTGGGACAGCTCCATTTTGTCATTGACCTGTTCAAGAAGCATGAAAATCGCGATCCGGCCGAGGTGCTACCGCCGGAGCTGCCGGAGCCGATCCGCTACGAAAGTCACCGTCAGTTCGTCAGGGAAGTGCTGGAGAAGGAGGTTCACCTGCGCGCCAGGGGCACTGAGTTTGTCGACAAAGAGGATGCGAATTCGCCGTCCGTGCAACACCGCCAGGCTCTCAACCAGCACGGCGCGCCGTCCGAGATCGTCGCTCAGGGTTATCGCTGGATGCCGGGGACCGAGCTGATCCAAAAGAAATCCGCCGCGTGATAGCGGCCTCTAATTGTCTGAAAGGAGTAAGCCATGGCGAAAGCAGAAAGCGCAGGGATGGGAATGAACAAGACCGGCATCGGCACGGCGCCGAGGCTCAGCAAAGAGATGATCGAGTCGAGCCGCACAGGGCCGGTTTCACAGGGAAATTCCGGAACGCCCGCGGATCTCCGGGCGCAATACATCAGGCAAGGCAACAACGTCGGGTCCGTGCCGCCGCCGACCTCCATGAAGGGAGTGGCGAAGTCGGCGCTCCAGGCGCTCAAGGGTGAAAAAGCCATCGTGCTCATCGACAAGCTGGCGGAGCGCCTGGCGTTCGAGCGTACGGGCACACGCCTGTATGAAACATTGATCCAAAAAGCGCATGCCATTGAAACCGGCAATGGCAAGGTGGTCGCGGGCCTCGAGCGGATCTGTCAGGAAGAGCTAAGCCACTTTCACATGCTCTGGGGTTGTCTTGAAAAGCTGGGCGCCGATCCGACAGTGGAAACACCGTCGGCGGACGTCTCGGCGTTGGCGTCGCAAGGTATTCCAAAAGTGTTGGCCGATCCGAGGACGACGCTGGCACAATGTTTCGAAGCTATCTTGATTGCCGAGCTGGTCGATAACGACGCCTGGGAAAGACTCATCGATCTGGCCAACGGATTCAATCAAACCGATATGGTGCAACAATTCCGCCAGGCTTTAAGTCAGGAAGCCGAGCATCTGGCGTTCATACACGGCTGCTTGACAAAGGAAATAAACAGAGAGGCCGGCATTAGCAGTTAGACTCACGGGCCGCAACACCGGCGCTAAACGAAGAGATCATGACGACTAATCGTCGGCGCGGGTCCGGCCGGAACGAGCGCGGAGTTATTCCGGGCGCGGTGTCGCAGGCGAATGATTGTCTGCGGCGCCCGGCAATCGCCTCGGCACAGGATTGATGGTCGATCAGCCCAGGACGGAGATCTCCCGCGCCGCTGAAGACAAGATCAGCAGGAGCAAACGCGGGCCCGTTCGGCTGGCGCGGGCCCGCTTCGGTCTACCGACGCTCTGCCGCAAAGTAAGGAGATGACAATGCAGCTAGATGAAGGTACTGGTAACTCTTCGCGCCGCCCGCGATGACGCCAAACAAGCTGAAACCTCGGGTGAACTCGAGGATTTGTATGACCACAGCGAGAGGGCAAAAGACGCACTCGAATCGATTGAGCGCAGCGAGATGGAAGCGGATGTGCGGCACAAGATTGAGG
>WHTF01000201.1 GCA_009379725.1 Deltaproteobacteria bacterium
TAGAGAGGCAACAGAAACTGATCTTGGTGTCGCTTACGGGCTTCGGACAGGACGGGCCCTATGCGCATTTCAAGACGCCGGACCTCGTCGGTAACGCCATGGGCGGACTGCTCTACATCAGCGGCGATCCCAAGATGACGCCCTGCAATCCGCCGGAAACGCAATCCTATTACTACGCCAGTCTGTTCGCGGCCTACGGCGTAATGCTGGCTCTGTGGCAGCGGGAGAGCCGGGGTATCGGCGCCTATATCGACGCCTCCATTCAAGCCAGTATGGCGCTGCACGAACACGTGGCGTTTAATTATTCCGCCGAGGGCCGGGTGATGAAGCGCGCCGGCAGCCAGCATCAGCACAACGCGCCGGCAAATCTGTTCAAATGCAAGAACGGCTATATTGCGCTCTTCGTCACCCAGACGCATTGGCCGCTCCTGCTAAAAGTCTGGGAAGATCACGCGCCGGAGCTTGACGATCCAAAATGGATCAACAGTAATCTCAGGCGGGCCAACGCGGACTATATCAACACGGAAGTGACTTCGTTTACATCGCGCTTTCTGAAAGAAGATCTGGCCGAGCTGATGCAGGAGCACGGCATCCCCGGGCTGCCGGTGAATTCGCCGTCGGATTTCATGAAAGATCCGCACATCCGGTCTCGCGGTTTCTTCGACAGCGTCAAGCATCCGGTGCTCGGATCCTTCGAGCAGGCGGGATCTCCGTTCATGGTGGACGGCCAGCGATCCGCGCCGGCGCCGGCGCCGCTTTTGGGACAGCACAATCATGAGATTTTTTGTGGCGATCTGGGTCTCGGTGAAACCGAGTTGGAGGTATTGGCGGCGGACGGGATTATTTAAGAAAGCGGAACACGGAGCTCGAAGTCAGACGTCGGAGGTCAGAAGATTTCAGCAGTTACATAAATTTACGGCTTCCCGTAGCAGTACGAATCTTGTGCTATAAGCAATAGATGATCCGCCCTTTTGCAATCAGAGAAAACGTGAATAGTACCAATCATATTCTCAACGGCGTGCGCATCCTGACCTTCACCACCGGTTATGCCGGTCCCTATGCCGGTAGGCTGCTGGCGACCTATGGCGCAGAGGTTATCAAGATAGAGTCGCGCAAGGGCGGACTCGACACGTTCCGCCACTACGGACAACACCAGGATATCGATGCGGCGCCGCGGTTCATTGAGTGCAACCTCGGCGTTCGGTCGCTGAGTGTCAATCTCAAGCATCCCACCGGCCAGCGGTTGATCAAAGAGCTTGCCGGTAAGTCCGATGCGATACTGCAAAACTTTCGACCCAGGATATTGGATAAACTAGGTTTAAGCGATAACGAGCTTCGTAAATCTAATGCTAAACTTGTGATCCTTAAGCTGCCCGGTTTTGGCTCCGAGGGACCTAAAAGCGGTTATGGAACCTGGGGATTCAACCTAACCGCATTTTCAGGCATGACTTATCTTTGGAATCATCCCGAACAGGATCGTCCGATCGGCAGCCAGGGCGTTTACCCCGATCATCTGGGTTTTATCATGGGGCCGACGCTGATGGTCGCTGCATTATTGAATAGCCGCCGGACCGGGAAGGGAGTGACCATCGATCTGGCGCAGGTCGAAGGTACCGCTTATACCCTCGGCACGACCTATCTGGAAACTTCGGTGAACGGCGATGATCCCAAGCCACGGGGCAATCATTATGATGTAGCGGCGCCGCATGGCTGCTACCGGTGCCAGGGCGAGGATCGCTGGTGCGTGATTTCGGTACGCAATGAAGACGAATGGCGTAGTTTCTGCCGCGTCACGGGTCGGACCGAGTTGGCCGGGGATAATCGCTTTGCCGATCGCCAGGCGCGACTGAGGCATTCATCCGAACTGGATGCGATTGTCCAGCAGTGGACGCTAACGAAAAGCGCCGAAGCAGTAATGAGCGAGCTCCAATCCGCGGGCGTTGCAGCGGGCATCGTGCAAACCGGCGCCGATTTAATTAACGACCCGCAACTGCGGCATAGAAACTACTTTGCGGCTATTCCTGAGTCTCTCATCGGCCCCTTTGAAATACCGCGCAGCGGCATTCTGTTCAAAGGCATGGAGGAAGGACCGTTGCGTTTGCCGAATACATTTGGCGCGGACAATGACCAGATCCTCAGCGATATTCTTGGCTACGATAAAACGATCATCGATCAATGGCGCGGCGAAGAAGTTCTTACGTAATCTTCCAAACAAAACCGCTCACCCGACGCGGCGGAGGATAGTATGATTAAAAGCCTGTTTTTCTTTTCAGCTTTTCTCATGGTGGGTTTACAAACTCTCCCGTGCCGAGCGCAAGAACCGGTTAAGCTACGAGCGAGTGTGGTGGCGAAAACCTTTGGCTTTGGTCCGGTTTGGGTGGCTTCCAAGCAGGGCTTTTTCAATCGGCAAAAACTCGATGTCGACGTTGTCGTGATCCGCGGCTCGGATGTGTCGACACAAGCGCTGGCCGGCGGCTCGCTGCAAGTGTCCGGAGCCTCCGCCGATGCGCCCATTGCTGCGATTGAGCGCGGCCTGGACATGGTGATTATCGGCGGCATCATCAATGGTCTAAGCCAGCACATCATGGCGGGTAAGAATTACAAAACCTATGAAGATTTACGCGGTGCAACGCTTGGCGCAAACAGGCTCACGGCGGGGACGGCTTTTGGATTTCGGCGCGTGCTGAAGACCAAAGGATTAGAGTTCCCGCGCGATTACAGCCTGATTAATGTCGGTGGAACACCCCAGGCCTTTGCCACATTAGCCTCGGGATAAATAGCAGCGGCGCCGCTGTCGCTGCCGGTCAACTACGTCGCCGAAGAGCAGGGCTTCAATACCATCGGCCGCTTCATCGACGTCATGCCGCATTACCAACTTTCGGTGTATTCGGTGCGGCGCGCCTCGGCCGAAGAGAATAGGCCGGTGAAGGTGCGCTTTATGAAAGCGATCGTGCAAGCCAGCCGTTGGCTTTATGGTAATAAAGAAGCCGCGGCGGAACTTTGGCAAAAGAGATGCGTCTCAAATATGAGTATGCGCGAACGGGTTGGGAGTTCTATACCGAAAAAAGACTTTGGCATCCCACCGGCGCCGGCACGACCTTCACCACCGAGGTCGGCGCTATGATGCAGAGAGATGATAGAAGATGAAGGCTAAAATAACACCGCTTTATGGCGTCTCAAAAGTCAGGACGTCGTGTCCCCGGCCGAAAAAACACCAGCATCGTTGCCCGTTGTGCAGTAAAGTTAAAATGGAAACCAACGAAGCCTGCGAAATGTCGATCGATCATGTATTTGCCTGCGTTCTGTGCGTACAGGACTATCTTTTACGCCTGAACCTCGACATGGATGTCATTCTCGACGTCTGTCTCGACTAAAGGGATTATCCTGCGCTTGCCGCCAATGCCCGCTGGCAAACTCTTGAAAATTTTTCCGAGCGAACCTAAACTTAACGATCATGTTTTTGGATCTACGTTGAGTGATTAACCCGCCTGAAACATTCGAAACCGAACGCCTGCGACTGCGAAAACCCGTGCTGGCCGATGCCGAGGTGATCTTTCAGCAATATGCCCAGGACACCGAAGTGACGAAGTATCTAACCTGGTTGCCGAATGGAAAGATCGAAGATACCCGTGAATTCGTCCGTACCTGCCTGACAACTTGGCAGCAGGGTGATTCGTATCACTGGGTCATCGTGCGCAAAGAAGACGGCCTGCTTCTCGGCATGATCACCGCCAGAGTCGATGGTCACAAGTGGGAATTAGGGTATGTCTTGGCCCGGGCATACTGGGGCCGGGGCTACATGACTGAAGCTGTCAAGTCTCTCATCGCGTGGGCGTTAGAGCAGCCTTCGGTCTACCGCGTCTGGTCGGTGTGCGACCTCGATAATCCTGCCTCCGCTCGTGTCATGGAAAAAGCCGGCATGCTCCGCGAGGCGGTGTTGCGGCGCTGGAGTGTTCATCCCAACATCGGTCCCGAACCGCGCGACTCTTACTGTTATTCGATCACCAAGTGAAACCCTAGCAGCAGGCTGCTGAAAAAGCCTCATATGCTTCGTTGCGCTTGCCCGACTCGCTTCAACGTACAAGCGTACGCCTCAGCTCATCGAACTTCGCGCGCCTTGCCTCTGAGTCTTTTTGAGCAGCCTGTAATCAGAGTTTTTCATTAGACTGTAGAGCACTACTTGGATCATCGACGGCAAACCGGGTTAATACCTGGGCAAACGGCGTTACGTGTAGTAGAAAGTCAGGACTGCATAGATCAGCGCGGGAGCGCCCGGAGTGTGCGGCGGCTATATTTGTCCGAACGGTGTAACAAAGGTCAAAGAACCATGCGCTTTTACATCAACATTTTAACCACCTATTTCCCCAATCTCGATCCGCCCTACGATACTTATTACGAGCAGATTCTTGAGCAAGTCCAGTTGGCCGAAGAGCTGGGATGGGAATGCTTCATGTTTAACGAACATCATTTCCTCGGCTACGGCGGGCTCGCCGCCAATCCCGCGGTGCTCCTGGCTGCCGCCGCGGCGCGGACCTCGCGCATTCGCTTAGGGCCATGCATTGCCATTCTGCCGCTGCGTCATCCACTGCATACGGCGGAAGATTATGCCATGGTCGATGCCATTTCCGGCGGGCGGCTGGAGTTCGGCATCGGTTCCGGCAACACCGAAATGGATTACCGCGTCTTTGGGGTTACACGCGAGAATGATCGGCAACGTGTAGGTGAAGCTTTGGAAATCATCCTGAAGTCATGGTCGAACGAACGAAGCAGCCATCGCGGAATATTCTGGAATTATGAGGAGTTGACACTTTATCCGCGGCCGGTGCAGCGGCCGCATCCGCCGGTCTGGATAGCGGGAACATCGGTCGAGGGCTTGGGCTGGGCCGGCCGCAACGGTTACCACATCATGACCGTCGGCCACCCGCATCCGCCTGAGAAAGTTCGTCCCGGCGTCGAGGCGTGGAAGCAAGGCTTGATTGAAGCGGGCATCGATCCGAAGAAAAAGCATTGTCAATTTCATGTGCGCACTCATGTGAACGAGAGCTCGGTCCGGGCGCAGGAGATCGGGCGCGCGGCGATTTCCCGTTACGACGAAATCTCCAGAATCGGCCGCAAGTCGCTGACCGTCGCGCCGGCTGATTACGATTGGAATGCGATGCTCGCCACGGGGCGGAATCTCTACGGCAATCCGGAGGAGTGCATCAAAATTTTTCATAACGCGCGGGAAAATTATTACTTCGATACATTAACGACGACTTTTAACTTCGGCGGCATTGCCCACGAAGAAATAAAGAAGTCGATGCGCCTATTCGCCAAAGAAGTGATGCCGGTATTAACGAGCCAATAGGCCTGGGGGCAAAGAAGTTGAGGCAGCAATTGGTCAGCGGTTAATTTCGGAGTCGCGACAAAGACCAAGAAAGATAGCAGCAACCGTTGATGGAAAAGTTCCCTGACCCCATTGTTTCCATTTTTTTCTCCTGAATTAGAAACTCTGCGTGATAGTGGGTTAAAGGCGATAGAATAGTTGTAGCATCTTCTAACCAGTTTCTTGAGCGCATCGGCGAGCAGCTTTTAATAAATGAAATCTCAAGTGGCTTCTGAAAATATAATGGAGTAGGTGACGACATTGATCAAACACTCGGTCATGAGCCGGGCATAATGGATTTGCCGTGGCTCCCAGAGTTT
>WHTF01000202.1 GCA_009379725.1 Deltaproteobacteria bacterium
AGAAGTCAAAAAGACCATGGTCCAAGATCAGGTCGTGCGCAATATCGACGCTTAGATATCTTCTCATACGTTACCGGGTGCAATATTTAACCTCCCAGTTCGAATTCGAATCCTTGCCGGCGTCGGCTCCCGGTCCACCGAAGGTCCCAGTGTGGCTTCGGATCGCATGGCCGGGTGACTGGGTTATTGAGCTAGTGAGAGCAGTAATCCGGATAATTCGTGTCATAATGGACAGACAATGCGTCACGTTTTTCGGAAAGCCTCTCTAATCCTTTGCGTCTCTTAGTCGATGATCGATTCTAAAATTTACCGGATTCACCTTTGATTGCCATAGAAGGCTTTAACTTAGCACGACACCTCCTCGCCTCACCATCTGGTATAAGTATTGCGCCAAATGCTTCATTATGGCTAACAAAATTCTCGTTGTAGAGGATGACGAGGGGAGCCTCGTAGCGCTCAGCCGGTATTTGCAGATGATGGGTTACGCGGTAGAGCAGGCTAGCGACGGGGTTGAGGCGCTCTCGAAACTTGAACGAGACAGGTTCGATCTCGTGTTGTCCGATATCATGATGCCGGTCGTCGATGGCTTCTTACTAACTAAGCATATACGCGCCAATTTTCCCGCTACGCCGATATCCTAATGACCGGAAATCCGCCGGAGCGACCACGCGAAGTCGCTACTCAAGTTGGCGCCAGGCTGTTGCTGTCAAAGCCTTTCATGCTTGACGAGCTGGTAGAAAAGATTAAAGAAGTGCTGTCTCTAAAGGAGTTCTAACTCGATCGGACTCGCCAGGAGTTCATTCCTATCGGTGACCTTGGGTGGATACTATTACTGGGCACGACTATGCAGGCGTCTGTAAAGTTCGATGTCGTGCAGCGCGGCTTTTTCATTGCGGAGCTTACTCATTGCATCCACGGCCTTGATATCCTCTTCCAGTTTTCCGCGTTTCTCATACAGTTCTTTGATCTCTTTTAGGAGCCTGGCCTGAATCTCTGTGTCTGCATATGTACGCATTCTGCCTCCTTCGAAATGATTAGGCGCGCTGAAGAGCAATAAACGGGCCTTGGCGTAAGTTAACGAATTCTCTACGAATCGTGGCGATAATTGGCGCCTAGACCGCTCATCGATTGACAGATTTGCACGAATACTACGAAAGAATGCTTAGAAAGAGGCAGGAAATGAAAAGTAGGCTCTTGGGTCGCTTTTTGATGCAGCTTAGCTAAACTTCAGCACTTTACTTGACAATAGAGCTACCGGTATTAGCGAAGTTGCGCGCGAACGCCTCCATGCCCTTTTCTATTTTGTCGCCGCTTTCTATACGTGTTGGCATTGTCTTTCCTTACGACTGGCGAATCGGTCAGGGGAAGGGATTGAGAGGCTTCAAGGACGGTTCCCTTGGCCAGGGCAGCTCGTACAACACCGGGTTCCACACTCATGATATTACAAACCCAAATGAAATCACCCACCTCATCGTTATCCGATGCAAACCACTCTTGAGCAGAACTCCGGGCGCGTGGATCTTTGGATGCCAGATCTTGAATCGCCTGGATGACGACCTCAGTCCACAGTTGCGCTTCGGGCAACATGCAGTGATCGGTATGGATAACGTGTCCATGGGCTTCCATTGCTTCCTCCCACTAATTTGAAACGTTCCCGTTTGCCGCATTTTTGAATCGCACGGTCTCAGATAAACATAGCACTCATCGCAATAAGAAAAAGATAGGGTCGCCGAAATCCCCAAACCTCGGACCGTAGTGGAGCGGCTTTGGGACTCCGTTGAATGGAAAACTCCT
This sequence comes from Deltaproteobacteria bacterium, assembly GCA_009379725.1. GTDB lineage: Bacteria > Desulfobacterota > Binatia > UBA9968 > UBA9968 > WHTF01. The sequence continues at coordinate 1,795 of WHTF01000202.1, forward strand.
GCTCCGTAACTCAGAGCGCCGTCTCGAGCGGTGGTTCTCAGATTGTGATGCTCATTCGGCTGACTAATAACAGAGGTTCCGTTGGGTTTTGATTGAAAGAGAATAAACGAAATGGGTGATCGATTGGAAGAAGTATCGCTCAGATGGGATCTCAGCGCCGACGCTAGCTTTCCCCTGATTTGCTGTTTTCTCCATAGTACAGATCCTTTCTTTCCGTTCTCAATCGATAATGCAGGTCTGATATTGAATTGACACGGTGAGTACGCTGGGGGCTATCGCAACCTGATGCCAGGTAAGGAAGCAGAATGAATAATGGATTTTTCCATGCGCTCTTTGACGGCTCTGATTGGTTGCCAACGGCCCGATGGCAAACCTATAGGTGCTTCGGCTCAACCTGGAACACACAAAAAACGTTTGCGCTCATGAATGAGACAAGTCAGTAACTTGGTCATACTCGACAACCTCCTTGCCTGATCCGCTATTTCTAGTATGCTATTTCTAGTATAAGGAACACTATGCCGCCGAGTATTCTCCTGGTCGAAGACAACGCTCTAGCCCGTCGTAACATGGTCGTCTTTTTCACGGCACGCGGATATCAGGTTTCGGAAGCGGACAGGGGAGAAGACGCTATTCGATTGATTCGAGACATTGATAATTTCGACGTCGTTATCACTGATCTGCGTATGCCGGGAATGATCGACGGCCTGGATGTACTTAGATATCAGAGCGAGGTATCTCCAGGGACAAAATCAATTCTCATGACGGGATTTGGTTCCGATCAGATCAAAAATCAAGCGATTTCGATCGGCGCTGTTTACCTCGACAAACCGATCCGGTTGAATGATCTGTTGGTAGAAATTCAGAATCTGACATTACCCTGAAGAAGAGGAGAGTGCATGATGGAGCTAAAAGAACTCGAGATTGGCCTTGAGCGCGACATATTCCTACGGTCTCTGATTCGAGAGCTCTCAGGCGTGCTTGAAGATGTCGTGGGGGTGAAGGAGGCCTCCGGATTTGTCAGCGTCGTCGGACAGTCAATCGGCGACTGGATCAATGTCGAGTACCGCAAAGCTCTGCGAGTGTCTAATCTTAGTCGGGAACAGGTGGCGCAAGTTTGTGTCGACCTTAAAAGACGTATTCAAGGAAAGTTTTCGATCATCGAAGAGAATGAAGATGTAATTGTGTTTGGCAACACCGCCTGTCCATTCGGCGATAAGGTGATAGGGAGGGAGTCGATGTGTATGATGACTTCAAACGTCTTCGGGCATATCGCAGCGCAAAATCTGGGATACGCCAGAGTAGAGCTTCAGGAAACAATCGCAAAAGGAAACTCCGGTTGCCGTATCGTTCTCTACCTTCAGCCGCTTCCTGAACCGAGCGGAGGAAGAGAGTATTTTCGAGCCGATTTAAACAATAAATGAAGCGTCTTTTACAGGCTATTAATGTATTGCCAGAGGCTTTTATTGTTGTTCAGGGAAGCGGCTGTATAGTTGCCGCGAACTCGGCCGCCCGGGAACTCTTTGGAACTCATCTGAAGGAGGGTCATTCCCTCGCAGAGGTAATCAGCGATCCTGTCAAGAAACTGCTTCGCTGTCTACAGTTATGGTCGAGCAGTCGTCAGTTCTTGCCGGCTTCGCTTCAAATACCGCGCGACGGTTCAGTTTCCACCATTCGATGCGACGGTGCAGTAATGGAACCTGCAACCGCTGGCTGTCCATCCTTGCTGCTATTGCGTTGCGTTCCCAGATCTGAATCGGCGTCGACTCAACTCTTTATCCAGTTGAACGAGAAGATTGAACATCTGTGGAGGCAGATTGCCGAACAAAAAGCACGGGACAGTGATCGGTTAATGTCTTTGGCAACGGCAGCGGCGGTTTTCGCTCATGAAGTCTCCAATCCGCTAAACGCCATTGCGATGTCCATTCAACTGCTGGAAGCAGAGGTCAGAGAACGGAACGATCTGAGTTCTCAGCATGTTCGTGACAGCATTGTCGAAGCCAATAAAGAGATCGAGCGACTGACATCGTTGCTCCGCGATTTTCGTAGCTTCGCCCGCCCCCAATTCATCGAATTTCAGCCAACAGATCTAGCCGCGACGTTGCAAGAGGTTTTGACTCCGGAAGTGCTGTTGTTTCGAGCAGCCGGAGTTCGGGTCGAATTTGACATCGGCTCTTTGCCCTTGCTCATGCTCGACCGCGATAAAATTAAACAGGCCATTTTAAATCTCTGCAAGAACGCCGTAGAGGCAATGCCGGAAGGTGGATGCCTCACCTTAAGAGGTTATCTTTGCAAAACTACAAATGCAGTCGTTTTAGAGGTGAGTGATACCGGCATAGGCATTCCTGAAGGCATTGACGTGTTTGAGATCTTCCGAACTACAAAGCCAACTGGTACGGGTTTAGGTTTGCCTTTGGTCAGCCAAATCATTTCGGCACACCATGGGACGATCACGTATGTCACTGAACCAGCAAAGGGAACAACCTTTAAAATCCTTTTGCCCATGCGGTCGATATCGGGTCTTTAACGAGTCAAGCGATGGCTCAAATGCAGCCGTGTGCTTTCGCTGCCAAGCGGCCGCGGCAGTCATCGGGTCAATGCGGCGGTGTTCGAAGTCCGCAGGTTTTCACGGTTCCGGTTTGCCGGCATCAATCCATTTCTTTGCCAACTCTATCCCTTCGCGCCGGGCGGCGCGCGACGTCTCAAACTCACGTGCCGGGAACTTACGTTTCGATTCTTTCATGAGCCAAGTACTCATTCAGCAATACCTAAACCAGCTTCAAGACCTGCCGGAACGCACCGCGAGTCTTGTCGTGCGCGAAGCGTTTAAGGACCTGCTCAAAGGCTACGCCCGCGCATGGTTTATTGATTTGTTGGTGCAGATTCCTTTTATGATGGACTCTGTGGTTTGAAGCAACTGTGCCGAAGATAAAATGGCATTAAGCGGATTTCGTAGATCGTGAGCTAGAACAGCAATCGCAAAATCCCTGGAGCTCTCGATCTGTTGCATGAATCGCGCAGCCGACTCGCTAAGCGCCTGATCGATCCCCTCATTGAACCGAATTAACTGGTACATCGCGGAATCATCAATCTCAGGTGAGCTGCTCATCCAGAGCCGAATAACGGTTGCTCGAAGAGCACCGAACTCGGATAGCGCTTGCACCTGATTGAAGCCCTGCCCAAGTCGAACAAGGCTATGCTTTTCCGCAGAGGTCTCATGTGCTGTCTTTGGGCCGCCACCCTTGGACTTCGTGGCCTGCTGTTTTGCAGTTTGTGGCGTTTCCATATCCCGAGCGATGGTCGTCAGGATTTCAGCGGCGTCATTGCGTAACTTGGCCGTATCAAGTTGTTTTCCCGGCAAGATCGTGCCGGCAAACGAGTCCCATTCGGTGAGAATCTCTTCAAGGTTGGACAGAATGAATTTTGACAAGCGCACAACTTCTCCTTCTGACGTAAAAATGATTCAACCGCCTTTTTTGCGCATATGCGGGTAGAGCAGAGAAAGTAAAGCGCGAGGAGCGAAAAATCCGTGCAGATGCCTCTTTCCACGATCATTATCATCATCTTAACGTGCCAGCGCGCGTCCATTAACTAACGACCCATGCAACTTACATATATATGCGAACCGGGGCAAAAGCCTGCTGCTGATAACCGACAATCCGCCTCGGTAGGTCTCGCCGTTTAGACCCTAGGCACGATTGAAACCTCGATGCAGTGATCAGATAGCAAAGAAGACCGAAGGTCCAGACTCCATGCTTTCATAAACCCGTCCTCCGCTTCGGTCAGTCCAGTTACCGAATAAGTTGTTGTGCT
>WHTF01000203.1 GCA_009379725.1 Deltaproteobacteria bacterium
TCTCCTGCTGGGCGCCGCGCCCCAGGTCGTGGGTATCGGCGCAGCCGGCTATGGAAATAACCGGGCCCTCGGTATGCATGGCGTTGGCGAGGCCTGGGATCGCATTGGCAAATCCCGGCGTGGTGTACATGCAGACACCGGGCTGTTCGGTCATGCGGCTCCAGGCATCCGCCATGTGGACGGCGGCTTGCTCATGACGGGTGTCGAGGATGCGGAAGTCCTGATCCGCCATCACATCCAAAACCGGCAGGATATGATCGCCGGCAAGCGCGAAGATATTTCTGACGCCTTCGAGCTTGAGCGCCTTACAGATTAGATGACTTCCCGTGACTCTGGCCATGATAGCACTCCTGTTTGGTTACAATGACCGATTAGCTCTTCATCCTATCATTCGCAAATATGAATCTCGTTTATTACAGCGCCACAGCGCCCGCCAATGGCAAGATCGATAGGCGCAACGCAAGTTTATACCGTCCCAAGAGTCGAGCGGGCGGAGAAATATCAACCGGCGCTCTTCCGGTTGCATACCGATGCCTATCATCGATATCAGTCTTGTGTGCGAGTCGCGCGCGGGTTCAGAGGTCCGCGATATCGACTGCGGAATGTTCGTGCTTGACTTGACAGGATGAGATCGACGGCAGTATGGGGAGAGAGAAAATACTTTGGAGGGTTTGCCATGAAAAGGATCCAATTCAAGGCTGGACGGGCAATATCGAGGGGGCTCGTTGTCCTGGGGTTGTCTGTTGCGCTTGCCGGCCCGGCGCTCGGCGCTGCCGCTCCCTACTATGAGGGGAAGTCGATCGAAGTCATCATTCCGTTTCCCGTTGCCGGTGGCAGCGACATCTGGATCCGCACCATCGCACCGTATCTTGAGAAAAATATTCCAGGTAATCCCAAATTCAGCTTCCGTAACATCGCCGGCGGCCGAGGCATTCCGGGCATGATGGAGTTTGCCCTCAAGGCCAAACCGGATGGACTCATGCTGCTGGTGAGCTCGGCGACCAATTATTTCCCGGTTCTGTTGGGTGACAAGGCGGCCAAGTACGACCTTCGCCAGTGGAAGCCGCTGCTCGTGAATCCCGTGGGCGGCGTAATGTATGTTTCGCCGGCCTCGGGTGTCAAGAGGGTGGAGGATCTCGCCAAGGCAAAAGATCTAATTTATGGCGGTATTAGCGCCATCGGGCTCGATCTGATCCCGCTCATCAGTTTCGAGCTGTTGGAGATGGATGCCAAAGGGGTGCTCGGTTTCAAGGGCAGGGGCGAGGCGCGGATCGCGTTTGAACGCGGCGAAACTAATATCGACTATCAGACGACGCCGGCCTATAACGCCACCGTGGTGCCGTTGATTAAGGAAGGCAAAGCCATACCGTTGATGAGTTTTGGCCAGCTCGACGACGACGGCAACATCATTCGCGACCCCGCTGTGCCGGATCTGCCAACGGTTCCCGAAGTTTACGAAAAGCTCAAGGGTAAGAAACCCTCGGGTAAATTCTGGGAGACCTACAAGATCTTTATGCCCTCCGCGTTTGCCGTGCAGAAGATTCTCTGGGTCAAGGGGGATGCCCCTACGGAGGTGGCGCGGAGTTTCTACACCGCTGCCGACCGTCTCGATAAAGACAAAGAGTTTCAAACCAAGACAGATAAGATTTTAGGCGGTTACCCTTTGTTGCGCGGCGACCGCCTGGAAAAAACCATCCGACAAGCTTTCCAGATCGACGCGGAGACCCAGCGCTTTGTCAGGGAGTGGGTAGGAAAGAAATACCGCGTGAAACTCGACTAACTCTTGCAACCGCCGGTTAATATCAGCGCGCTCGCATGTGGGACGCCGCCCTAATCGCCTTTGATAGGTTCGCCGATCCTCTTCATCTGGCCATGCTGCTGGCCGGCGTGCTGGCCGGCACAGTCATCGGCATTCTGCCCGGCTTGGGCGGTATCGCATGCGTGGCCATCCTGCTTCCTTTCATCTATACGCTCGATGTTCACACTGCGATGATCCTCCTGGTCGGATCACTGGCGGTTGTCCATACCTCGGACACGATCACGTCCGTGCTGATCGGCGCCCCTGGCTCCGCCGCGGCGGCCGCGACGGTGCTGGATGGTCATCCCTTGGCTAAGCAGGGACAGGCAGCCAGAGCGCTGAGCGCCGCCTTTTTATCTTCGATGATCGGCGGTCTCATCGGCACGGTTTTTTTGACGCTTTCCCTGCCTATCGCGCGGCCCCTGGTGCTATTTTTCGGCTCTCCCGAATTGTTGATGCTGTGCGTTCTCGGTCTCTCTTTCGCGGGCTTTCTCACCGGCGGCGCGCCGCTTAAGGGCGGATTGGCGGCGTGTCTTGGCCTTCTGTTAGGCAGCGTCGGTTCCGCTCCCGCGGATGCGGTCAATCGCTACACCTTCGACCAGCTTTACCTGCTCGACGGTATTCCCCTAGTGGGTGTGGCGTTAGGCATTTTTGGCATCGCCGAGATTATCGATCTGTTGGCCAAAGGCGGGCGCATCGCCGAGCGGATTAGCTTGGGTCACGGCTGGCTCATGGGTATTAAAGACGTCGTGCAACATTGGGGGATCGTAGTGCGCGGCTCCCTCATCGGTGTCTGGGCGGGAATTCTCCCCGGCATCGGCGCCACCGCCGGTTCCTGGATGAGCTATGGACACGTGGTCGCCATGGCTCGCGACCGCGAAAAATTCGGCAAAGGCGATATTCGCGGCGTGATCGGCCCGGAAAGCGCTAACAATTCCGTCGAAGCCGGCGATTTTATCCCGACGCTGCTGTTCGGCGTACCCGGCGGCGCTCCCGCCGCTATCCTGCTGGGCGCATTGTTTTTTTACGGCATCCAACCCGGCCCGCGCATGGTTCAGGAAAACCTCGATCTGATTTTTACGATCATCTGGAGTTTTGCCATCGCCAACACGATCGGCGCCGGGCTGTGCTTTTTCTTGAGCCCGGCCCTGGCGCGGCTCACCTGGATTCCCTTCGCTCGGCTGGCTCCGGCCATCGTCGTCACAATATTTTTTGGCGCGTTTCAGAGCACTCAGAGCTTCGGCGATATCTATGCCATGCTGGCGTTGGGACTACTGGGCTGGCTGATGAAGCAGCTGGGTTGGCCGCGTGCCCCTTTTCTCGTCGGCTTCGTTCTGACCAAGCCGACCGAACAGTACCTGTGGTTATCGATCAGCCGCTACGACTTCGAATGGCTGTTGCGTCCCGGAGTGATTGTTCTCGGCCTGTTGCTCCTTGTCTCCATAGTTTGGATTGTCCGAGGAAGACTCGCGAATAAAAGCATCCCGGCCGAGGAATCCAGTGAGGGAGCGGTGCTCTTGGGAAAAACTCCATCGGTCCTGTTCACCTTTGCCGTCTTGGTTGTCGTCGCCGCGGCGCTTTATGAGGCGCAAAGCTTTCCCCACTTGGGCGCGATCTTTCCGATGGCGGCGACGATTCCCGCTGTTTTCATGGCCGCGGCCCAGCTAATTTTCGAACTGCGCGCCGATATGCCGGCGCCGCCGCCCGAGACGCGCAAGAAAACCAAGTTGGCCCTGGGCTATTTTATTTCGCTGGCCTTTTATCTCGTGATGATTTTGCTTTTCGGCTTCGGCATCGCCACCGCCGTTTTCACATTCGCTTTTCTCTACGGCTTGGTGGGTATACGCTGGACTCATGCTTCGGTCTACACAGCCGCAATGGTCAGCGTAGCGCTGCTCATGAGTTGGCTGCTCAACCTTTACTGGCCGGAAGGCATGCTTCTCGGTTAATGATAGATTTCAGCGCACCCTTCGACGTTCTGGTCGTCGGTGGCGGTAACGCGGGACTGTGCGCCGCCATAATGGCGCGGCGCGGCGGTGCGCGGGTCCTCGTGCTCGAAAGCGCGACCAAGGACTTTCGCGGCGGCAACAGCCGCCACACGCGCGACATCCGCTACATGCACAAAGCTGCCACGAAGTTCGTCACCGGTCCATACGAGGAAGAGGAGTTTTGGCAAGATCTACGGCAAGTGACCGGAGGCCAAACCAACGAACGGCTCGCCCGTCTGACGATTCAAGGCTCTGAAGAGCTCGGCGACTGGATGCCTGCCAACGGCGTGCGCTGGCAGAAGCCGCTGCGCGGCACTCTGCACCTGACACGGAGCAATTTGTTCATGCTTGGCGGCGGCAAGGCGATGATTAACGCCTACTACGAGACGGCTTCTAGGCTCGGGGTGGAAATGGCCTATGAGTCGGAAGTCGGTGAACTGACCATCGGCGATGGTGAATTTCACTCGGCGACTGTATCTCGCAACGGCGTGGCACAAGAAATCCGGGCCAAGGCGATCGTCGTGGCCGCCGGCGGCTTCGAGGCCAACATTCCTTGGTTGAAAGAGTATTGGGGCGACGCCGCCGACAATTTCATTATCCGCGGCACCAAGCACAACCAGGGACGGATGTTGAAGGAGCTGCTCAAGCATGGCGCGAAGCCGGTCGGCGATCAGCGCGGCTGCCATGCGGTGGCGCTCGACGCGCGCGCGCCGAAGTTCGATGGCGGCATCGTCACCCGGCTGGACAGCCCGCCGTTCGGCATCGTCGTCAACAAAGATGTGAAACGCTTTTACGACGAGGGCGAAGACTTCTGGCCCAAGCGCTACGCGATCTGGGGCGGGCTGATCGCGCGACAACCGGATCAAATCGCCTACTCCATTGTCGACGCAAAGGCGCTGCCGCACTTCATGCCCTCGGTATTCCCACCGCTGGAGGCGCGCTCCATTGAGGAGCTGGCCGTCGCGTTGGGTCTCGATCCGGCGCGGCTTGCGGCCACGGTGAACGAGTTCAACAACGCGGTCAGGCCGGGCGCATTTGATCCCGGCAATCTGGATGACTGTCGCACCGAGGGTATCGAACCGCCGAAAAGCCACTGGGCGAGGCCCATCGACACGCCGCCGTATTACGGCTATCCGTTGCGCCCCGGCATTACTTTTACTTATCTGGGCGTTACGGTGAACGAGCAGGCGCGCGTCATCATGCGGGACGAGCGGCCGGCCAAAAATATTTTTGCGGCGGGGGAAATGATGGCCGGCAATATCCTGGGAAAAGGTTATCTGGCGGGATTCGGGTTAACCATCGGTTCGGTCTTCGGTAGAATCGCCGGCAGGGAGGCGGCGCGCCATGTCGGAACTTGATCTTCTCAAAGCCGGCGAGCGGCAGATGACGATCTGTAACGCATGCCGTTACTGCGAGGGTTACTGCGCGGTTTTCCCGGCGATGGAACTGCGCCGGACCTTCACCAAGGCCGATCTTACCTATCTCGCGAATCTGTGTTTCGATTGCCGCGACTGCTATTACGCCTGCCAGTATGCGCCGCCGCACGAGTTCGGCGTCAATATCCCGAAACTCATGGCCGAGCTGCGTACCGAAACGTATCGCCGTTATAGCTGGCCGGCCATTTTATCCGCGTTGTTCAAGCGCAACGGCTTGGCTGTGACTCTGATCACCGCGGCCGCGCTGCTGATGATACTGGCCCTGGTATTGGCCTTCAGGGGAAGCGATGTCTTGTTGGCGACTCACTTGGGTGAAGGGGCCTTTTAT
>WHTF01000204.1 GCA_009379725.1 Deltaproteobacteria bacterium
CGCAAAGCATGTCCTGAGCAACGCCGAAGGGACGGACAGCACGGCAGGGTCAGAAAATGTTCTTAACTTTGCGCCTTGGCGTCTTGGCGCGATAAGTTTTCTTTCGGTCGATTTATTCAACTGGTTAAAGGCACGTAAATCCGGTTGCCGATTCGGGGTTTTTTCGAGGTGAAACCATGGGAGTTAATCTAGCGACGAGTATAGAGTACGAATTTGTCGCCCAGCCCGCCGGTTTGCAGCCGGAGTTTGCAGCGCCGCCCGACGCGAACTTGCAGTTTCTTTCGACCAAAGCGATCGACGGTTTTCGGGTTGACGCAGCACTGGCCCAGCCGGCATCCAAGCTGGCCGACAACTCGACTCTAGTCGTAAGCGTACACGGTTCAGGACAGAGCTACGATACCCATCCGAATGCGTGTCTGCTGCGGCTACTGCCGAGTAAAAGTATCGCTGTCCTAGCTATCAACACGCGCCAAGCAGGCGCGAGGGTCAACACTGAGAATTTTTTCGATGTTCGCCGAGATCTCGAAGCGGCGATCTATACCGCCCGCGCTCTCGGCTATCAAAAAATCGTGCTCCACGGCCACAGTTTAGGCAATATCCATGTGCAATATTACGCCGCCAATAACTGGGACGTGGATATCAAAGCCGTGATCTTAACGGGCATGTTCGCCAATCTGCCGTGGAAGAGCCGCCATTTGTTGGTGCAGAGCGAAGAGGACTTCCAGCGCTTGCGCGAAGCGGCGCGGCAATCGCTGCGCGAAGGAAAGCAAGCCGAGCTACTGCCGATCGGCATGCGCCGAACCGGTACGGAATCCGAGCCGGTTAGCGGGCAGCATTTTCTCACCTATCGGGCGGAGCAATCGAGCACGGCGGATGGCACCTACTGGATCCGCCGCATCCCTTTCCCGATTCTGATGATTCGAGACGACGGGGATCTTTTTATCCAGCACTTCGAGCCGCACATGTTACTCGCCGCGGCTAAAGCGCCCGGTTCGCTGGTGCCGAGCATAAAATATATTCCATTGCCAAACCACAAAGGACCGAATGCCGGAGGGCATAGCTTTCGTGATAATCAGCAACCGCTGGCCGACGCAGTCGCCGACTGGTTGCGCGAACATGGTTTGTAAAGGTTCAGGATTGGAGTCCGACAAGAGTAAGAGTTAGCGCTGACTAAAATTTGGGATGGAGGCTACAAATGGAGGACGCAAAACACACTGTGAGTTGGAACGACGGCTCGGCCTACGAACGGTTCATGGGGCAATGGAGCCGGGTAGCGGGACGAGTTTTCCTGGACTGGCTGGCGCTTCCCAAGGGCTTGAAGTGGCTCGACGTGGGCTGTGGCACCGGCGCGTTTACCGAAACCATTCAGCAAAACTGCGCGGCAGCTGAAATTATCGCCGTTGACCCCGCGGCGGCCCATGTCGAATACGGCCAATCACGCCACACCGCCACAGGCGCGCAATTCCAAGTTGTCGATGCGCGCTCGATGCCGTTCGAAAATGGGCGCTTCGACGCGGCCGTATCAGCCTTGGTCCTCAATTTCATACCCGACAGGGAAAAAGCGGTCGCGGAAATGCGCCGGGTCGTGCGTCCAGGCGGTACGGTGGCGGCTTACGTTTGGGACTTCGCCGGCCGCAACGGAACCGCCCAGCACTTGAATGCAGCACTTAGACAACTTGATAGCGTCGACACGAGCGGGGCCTTGAATGCCGAGAGTACCAGCCAAGACAAGCTAAAAGATTTATTTCAGTCGGCAGGATTGGCCGATGTTGAGGCTCGTCCCATCGAAATCACGGTGACGTTTCGCGATTTGGATGATTACTGGGAGTCGAATACCGGCTTCTCGTCACCCGCCAGCAACAGTGTCAAAGCACTGACCGATGATAAACGGGAGGAATTAAAGCAAATGGTCAAGAGCAAACTTCCCATGGATAAGAACGGAGTGATCTCTTACATGGCGCGAGTAAACGCTGTCAGGGGCCGTGTGTAGATGCGTTCGGCGAAGTTCTGAAAAGAGGATCGATATATGGCGGAACGAAAGCCAGGATCGTCGATGTTCACAAACGCGGAGAATTACAACCACGGCAGCGCCGACCGGCCGTTTTCGCTGGAAGCGAAAGCCTGGGCGGTGCGCGGCGTAGTGCCTTAAAAATCACCTTCGATAAGAGGTTTAGTATGGCCCACAAGCTTCGTTTCGGAATTACTACGCGCCAGGATCTATCGTGGCCCGACTTGGTAAAACGCTGGCAATATATAGAGCAACTCGGTTTTGACACGGTGTGGTTGCCCGACCATATCGTTTCGGTGTTTGATCCGAGCCAACCGATGATGGAAGGCTGGACGGCTTTATCCGCATTGGCCACTCAAACGACACGCATTCGCATCGGTCTCCACGTCACGAACATCTTATTTCGAAATCCCGTGCTTTTGGCCAAGCAGATCGTGACCGTCGACCATGTTTCGAATGGCCGGCTGGAAGTAGCCCTTGGAAGCGGGAACGCCGCGCCAAGCTACGCGATCGCCGGCATTGCCGCCGGCACGGTGACTGAACGGGTCGATCGCTTGGCCGAAGTCACGGAAATCGTCCACAAGTTGCTGCGCAACGAGGTGACGACGTACGAGGGCCGCTACTATCAGGTAAAAGATGCCATGATGCGCCCACCGCCGGTTCAAAGGCCGTGCCCACCGCTTACAATTGCCGCGCACCGTAGGAGCGCCATGAACATCGCGGCGACGTTCGCGGACACGTGGGATAGCTTTGGTGGCTTTGGTCTTACGTCGAGCGAGTGTCTCCCTTTGACTCGTGAGCGAAGCCGGCGATTGGATGAGTGCTGTGTTTCCGTTGGGCGCGATCCGAGTACGCTTACTCGATCCTTTTTCGCGGGATTGGTGGTCGATAGTCCGTGGTCTTCGGTGGAAGCGTTTAGAGATTTAATCGGCTGTTATCGGGAAATCGGCATCAGTGAATTCAATTTTCGATGGCCCGCGACTGATCAACTCGACATGTTCGAGCGGATTGCGCGAGAGGTGCTGCCGCGGCTAAGAGAGTCGGGACCGACGTCAAGGACAGTTGATTGACAATCTAAGGGAGGTGTTATGTTCGAAGTCGCAGAAGCCTATGAACGACAGCGAGGTCGGTCCAGCAAAATCTTAGCGCCGTTGTTTGTCGATTATGTCGGCGTTCGAGGCGAAGTGCTCGACGTCGGTTGCGGCACCGGGGCTTTGACTTTCGCCATCGCCAGAGACAATTCGGTATCGAAGATCGTCGGGGTTGATTTGTCCGAAGGGTTTCTCGCTTATGGGCGGTCGAAGACCGACGACCCGCGCATTAGTTTTAAACAGGGTGACGCGCAGAGTCTGCCGTTTCCTGATGATTCTTTCGATAGTTGCTTGGCTCTGCTCGTCATGGCTTTCATTCCAGATGCGCCCAAGGCCGCCCGCGAAATGCGTCGCGTGACACGGCCAGGTGGTGTGGTGGCAACCGCGATGTGGGACAACACTGGCGGCAACGATTTAAATCAATCGTTATGGGAAGCTGCAATTCCGCTTGATCCCAAAGCGCCTCAAGATAAGGATCGGCCAGGTTCTTACGGCACGGCGGAGGATCTCACAGCTTTGTGGGCAGGCGCCGGGCTTACCAACTTCGCAGTGAAGAACATCGTCTTCCCATGCGGTTTCGACTCGTTCGACGATTTCTGGTTGCCATTGACCGAAGGCCAGGGACCGGCGGGAGCTTATCTCGCGCGTCTGTCGGTCGAGCATCGAGCGGCGTTGCGCGAGCGGTTGCGGCAGAATCTTTTCGGGAACCGCCCTGACGGACCGTTCTCGCTGAATGCGAAAGCATGGGCCGTGCGGGGCACGGTGCCTGCGGTTTGAAGTGACGACTCATTCCTGTAATCGAGGCAGTTTTCTTAGAAGCTTGGTGAACTCAGCTTTGCTCATCTTGCCGGAGGCGATACGAATCATAGCATCTTCCAGCCGGCCTCTTGGATCGAGGATGGTGACGCCGTTCAGTTTGAGAAACACTAGCGCTGCGGCTAACGCCGTCCGTTTATTACCATCGATGAACGGGTGATTTTGGCACAGGTGATAAGAGTAGGCGGCAGCCATCTCGTAATGATCCGCGTGTAGCCATTCGCCAGCAAAGGAGGCTTCCGGCTGGCCAAGCGCAGACTCTAATAGTCCCAGATCTCGAACGCCTGTTTGGCCTCCGTAGCGATGAATTTGATCGGCATGGATTTCGATCGCTTCGGCAAGGGTCAGGAAAATGGCATCCGCCATGGAAGAGGTTATTCCGCCAACGCTTTGAGTGTTTTGCCGTGCCGGCGATTGACCGATTCGAGGGCGGAGCGGAATCGCTGTTCGCGCCGGGCGCTCTGAATCGGAGACACGATCAGGTTCCGCCCGTCGGTGGCAATCTCCAGAGGGGTATCCATCGTAATGTTCAGGAGATCGAGCACGGGCTTATCGATAATCAGAGCCGCGCTGTTGCCATGTTGGGTTAATCGTTTAACCATTGGAGTCTCCTTCTGTGTGATACAATGTATATCCATTGTAGCATGAGAGTTGATAACGTCAACGAATATGGATTTCATGAACTGTCGCGTCGGGAAATTCTATATGAATAGCTACTAAGGAATGAGAATTGAAGCCGACGTGAGTCATAAAATTGAGAGCCGTCTCCATGAAGACCTTTAACCCCGCCTGGAGTATCATGCAGATCGCTTAGTCGAAGACGAAGAGAAGCTAACAAGAAGGAAGGGTAACGATGGATCTAGGCTTAAATGGAAAAGTGGCGATTGTGACCGGCTCCAGTGACGGCATCGGCTACGCCGTGGCGCGCTTACTGGCGCAGGAAGGATCGCGAGTCGTCCTGTGCGCCAGACGTGAATCTCTTCTTGCCGAGGCGCGGCGAACCATTGAAAAAGAGACCGGGGCCGAAGTGCTGGCGGTGCAGTGTGATGTGCAACGCTTGACCGATGTCCAGCGCTTAGTCGCGGCGACCATGGAGCGCTTCGGCAATATTCATATTCTAGTCAACAACGCCGGAAGCGTTCCGAGCATCCAATTTACCGATGTAGACGATGACCAGTGGTATCAGATGCTGGAAGGAAAACTGCTCGGCTACATTCGAATGACGCGGGAGGTCGTGCCCCATATGCAAAAGCCCGGCTGGGGTAGGATTATTAACATCGCCGGAACCGCCGGATGGGAACCTAGCAATACCGCGATGGCGGTGGGTCTGAATAATGCCGCGGTGATGAATTGGACGAAGTCGCTGTCTCTTCAGTATGCCGACGACGGAATCTTGGTGACGACGGTCGCCCCCGGCTCGATTGAGACGCTGCG
>WHTF01000205.1 GCA_009379725.1 Deltaproteobacteria bacterium
TTCCACCAGCTCAACTTGATGCCGCAGGGCCGCGTTATTGTAACGTGGCGCGGTTTTCTCCGGGCCGTTTGATTTATTTCAGCTTCTCCCATCCGGCCGCACTTTACCAGCTCTAAAACGCAGATCGTTTCTCCCCTGGATTTGTTCATCGATTTTCGCTATAGCTGAGTTCATTAAAACAATGAAGGAGAGAATAAACATGGCTCAAACCATAGATAATATCGTTGATCCTAACGATTCGAGTCTGACCTCGGAAATGGTCCAGTTTCCTGGCAATGCCGGAAACGTAAGCGCCTATGTTTCGCGCCCAAAGGAGAAGAAAAACCTGGGGACCGTTATTGTAATTCACGAGAACCGAGGACTCGTGGGTCACATCAAGGATGTTGCCCGACACTTCGCCAAAGACGGTTTCGCCGCAATTGCGGTGGATTGCATGGGCCGGGTCGGCGGCAGCGATCAATACAACGGCAGCGATGAAGCCACGGAGGTGATCAAGAAGGTCAACGGCGGTATGGTCGCGGAAGATTTAACGACGGCTATGAACTACATGAAGAAGCAGAGTTACGTCAACGGCAAAGTCGGCGTCGTCGGCTATTGCTGGGGCGGCGGTCAATCCCTGAATTTCGCCACCAAGTGCAAAGACCTCAACGCGGCGGTGGTCTATTACGGGCGCAATCCCGATCCGCTGGATTCGGTGGCCAACATTCCCTGTGCGGTGATGGGTAATTATGCTGAAGATGATCCCAACATCATGCCCGGCGTCGAGCCCTTGAAAGCGGCGATGAGCAAGGCGGGAAAATCCTTGGATGTTAAAACCTATCCAGGAGCGAAACACGCCTTCAACAACAACACGAACGCTGACCGCTATAATCCGGAAGCAGCCGCCGATGCCTGGGGAAGAACGGTGAGTTTTTTCAAAAAGAACCTGGCGTAATTAAATTGGTAGAGTGCTGATTTGCGGCATGTGGCCTCATCGTCAAGGTGAGGCCACATGCCGTTTTTATTTTTGCTCTAGAAGCTCGGGCCGCTGACCGATGGCCCTGCGCGCTAGTTCGGGGGTGATCAGGTAGGGGCCTTGCGTCGTGTCTTGCCAAATCTGCTTGGTCAGATCGACATTACCGCCGGTCAACAGGTATGAGAGAGCTCCGCTCACTAAACCCATCGATACTGAGATTCCTTTGGCCGGAAGGAACACGAGATTTCCCGCTGTTACGCCGATGTCGATAGCGGCTATTTCGATTGGGTCTTGGGCTTTCAGAGTAGATGGGGAAAGGCTGATTGTGAACAAGAGTAATGCGGCTCCTGTAACGCAGCTTTTGAACCTGATCGTTTTCGACATCATATCACCCTCGTAAAAAAAATTTTGAGCGAATCGCATCCACTCCATGCGTCGGATTCCAGTAACGGCGCACGCCAAAATAGTAGCAGCAGTTTTCGTTATCAAGGTCGTTGTTGAAGCAGCGCAACTGGCCGTCTTGAAAGCGAACCCGAGCGAGGCATGTGCCGCCCGGTACGGAAGAAGTCATGCATTCCATGACGACCCCTATCCCCCACTCTTCATAGCGAATGTGACTGACTTCGTCACCGACCACTAAAAACAGCCTTTTCCTCTCCTTAAAGAGAGGCGAACTCTCGGACAGGCGATGATCTTTTACGCAATTAGCACTCGCTAGCGAAGGCGCAACACCATCCGAACGTGCCTGTTCGTGGCCTTGTCGATTATTTCTTTGATTTCGCGGCGACCTCTTGTGCTTCGTCGCGCCCTTCTGACTACGCTTCACAAAATACCCTTGAAATTGGTTTCGTTTCTTATTGGACTCGTCCCTAGCGTTTATTCATAATCACCAAAATCTGACGCAACAGTCAAGCTACCGTCACGAGCTCTGCTATCACAGCGGCACAGAGTCATCGGCATCATGGAAAATCTTGGTTGACAGGGATTGGCGCTATCAGTATGAAGTGCCGAGAGAACCAGGGAGATACATGGCGGCGTCAAATAAAGGTAAAAAATATGGCACGAAACGGTTTTAGAATTCTCGATAGCGATATGCATGTTTTCGAACCGCACGATCTCTATTTAAGATATATGGATTCCAAGTGGGGCGACCGTATTCCGCGCGGCCAGCCGAGAAAAAAACACGGACAGATCAAGTTTGCGCTTGGTAATGGCAAACCCTTGCGGCCATCGGGAACTCAAGTGCTTGCCGCCACTTCACCCAAACAAGACACGGCGGAGAGTTCGCCTGGCGAAGCTGAAGTCGCCTATCGTTATGAGAAGCCCTTTAGGCGCAACTATGACGCGATCTCACAGCTGGACGCAATGGATGAAGAAGGTTTGGACGCCGCGGTGCTGTTCCGCACTTTTCCATTACATTGCGACGATAGTTTGGAAGCAGGATACGCCAACGATCTCTGCCGCGCGTGGAACAATTGGATCTCGGATTTCTGCCAAGAAAATCCAAACCGACTCAAGCCGTCGGCGCTGATTACGTTACACGACGTCGATCTAGCCGTCGATGAAGCGCGCCGCGCCGTACAAGAACTCCGTGCCGTTGGTCTGTCGCTTGTGCCCGAGCCTTGCAACGGTCGCCACATTCATGACCACTACTACGATCCTCTCTGGCGCGAAGCCGAGCGACTCGGTGTCGCCCTGTGCTTTCATCCGGCGGCAAGTCCGAATCAGGATCAGGTCGTCCATCGTTTTAAGGGCCACAGCAACGAAGCGGTGCTGATCAATGCCTTTCGCAATCCCATCGAGCTGATGCTGGCGGTTGGAAGTTTCTGCGCCGGTGGCGTGTTGGAACGCTTTCCCAATCTTCGCGTGGCATTTCTCGAAGGCAACTGCAGTTGGCTGCCGTGGGCGCTCTATCGACTCGACGAGCGTTGGGAGCTCAGAAAGGCGTACACGAACGAGCCGCTGAGCCGAAGGCCGAGCGACTATTTTCTGCGCCAGTGTTTTATCTCGGTCGATGTCGAGGAGGATTTGGTCGCAGACGTCATCAAACGAATCGGCGACGACAACGTGGTGATTTCCACCGACTATCCGCATGCGGATTCGCACTGGCCCCATGCCGTCAATCACTTCATGGCCGTCAAAGGAGTGAGCGATGCCGCGCGCCGCAAGATCTTGTGGGACAACTGCGCGCGGCTGTATGGTGTGATCTGACAGTCTAACCACAACGGGTGGGAAGGAATACGGTGGAAGATTCTCGCGCAAAGGCCGCCAACGTGTCATTTCGACCGAATGGGAAAAATCTTTCTCAGATCCTTCGCTTTCGCTCGGGATGACAGGCTTCGGACTGTCACTTTGCGTTCTTGGCCTCTTGGTGGGAGATATTCGCAGGAACGGTTGCGGCGTTTCTCGATTCGAACTTTCGTGAAAAATCAAAGTGTGACTTAAGGAGTGCTTAGTACATGGCGAATCATTTGCCCTGCGGTATCGAACTTCCCCAAGTTTTTTTTGACGGCCCCGTCGATATGGATCATATCCGGAAGTTCGCCACTCAGGCAGAGACACTTGGCTACGATAGCCTGTGGTTGCAGGAACGGATCATCGGCGACTTCACGATGCTCGAGCCGGTCACCTTGTTGGCTTATGTGGCCGCGATTACGACCAAACTAAGACTCGGCACGTCCGTGATCCTGCTTACGTTGCGCAATCCGGTGCAGCTGGCAAAAGCCTATTCGTCTTTGGACTGCATGAGTGGCGGCCGGGCGGTTTTGGGTGTCGGCCTCGGCGGCGGTCATCTGGGATCTCATGAAGAGGTTTTTGGTTATTCACGTGATAAACGGGTGACGCGTTTCACTGAAGCCATCGAAGTCATGAAACTTCTTTGGACCGAACCCAAGGCAAGCTTTGAGGGACAGTTCTGGAATTTTAAAGATATCTCCATGGAACCCAAGCCAATGCAGAAACCTCATTTGCCTCTGTGGTTCGGCGGGCATCACGAAAATGCTCTGAAGCGGGCTGTAAAGTATGGCAACGGCTGGATGGGCGCAGGCTCGTCATCATCGAATGCCTTCATGCGCGAGTCGGCGCTGATTCGGCGCTTTCTCGATGAAGCCAAACGCGACCCGGCAAGCTTCGGTTACGGCAAGCGGGCTTATCTCGCGGTGGACAACGACAAAGCACGTGCGGAAAAGCGCATTCGCAAGTGGTTTGATCGGCGGTACAAGAACGCCGACCTAGGCCCTCGCGTGTCTATTTGGGGCAGCGCTGCGGAGTGCACCGAGAAAATTCAAGAGATTGTCCGCGCCGGCGCGCAGCACATCGTCTTCAATCCCATGTTCAATGAGATGGAGCATTTGGAGGTCTGCGCGAAAGAGATCATCCCGCATTTATGAGATGGACATCTCACCACGCAGGACACGAAGGAAGAATTTCCGCGCAAAGACGCAAAGGAGACGGCGTATGAACGACAAACCAAAAGAGAATTGGGGTTCGGCCGGTCCCTACGAACGGTATGTCGGTCGGTGGAGCCGCAAAGTCGCCGAGGAGTTCCTCGATTGGATTTCTGTGCCGTCGGGAGCCGCATGGGCGGACGTCGGCTGCGGAACGGGGGTGCTGGTGGAGTGTATTCTTGCTAAATACGAACCCAAGTCGATTGCCGCGATCGATAAGGCGGAGGGATTTGTCGCCGAGGCGCGGCGTAATATCACAGAGCCTCGGGTATCGTTCAAAACCGGGGATGCGGCAGCCCTATCTTGGGATATGGATACATTTGACGCAGCTGTGTCGGGCTTGGTGCTAAACTTCGTGTCAGACCACAAAGCCATGGCGAGTGAAATGGCGCGGGTGACGAAACCCGGTGGCAAAGTCGCTGCATATGTGTGGGATTATGGGCGTGGAATGCAAATTATGCGGCAATTCTGGGACGCGGCGATCGCGGTAAGTCCGCATGACTCCAAGCTCGACCAGGCTGAACGTTTCCCGATCTGCCAGCCGGAGCCGCTGGAGGCGCTTTTTCGGGACATCGGACTGAGGTCGGTATCTTGTCGGGCGATTGACGTTCCGACTGTCTTCCACGACTTTGAAGATTTCTGGAGTCCGTTTCTAGGGAAACAAGGGGCCGCGCCAACTTACTTGGCATCCGTCGATGACGCGACCCGCGAACGGATTCGCGCGCTTTTGAAATCGCGTCTTGTTCCGACTGCGGATGGAAAAATTGCGCTAACCGCCAGAGCGTGGGCAGTACAAGGAATCGTCTGACCAATGCCGCCGTGAAAAACGCTAAGCCGCAATCTTTCGGACG
>WHTF01000206.1 GCA_009379725.1 Deltaproteobacteria bacterium
CAACTCTCCGGCGCGTTGTTCGGCGTATTTGCTCTTTCCTGACCGTGCGCCGCCGGTAATCAAAATAATTTGTTTGGCCATAAGCTACCCAATCGAAGGCGCCGTCCATTCTTTGAGCGATGCAAGTAGTTGCAGGTTATCTTTTCTTCGTTTCACGGCGATACGGAAATAATCGCCGCTGAGTCCCGCGAAGGAATCGCAGGCGCGGATGAGTATTTTCCTGTCCAAAAGAAAAGAGCGGAGCTGAAGCGCGTGGCCAACGTGCTTTTCAATTTTGACCAGCAAAAAGTTGGCTCGCGATGGAAACGGATGAAGCCCTTCGATTGCTGTCAGGCGCTCTGATAAAAAGTTTCTCTCCTCCTGCAACCAGCGCTCCGTCTTGGTGGTAAAGCTCGCGTCCTTGAGACAAGCCAGAGCCACATTAAGGGCCGGAGCATTGACGGACCAGGGTTCCTGATAAGTAGCGAGCTGTGCAACTCTGGAGGCTTCGGCAAAAAGATAGCCGAGTCGAAGTCCCGGCAAAGCGTAGTACTTGGTTAACGAGCGTAACACGATCATATAGGGATTTTGCCGCACGATTGTCTTTACGGATTCGGCCTCGACAAAATCGATGAAAGCTTCATCAACGACGACGAAACTTTTTTTCGTCAAAGCAACGTGAACGATCTCTTCTATATCGGTCCGAGGAATTAACCGGCCAGTCACGCTGTTGGGCGTGGCGAGAAAAAGGATGTCGCAATCTTTTTCCAACGCAGCCATCAACCGCTCCGTCGATAACTGAAACTTGTGGTCGGCGGTAAGAGAAAGCGTGCGGATCTCTGCGCTGGCGAGCGCCAGAGCATTGGCGTATTCGGAGAATGCCGGACCGACGATCAATGCCGCGCGCGGCCGCAGTGCGGCGCACAAGAGATAAATAAGCTGGGTCGAGCCGTTACCGACCAGCACTTCCGTGGGTTTCATCCCATGGTGATTAGCCAAAGCTTCCTTGAGTTTTTCTCCATAGGAATCGGGATAGCGCGAGATTTCGCCGTAGCTTTTGGAGAAAGCTTTGCGCGCTGAAGGCGGCGGACCCAGCGCGTTGATGCTGGCGCTGAAATCGAGAATCTCGCCGGCTTCGATGCCGGCGCTCTGCGCCCAGCGGTCGACATCGCCGCCATGGGTTCTATCGAGCCGCGGCTCTAGCCGCGCGCCGTCGACACCAGCGCGAAAGTCGCGAGCGAGAGAATAGCGGTGACCAGACATAATACACGTCCCTCCTTTAACATTTCGATTCTGACCGGCGTCAAGTCGTCGCCTATATAAGGCTTGTGGATTTCCTTGCCGAAGTAAATGCTCGGGCCGCCAAGCCGGATGCCAAAGGCGCCCGCCAGCGCCGCTTCGGGATAACCCGCGTTGGGACTCAGATGATTGGCGTGGTCGCGCCATACGGTGCGCAATGCGCGCACTGGATTCAGACGCGCCGCCAGTGACGCGATGACGATAAAGAAAGCGGTCATGCGCGCCGGAAGGAAATTAAACACGTCGTCCAGGCGCGCGGCGAACTTGCCGAAATAAAAATAACGCTCGGTGCGATAGCCGATCATGGAGTCCAGCGTACTGATTGCTTTGTAAGCCATCGCCAGCGGAATCCCACCGAGAAAAAAATAAAAGAGCGGCGCGATAATGCCGTCGCAGGTGCTCTCAGACAAAGATTCCAGGCTGGCGCGCAGCACTTTGTCTTGGTTCAAATCGGCTGTCTCGCGGCCGACAATGTGAGCCAGTTTTTCTCGCGCCACGGCGAGGTTTCCGGCGCGCAGCGGCGCTTCGATGAGTTTTACGGCGTCGAGCAGTCCGCGCGTCGCCAGAGTCGTGGAGGCCAAAGCCGCCTTGGCGAGGAATGAAAGCCAGGGAGAGAACAAAGAAAAAAGCGCAACCAGTGCCTCTGCTGCTGCGGCCGACAGCGCGATCAGCAAAAGTGACAGTGCCATGCCGGTGAGAAAGTCGCGGCGGGCGTTGCCGCTTCGCAAAAGCCGTTCTCCGCAGGATATAGCTTTACCCATCAAAACGATTGGATGGGGCAGCCAGCGTGGATCGCCGACAGCTAGATCGAGAAGAAACGCACCGATCAAGAGCGCCGCCGAAGAACTTAAGAAAAACTGCCAGTCCATCGACATTTTAATACCCACCCACTTTGCCGTTCCAGGTTTCGTTGAGGATCACGTCGCGGAGCGGCAGGCGGTCGAGCCAGCCGACGGTTTCGAGTTCCGGCTTGGGTTCGAAGCGCTCCGGGTAACCCATGCACAGGTAGCCAACTACGGCTATGTGACCGGGTATGCGTAAAATTTCTTTCAGGCGCTCTTCCGAGAGAATGCTAACCCATCCGATGCCCAATCCCTCGGCCCTGGCCGCCAGCCAGAGATTCTGAATCGCGCAGCAGGTGGAATAGATATCGGTTTGAGGGATAAGGCTCCGGCCTAGAACCGCCGGACCATGGCGCGTCGAGTCGCAGGTCACGCAGATATTCAGCGGCGCTTCTTCGATCCCTTCGAGCTTTAAACTGAGATAGAGCTTCTTCCGTTCCCCTGAAAACTGTTCCGCTTCTTGACGCCGAGCCAATAGAAATGCTTCTTTGATCAGTTTTTTCGTGCGTGGCTCACGGATCACAATAAAATTCCACGGTTGCATAAAACCGACGGACGGCGCGTGATGTGCGGCGAGCAGAATGCGCTCGACGGCATCGCCAGGAAGCGGCGAAGAAACAAAGCGCCGGACATCCCGGCGCGCAAAGATAGTTTTGTAAACCGCGTCGCGCTCGGCTGGCGCGAACGTTGCTTCCGCGGGCCAACTTTCATGTGTCATGAGAATTGCCTCCCGGCGCAGCTCCGTTTTTTGTAGTTGAACTTTGCGCCAGTCCGTTTTTGACCGCGGTGTATGCCGCCAGGCCAATCAATTCGCCGAGTTTGGTGTGCTTGCCGCAATATCGTTCCGCGC
Organism: Deltaproteobacteria bacterium; assembly: GCA_009379725.1. GTDB lineage: Bacteria > Desulfobacterota > Binatia > UBA9968 > UBA9968 > WHTF01. The sequence goes on from WHTF01000206.1 coordinate 2,971, forward strand.
CGCAGTCGAGGGAAACAATGGCGATGCAATCGGTGCCCGTGCCTGTGGCGAGGAGACTCGATACCGAGCTCTGAATGCCCGCTTCATAGAGAGCGCGCACTCGCGCTTCCGTGACAATCTGAATCGCCTCGACCATGGCTTCGTCCGGCAGACCGGGCTGAGCTGTCAGGATCATGTTGATGGTGTGAAGAGGCGCCAGCGCTCGTTCCTCCATAGCCACGGATGCCGGGTCTCCGACCGAAAGAGCGTTGCCGCAGCCCACCGTTGCAAAGCACGTCACCTCAGCGACGCCGTCGGACAGTGAAATTCGCGCGAGGTTTTTCATCTCTACGGCCGTCGCCATGGCGACGATCTTTCCTTGAAGTCCCAATCCCATTGCAGCCTGCTTCAGCCACCAGCCCGGCTGGGCGCAGAACGCAGGATCGTTACCGCGCACGCGGTGGTTGATGACGTGATCGGCGTAACAAAAACCGCCGTTGACGATCGCCCAACTCAAAGCGCGCGCCCGCGCGGGAAAACTTATGATCAAGGCATCCTGCTCCGCGCGAACGACAAACGTTGAAACCATAGTTGACGCGTCCATAGCCGCGTTACTGTTTAGTACTGCGACAGGCGGCGACGAAACTCCGGGCAAATCGGGGATTCGATCCAAAATGCAAATGCACGTAACTGCCGAGGCAGTTCTTGTAACGATAGCCTTCGCGTAGTTTTGTTTTACCCGGTCCTTCAAATAGGTAGGCGGTTTCGATCGCCTTTGCGCCAGGGGAACCGTAGATCTCTGAGTAGTGGAATTCGTGCCCGCGCATCTTTTTTCCCCGCGCAATAAACGTTTTTTTCGTTGATAAGATCTCGCGATAGCCTAGGGCTTTTAACCGCGGCAGCATTCTCGTCTTAAACGGATAGGCGCCCACCATAGGATGGTGCCGCTTCCCGCAGTCCGTCAGCGCTTTCGCCAGATACATGAGGCCGCCGCACTCCGCGTAGACGGGCCCGCCTGTTTCGATGAAATCTCTGATCGCCAACCGCATGGACCGGTTTCGAGAAAGCTCTTTGGCGTAAATCTCCGGATAGCCGCCGCCCAGGTAAATGCCTTGCACTCCCTCGGGGAGTCGATGGTCGTGGATCGGACTGAAGTTTTTGATTTTCGCCCCCGCGCTTCTCAGAAGCTCCAGGTTATCCGGATAATAAAAACAAAACGCTCGATCGTTTGCGACCGCAATCGGCACGTCGTCATCCGGCAGTTTTTGCAGCGGAGCTTCGGCCGGCGCGGCAATTTTGGTTCGCGCGCTCGCAAGTAAACGATTCAACTCGACATGCGTTTCGATCAGCCGGGCAAGGCGCTCGATGAAGCGCTGGTTGAGCAAACCTTCCTTGGCGACGGTCAAGCCGAGATGGCGCTCCGGGATCGTTACGCGATCGTCGATCGGGATGCCGCCGAAACACTTGAGACCCGGCAATGATCGGAAAGCCTCTTTGAGATATTGGAGATGGCCTTTTCCGGCCACGCGGTTGAAGATGACTCCAATTAGACGGACTTTCGGATCGAATTGGCAATAACCCAGAATCATGGCGGCGGCGCTGCGGGCCATCGCCGCGGCGTCAAGGACCAAAACTACCGGCAGTTCGAGCTGCTTCGCCATCTCAGCCGTGCTGCCTTCTTCCGTGGCACCGCTCCGGCCGTCGTAGAGTCCCATCATGCCCTCGACCACGGCGACGTCTTTGTCTTGGACGTTCTTCCGGAAAGATCGTCGATTGTAATCTCTGGACAGCATCCAACCGTCCAAGTTGTACGACGGGACGCCGCAAATTTCCGCGTGCAGGCCGGGATCGATGAAATCCGGGCCGATCTTGAACGGCTGCACTTTCATACCGCGGTGCTGCAATGCCGCCATAATACCGAGAGAGACCGTAGTCTTGCCGGCACCGCTGTGAGTGCCGGCAATAACGAATGCAGGTATAGATCGCATGGCTTGTTGTCTCCGATTCAACCTTTCAATTGTCCCGGTGGAGCGACGATCCAACTCTTGAGCAGATTCATATCCAGCGATTTCCTGAGATGATCCGCCAAGCGGTCGATGCGCGCCTCGCGTTCGGCGGCGACATTCACCCATGTTTCCATGGCAGCGAGATCGACGGCG
>WHTF01000207.1 GCA_009379725.1 Deltaproteobacteria bacterium
ATCTGAAAGCGAGATCTTCGAGCTCCTGTTTGAGCTGCCATACGCCCAAGCGGTTTGCGAGCGGCGCGAAGACCTCGAAGGTTTCCTGACCGAGGGCGTGTCGTGCCTGTTCCAGCGCGCTCCCGGATGCGCGCAGAGCACAGAGCTGGTGTGCCAGGCTCACAAGCACAACCCGTGGGTCCTCCGCGATCGTCAAAAGCATCTGCCGCAGACGATTCGCCTGTAAAGGCTGGGTTGCGGTTTTGCGCAGATCTTTAAGGCTGGCGATACGAAGAGCCCCTTGAGTCAGGCGGGCAACCTCAGCGCCGACCCGTTTCTCAATCGCCGCTATATCGAGCGCATCCTGGTCGACGAAAGGAAACAGCAGGGAGGCTGCGCGGGTCTCGGCATCGATCCCCAGTTTAGCTAGGAGCTCGGTGGCTTCCATGCCGCGATCCATAGACTCGCGAGCACGTTCATCCTCGGAAAACTTGCCGGCGGCCAGAATCCGGGCACGTTCCAAGCTGTTCAGATCGGCGCCGCGGTCGGACGCATGAAGCGCCTCGAGGGAATTTTCTTTCTCGGGTAAGGCTTTTCCCGGCAAAATAACGCGGTCGGAGTTCATCTGTACAATGCACCGAAAATCACATCGGCTAATAGACTCGTAGGTTGCCTTAACTACGCCGCTCCGGTCCGTCACAGCCCAGGATTTCAGATTAGCAGGCAGGTCGAGAAGCGTAAACTGCCCCCCGCGGGGTCGCAAAAGGGGTCGAGTCCGCTCTTAGCTCTTTGAGCCGACATCGGCGTTAAGTCATGTATTTTGACATTTCGGATTTTCGTCGATCTCACCACGTGTTCAACGTGAGAGCGCGGTCCTGTTGTTTCAGTTTAAACAGGGTCGCATGACGGGCAGAAGATTTTCTCAGGGACAGTGACTATCAAGCTTTTATCGAGGTGCTTCGGACCGTGCGTGAGCGCTATCCGTTTTTCCTCTATGCCTATGTTTTGATGTCGAATCACTTCCACCTGTTGTTGGAAGTCGATAGGTGTTCCACCGCGCGCATTCTGCAATCGCTACTCACCGGCTACGTGCGGCACTTTAACAAGATCCACCACCGTCGGGGCCATTTGTTTGAGGGACGCTATAAGGCGATCGTATGCGATCGGAATAGCTATCTTTTGGAATTGGTTCGTTACATTCATCTCAATCCGGTCAGAGTCGCGATGGTCAAGCGGCCCGGTGAGTGGCGATGGAGCGGTCGCAGGGAATACTGGGAAAGGAAAAGAGAGGACTGATCGATTCTGGACCAGTGATGGGAGAGTTGAGGACGGTTGCTCGTTACGAAGCGTTCATCCGGGAAGGAGCGAAGGTGAATTACCGAGCAGAATGGCATCCCGGAGATGGAGCGCCGTTTTTAGGACCGGAGCGCTTCGTAAAGAAGATCGCCAAAGAAACAGTCCGTTTGCCCATCTCCCGGCGTGCGTCGCTGAAGGACCTACTCAAGAGCGTGGCAACCAAGGCGGGTCTTCCCTCGGAGATATTGCTACGCAAAGGCCGGCTGGCAAAGGTCGTAGAAGCCCGGGACCGATTCATCCGCCAAGCCGTGCTGGAGCAGGGCTATCTTGCTTCTCAGGTGGCCAATTTTCTTGCTTGCCATCCGTCCAATGTCAGCCGGGCGCTGCAAAAGAGTTAATAGACTTAGGCAAGTCTGACACTGCTGTTCTGCTTTATCATGACTGACCTCTACCAAGATCAATTTCTAACTTGTCCGATGTTGTCAATGCGGCCATTGAGACTATCCTTTACATGCCCGACGTCTTATCTCGCACCAGGCGCTGAACGAAACATTGAGTGTCCCTGGAGGTGTGAACACTCTGGCCACAAGTGACGGAGCCTCTGAGCCTACCTGGCCCTGGGAATGCATCGTCGGTATTGTTCCCTTGGGCCGGGCAGAATCTAGCCCAGTCTATGATTTTCTGGCACTGGGTTAAGTTGCCGCCGTTCGGTATCACCGGAATCAAATAGCAGCGCGAGGGGTCGGCTTTGAACATAGGTTTAAGGTGCTCATTAAATATCGTTGCATTCACGCCGTTTGCCAGATTTCCACAATAACCAACATCGATTGCTGGCTGGCCTGCGCAGTAAGGCAACTTTTCAAAGAGTTCACGAACTTCAGTCGTGCTTGCGTTCTCTATATGGTAAGTCTCCCAGGCGCCGGTGCTTTTGCCTCCCGTCTGGAAGTCCAGCTCCGTATCGGTTTCGCCGCATTTAGCTCGCACGACCACGATCGGCAGACCGGGAAGCGCCTGATTTACCGCAACAGCGCTTACGGCTACATTAGCCGTGGGTTCGCTGGATTGGCCAAACAAATTCAAAAGCGGCATTAGAAAGAGCGGGGCTTTAATGGCAGCCCCGGCCGATCCCCCGTGAGGATTCTTATTTTCCAGTGCTACTCGAGCTCCGCTAGCATCGTCGACCGTCACTCCTGAAGTGATGATTTCACCGGTTTCATTGTCGTATCTGACAAGCATCACGTTCTCGCTGTCAATCAGATTGTGCGGACTGTCCACATAGTTATTACCGGAACCGGGATTAGTCCCGCCTGGATTGAACTTCGTCGCCCGGTCTGTAATGGTCGACCAATTTCCACTGGGAACTGCGGATGCGGCAGCCAAAGCCGCCGCATCCACCGCCGGCTGTCCCTGGGATCGGACGTATGCCAAATGCCCAGCATCCAAACCCATGCCCACCACGATCAACAGCAAAACAATCATCAGTGTCGCAAATACGAGTACAAATCCTCGTTCGTTTTTTACAGCGCTCATAAGAGCCTCCGTTGAATTACAGAGAATAGGGTCCATAGGTTACGGCACTCGTACAGTAGTCATTATTCATGTATGGCTGATATTTGAAATGCATCTGTGTCGTACGGGAAATCGTCACAGAATCGGGAGCCGTGCCGCCCAAAAGCCTCATCATCCGATATAGGAAGAAATTGTAATCGCCCTGCGCGTTTACCTCGACGAACTCCAGGCATCCCACCCCCGTGAAAAACGTCACCGTAACTTTTTTGTTGGCCAGATAGTCAGGCAATTGGCTCATGACTTCCGTTTTCACGGTATCTGCCTGAGTGGAACTGAAGGTTAAATCTGGAGCTTTTCCGCTTTTTTGAAGTCCACTTCCTATTCGAGCACCTTCCCGAGCCGCGGTCTGGACAACATTGCCCATGAAAAAGGCGATACCGAAATCAGCCGGCACATACAGCGCGATCAACAAAAGCGGTGTGATCAGCGTTATCTCTACAATACTTTGGCCTCTTTGATTCTTTCCCTTATTGTCATTCTCACAGGCTGAGCTCATTGACTTACCCTCCTCGAGCGTTCACTTCAATTTCACGACTATAATCTAACATCCCGCCTGCGCCTCCCATCTCATGCGCGTTTCACGCGAGATCGGCGTATTATTTAAATTTTCCGAGATTCCCACGGCATGTAGGAGTTGGAAAAAGAAAAAATTGTAAGTTCCGGAAACGCGAACAGTCACCATCCGGTTGCAGTCTGTACCCGTATCCGGATCTAAATTCAGACTTATCGTGGCGGCAGACAGGAGTGCGGACGAAATTCTTGCTGCCGTTTCCTCAAAGATGTTTCCCGTGCAATCAGGCACGATACAGGTGGTCTCACCACTCAGGAGCGTCGAATCCGCAGCCGCGATTCTGGCACCTTCACGAGCGGCATTTTGGGCAAGTTGGGCGGTATAAAGCCCAAGGCCGAAGTCTGCGGGTATCCAGGCTATAATCAGAAAAACCAAAAACATGAGTGTGAACTCGATGATAGCCTGGCCTGAGCATCGAGTAAGACGAGTGAAAGGATTCCGAGCGTCAGAGGACGGTCTTTTCAAACGGCTTGATCGATTCACTAATCTTTCAACGAGGATCTTGATAACCTTAGCCACTCCAACCTCCTTTCTTAGCTGTGATCGCTAAAATGCGTTGCTTGCACTTCCACGCCTCTGCCTGCTCGAGCAGGTGCACGGTGTGTTTGGAACGCACGCACAAATTATGATGAATGACTCGCCAACAAGGAAAGTCGCCTTTGCACGCAATACACCTCCTCACTGTATTTGCTGCGAATTACCGGTTTCCGTCCGCTTTCTAGAAACCCCGCGTCCCCTTCCTTGCAATCTTCCTTTAGAACTGGCACTTGTCGGGGCCCTCAATGCTTGGAATCGCCCAGTCGGGAGAAATCTCGTTACTTCTGGTTCGGCCCAAACGAATCGATTCTGATATTCACGCGCTATGGCGAGCAAAACAGAAACCAAGGAAAGGCGAGACAATCTGTTGAATTACCCGAATGACACGGGAGTCCAGAACGAAGCAAAGGTAGTCAAAAATCTAACCAACGACGTTGCTCCACGGAACACGATCAGTCTCAGTGGCACAAAAATGTGCATGGGATAAATACTCACTCCAAGTTCGGCGCACCGACGATCTTGAGCGGCTGGAGCAAGGCTTGCTACGGCTGTGCTTCCTCGAATGCACAAGTCTAAAGAGAGCCTTGCCCATGTAATTGCGCCCCGTGACCATGGGAAGCTTGTGCTTCCGCTCAATACCACGCTCCTATCCGATTTCTGTTGAGGCCGCTGAGAGTGCCGCTAGCGGTATCAACTTCTTGCTTCGACATCCCCCGACGAGACGGTGCTCGCAGAAAGAGTCTTTTTTGTATTTAAGGAGGCGGGGATTCGAGTGTCGTCTCAATCGCTTAGCGCTTCTTTGGCCATTTCTGCTAGTGGCCGGTTTATCCATGTCCAGCTGACCGTTGTATGTCTCGTCCAGGTCTAGAGCGCCGGCGGAAAGTAAGCACATCGGGTTAGCGGCATCTTCTTTTCTCATTCAGTGTTCGATGCGCAACAATGAAAACGCTCCGACTGTCATAATTTTGTTCCAAAGGATTATTGATGGGCATTTTCGACGATGGATCTCAGCGTCAATCTGACGCGCTGCGTCACAGAGAATTGCCGGCGGGATTCACAACCGCAAGTGACGGCACCAGGACAAGAGTGAAAAGACA
>WHTF01000208.1 GCA_009379725.1 Deltaproteobacteria bacterium
CTTCTAGCCAATGCCCTGATTCACCGGGACTACTTCGTGTCAGCGCCCATTCGCATCTTCATGTTTGATGACCGGATTGAGATCATCAGCCCAGGCCATCTACCGAATAATCTGACGGTCGCGAACATTCGGAGCGGTAACTCGAACATTCGCAATCCGATCCTTACCTCGTATGCGACGAAAGTTCTCCCGTATCGCGGCCTCGGAAATGGAATTCTGCGGGCGTTGAAGGCGTATTCAGCAATCGAGTTCCTGGACGATCAGGACGGCAACCTGTTTCGGGCGGTTATCAGGCGGCCGACACCCTCTTCGTGAGAGCAGTTTGGGCTTTTTGCATCTTGGGGTAACCAACATTCGTAATAGTAGGGCCCTATCAGTCTGAGCCATCAAATCAATATGTGGGGATTGGGGTCTGTGTGGGGATTGATTTATGGTCATGGCGAAATCAAGCTTGTGGTTGTCATGTAAATGTCAACGTGTTTCTGACTTTTACGCTGTCGCAGCTTGGTATGTGTCGTCACTGGTGGGAAGTGCGGAAAACCCAAGCGCCGTGGCGCCATAAATTCTCTTTGAACGGGCTACCGAAGAGGAGAGGCCGCCTCATATCTTCATAGCATAGCCATCGGCGACTAGAATTGAGAATCGGCTAGCGGCGGGAGCCAGACTTCAATTTTACCCGGCGCCGCGAATTCGAATTGCGTCCCATCACGCTCAAGTAATTTCAGTGACATACGATAGCCGCGCCTGGCGAGTTCCGACTCGACGACGGACTTTACCGTCTCCGCATCGCTTCGGTCCCGGGGGAAAAAGAATCTGACATCGCCTTCAGTTCTACCGGTCGTGAGGCGTGTATCGCGAATGCTGTAACCCTTAGTTCGAAGGGAGTCGCCAATTTCATCAAGGACCGACCGGTCACGCTCTGCCGACGTAATCACGTAGATGGTCGTGTCAACTTGAATGACTTCCCGCGCTGCCGCGCTACCGTCCGAAGTCGCCGGATCGGTTGGATATATCTTGTCAAAGCGTTCTTGTTCTTTAGGCTCAATTGCGCCGACCTGCTCGCTTGTTTGCTGCCGCACGCCCACGACGTCAGAAGATTTAACGCCGAAGATTACACTCTGCCCGGTATAGAGCATCGCCCCGATAACGGCTAAAAACAGCATCGCGACCACGGTAGAGCGCGTGAAGCGCCGCAACCTGCCGCCGCCGCGGCCGTGGTGGGCTTTGCTTTGGAGTCCGATCATCCATTCCTCCAGCCGGAAACGCTCCTCCTCGTCAGACCGTGCGCCACCTTTTGTATCTAAGTTGCCGGGTTGGCAATCCTCTTCACCTGGTTGTGAGATGACGTGTGCTGTTGGAAAAGCTGCCGGGTTGACTTGGGATTTTTCGATCAGTTTTAGATTTGCTGAGACTTTTTGAATCGTCTGCACGGTAATGATTTTTTCGGAAGCAGTCCAAGCGGCAAGGAAAGCGTTATCGCAAATCACGTTGATCAGTCGAGGAATTCCCTTCGAGTAGACGGCAATGCGTTCAATCGTGTCAGGTCGAAATAAGCCGGGACCCTGATAGCCCGCGCGGGCAAGTCTATGGTGTATGTAGGTCCCGACCTCATCCGCCTTGATCGGCTCAAGTCGACACCGTAAGGCGATATGTTGTTTGAACGAAAGAAGCGCCGGATTAGCCAGTTTCTGTTCCAGCTCTGGACCACCGGCCAGTATGATCTGCAGTAGGCTCTTATTGGCGGACTTCAGGTCCAAAAGGGACTCGAGTTCGTGAAGCACAGGGAGGTCTAGGTTCTGCGCCTCATCGAGCATAACCGCGACGAGCCGTTTTTTTTTGCGTTGCTTCAGCAAATACCGTCTGAGTTCCTGGATCCTTGCGCGCTCGTCCGCCGGAGGCTCCGGCAAGTCAAGGCTGAGCATAATGAGCCGAAGCAATGCCGAAAACTCCCGATCAGGTCTCGCGACCACCGCCGCCTGAATATTCGACTCAGATTTGTCTTTAACAATCCTCAGTAAGCTCGTCTTGCCTGTCCCGCTCTCCCCGGTGAGGACGATCACACCCTTATTGAGTTTAATTCCGTATCGCACAGCGATGAAAGCCTGTTGATAGCTACGGTTGGCGTAGAAAAACCGCGGGTCACAAGTGAGACTAAACGGAAATTCTGAAAGGCCAAAGTGTTCAGTATACATGTTTTATAACCTCAAAAATCAGCTTCCAATGGACGCAAGAGCCCCGTTACAGCCGATCCTGATTGATCGATTGAAAACTATTAGTCAAAGGCGGTGCCGAAGTCCCATGAGCAATCAACTCGCCAGTGCGTTTTACATGTCAACTTACAGCGGGGCAAGCAGGAGTCAAGGTTATTGTCGCTATCGGGAGTGCTGCAATGCGCGATTGCACAGGCGCCGGCCGGCCGCTGAATTATGTCGGGACAGAGTCGCACGAGCGTGCGTTTTAAAGCAACCGCTGGTAATTTCTGCCGAAATGCCTCATCATTTTTTTTCGCCAGCCGCAATGAGCCAGAAAAAAATCAACGTTCGAGAGAGTCTTCGATCTTCGTTCAAGGACGGTATTTTTGCCGCCGTAATGGCCGGGATTACCGACCAATACGTAACTCCACTGGCGCTTTTCTTAGGCGCTACGGTGCAGCAGGTTGGTTTGATCACAGCGCTTCCGAATCTATTGTCGTCGCTGTCGCAGCTGCTCGCCGTGCGAGTGATTCATTGGGTCGGCGGCCGGCTTAAATTGTTGATGCGGTTGGTGTTTTCCCAAGCCTCGCTAATTTTGTTCATTGCCATCCTCCCTTGGATAGAGACATCTTGGCGTGTCGAGCTGTTAAGCATTCTGCTGATTCTCACCGCTACCTGCGGCGGTTTGGCCGGACCGGCATGGGGCAGCTTAATTACCGAATACATTCCTTCCAGTAAAAGAGGGCGCTATTTTGGCTGGCGTAACAGAACTGTTGGCGCGGTGACCTTAGGCAGCATCATAGCGTCAGGATTGATCCTGTATTCGTTTAGAGAGATTTCATACAGCGCTGGATTTTGCGCTCTGTTCTGTTTGGCAGCGCTGGCCCGTTTCACGTCGGGTTATTTCATCAAGCAGATGGACGAGCCCCCGCACAGAAGAGATCCTGCGAGCGATTTTACTTTTGTGATGTTTGTCGCGCGTTTCAGAGAGAGCAACTTCCTGAAATTTGTGCTTTTTAGCGCGTCTTTAACTTTCGCGACCTATTTGTCAGCACCTTTTTTTGCCGTTTTTATGCTTCGCGACCTTCAATTCAGCTACCTGACTTATATGGGGCTCCAGGTCTGTTCGTCATTTGCCTCGCTGGTCGCGCTGCCGCTTTGGGGAAGGCACGCGGACCTGGTTGGCAACGTAGGAGTGCTGCGGTTGAGTTCTTTTCTTGCCGCCCTGATTCCTGTTTTGTGGCTCTTTTCTCACGATCCCGCCTATCTCATGCTCGTTCAAATCTGGAGCGGATTCGCCTGGAGCGGAGTTACGCTCAGCGCCGCCAATTTCATCTATGACGCTGTTACGCCACAAAAGCGTGTTCGTTGTATCGCCTATTTCAATGTCATCAATGGCGTTGCGCTCTTTCTCGGCTCTTTCCTGGGAGGCTTTCTTGCTTCTCGCATTCCGCCGCTTTTTGGCTACAGTTTGCTCAGTCTTTTTGCTTTTTCCTGCGCCTGCCGTCTCTTCTTTTACCTGCTTCTCTCGCGTTCCTTTCATGAGGTCAGACCCGCGCGCGAGGCTTCCATCCACGAACTGTTCTTCAGCGTCGTCGGCGTTCGCCCGCTTGTCGGCCGCTCGCAGGACTGATTGCTTGATTCTTTCGAACGGGAATTTTTTCGATGCGCTTACGCGAATCGAAAAGTCATATGGCTGATGTGCAAGGTACGGGAACAGATTGCGATCACAATGCTAAACGAATGGGGCACCATTGCCGGTGCCCCATTTTACCGCCTTGCGATTGAGGTCGGGGCAATCGGTTATTTTGTCACCTTTACTTTGGCGGCCTCGCCCTTATCGGCGTCCACCGTGACGCTCTGACCTTCCTTGAGGTCAGAATGGCTTTTAACGCCATCGATACTGGTGCGGCTGCCGCTGATTTTAACGGTCACCTCCTTATCGCACTTTGTCTTGACCGTTATTTCGCGCCCCTCATTGCCGACTTTGGTTATCTTGCCCTTCACTTCCTCAGCAACGACAAACCTGTCAGAGACAGGGCCAAGAGGGCGGCTGCAAAAAACTTAAAGCTCCTTTCAACATGGGTTATCACCTCCTTTCTTTATTAGGTACTTTGTTCTGACGATGGCCAATAATCGCTTTTTGAGGCTTGTCAACAGATCGCGGATGACCGACTTTCACTTCGCCTGAAGGCGAAGAATTTCAACCATCCACCGTCTGAGGCGGGGCATACAGGCGGGTGCGAAAGGACGAATAAAGCAAAGATGGATTCCCCGCTAAAAGCATTATAGTGGAAGGACCGGCGCAGGTGAGTCGCACCTCCCACGAGGGCTTCTCACCGGCGCCGCGACCGCTTCCGCCGCCGCAAGGAGCGATCGCGTGTTTCGTCGCCGGCTATACTTACCGGCAAGCTTATGGTCTTAATCCAAAGGATAGCAGAGAGTAAGGGTTATGCAGCCGGGGTTAATCTATCAAACGAACAAAAACACTTGAAGCAAGAGACAACGGTGGAGAGTCCGGCGGAATAGCGATTGAATGAGCTTGGGGATGTCCCGTGGCGGCGGAATTATCTATTTAAGTCGGCAATACGAAGCATAGCGAGTAGACTCGTTGTGAGAGTCAGACAGAGATGCCATTTACAAATTGGGTTGCCCTACTACGACTTTGTTGCCAGAGTCGTCCAAGACAAAGCGTTCTCCTTCCAAGTTCTCGAAGATCGCGCGCCCATCTGATCGAATCCTCGTGATCCATACCTTCAGTTCCGGCTCGGTTCGGTTCCGCGCAGGGTCGGATCGATGCCGTTCGGCGGATGTTGGTTGTGCAACTTTATGTTTATTTGTGTCTATTTCGGCATGC
>WHTF01000209.1 GCA_009379725.1 Deltaproteobacteria bacterium
ATGGCTCAACAGTACCCGCCAATGCGGGCCGAACAGATTGACCAAGCGCTGCCAAGTGAGTTCAAGTTCAGCAGCTTAGGATCTCGATCAGGCGGGAAGTCAGAGCCGGCCTTCCCAGTCTCCCACTTGGCGCTCCGCCTCTTCTTTGCTGATTCCATATTGTTTTTGGATTTTGCCGACCAACTGATCGCGTTTACCTTCGACTTGGTCTAATTCATCGTCGGTGAGCTTGCCCCACTGTTCTTTAGCCTTACCTTTGAATTGTTTCCAATTACCTTTCATTTGATCCCAGTTCATACGACCCTCCTCAATAAAGGTTCTCAAGCATAGGACGAGCAATCGATGTACCAAGTAGAAGTTTCGTGAAGTTCAACTCAACGCGGGCTTTGTGCCAGCAGCCAGTTTGAACCCTGTCCCGGAATTGCCCAAGACCAATGTGGTTCATGTCTTGGAAGCGCTACACGCCAGTGTGTGAGCTCTTGGAAGGCAGAAGGCGGCAATGCTTTAAACGCCTGAAGTTTTCCGGTTTAGGCAATTCCTTTGATGCTGCTCGACTTCCGCGGCGGAATTAAACTTTTGGCCGCAAGCGGTGCATGTAAACTCTTGTTCTTGGGTATCGCGCCGCTCAGTCTGTGGCTTTTTTCCCATTGTATTTTGACTCCTATGGGACACAAAGCCGCAACTGACGTGCCATCAATCATTATGTTGTATGATCCTCCGAGGAAGGAAAATTCCCATTGGAATGCCTTTTGCGCTACTGAGTAGCGGCTACCTGAAGTGCAACGGAGGCAATCATGTTGAGAACGGCTCTGCTGACGACGCTGATCTTTTTAGCGCTTGGATCCTTGGCTGCATATCCCTACCGCCTCGACACTCGCGACGAGCGAAATGGCTTTTACTATTCCAGCGGCGGTGTCGGGCTGCTCGCGATTGTGACGGTTATTATGATGATCGCAGGCGTTCTCTGACTAAGTTTTTATTTAAAAAGAGGCGGGACAGTGCTAGCTTAATCCCAGGAACAATGACCGTTGGCTTGGTATCTTTATTGCTGCTTTGCAGATTAAACAAACATTAGGAGGCTAGTGATGGAACATAATGGTTCGGACAAGATCAGGGATTTCGCCGCCGGCGTGGGCGATCGTGCCAGCGCGGCCAAGGAACAGGCGTCCGCGGCGACGCACAGAACGGCGGCCAGGGTCGGCGACCAAATGAAAACTGTGGCGGAAAGAATCAGGGAAACAGGACCGCGAATCGAGTCGGCGGTGCATCACACGGCACAAACCATCGCCGAGAGGCTGGAACGCGGCGGGGACTATTTCAGGGAGAGGCAGTATGAAGGCCTTGCCGGCACTGCGGCAACTTATGTTCGTCAACATCCGATGATGTCTCTCATAGCCGGCGTCGCCACCGGATTACTGCTGGCGCGTAAAATACGTAGATAGCAAACAAGGTGCAGCGGGGAAGAAATGGCTTAGTCATCGAGCCTTTCCAGCAACAGCACAAAGGATGTGAGATGGAAACTACCGAGAATGGAATCAGACGGGAAATAGAAGCTACCCGAGCAGCTATGGCCGATAAAATCGAGACTCTTGAGGCGCGCGTCGGTGGCGCTATACAAGGGGCGAAGAGATCCGTCAATCCAAAATATCAAACTCAGCAGCGCCCATTAGTAATGATGGGCATTGCTGTGGTGGTTGGGTATTTGTTGGAAGGCGTGCTGTTCGGCAAGGCCTCAAGAGGCCGTAAGCGAAAGTATCCGAGCGATCCGGAACGGCGAGCTTATCTGGAGGGCCAACAGAGAAATAGCGGAGTTATTCGCACCCTTGCGACAGCCGCCGGCGTAGCCCTTGCCCGCGAGTTTGCGACCAGTCTGATATCCAAACGAAGATAAAAACGCGGAAAAGATCCGGCAAGCGTTGAGAATTCAGCTTTCAAAGAAACTCATTGCCCGCAACACCACCAGTGAATCGTATCCTTTCCCTCCAGAGGTCTTCTTTACTATACCTGTCGATGATTCATTCTTGGGAAAACCTGCCCCCTTGGTGTGTCAACTTAGATACACGAAAACAAAATGAATCCCTCGGATGTGCTGGACTCCTGTCTCATAAATGAAACAGAGCAAAGCAAAATCTTATTATTTCCCGCGGAATGACTCGGATGGGAATAGTTTAAGCTTGGAATATTTTTTGCCTTCTTAGTCGGATCTGAGTTGCTGTGCATCGTTTAGTGATTCGCCATGAAAACAGAGGAGGTACTTCATGAAATCCGAACGCGTCGAATGTGAAGAACAGAGTTTTTGGCAGCTAGTCTTCGGTCAAAGCAAAGTTAATGGAGCGCCCTACGAAGGCGAAAAGTTAGCTACAGCCCGGTGGCACTGGCCCACCGATACTTATTTACAACGTCGTCGACAATATCTTAAGAGCAGTCAACCTCTTGACCAATCGGGTGCTGGCCAAGAAAGTATCTTTTATGAAGGACACTCCGAGTTTGGTAAATCGTCAGGATCGTTGCGATCGAACTGACCCAATCATTGGTTTGACTCAGGATATCCGCGCCGCCCTGTGTAGATATTGGGTGCCGTAAGGTTCATGGCTGGTCCGCACAGAGTCAAGCAGAAACAATGGGCGTCATAAGCCACTAGTCGAGACCGATTGCTTGCTCACGAAGAGGCGCGAAGCCTTCTCTCATTCGTTAAATAGAACCAAAGCTGTTCGCTATTTTTTACCGAATGAGAAGCGGGGGGTATTTGGGTTCGCTCTTCTGAGCGCCCTTCTTTACTCTAGAAGATTAATAAAACTATTAATAAAAGTTAGAAAGACTTCGTTCTATGCCGGTGCAAAAGATACTCAAGACCGAGAGGAATTGCTGGAATATCAGCGAAGCGAAGGAATCAGGTCTGCTGATCGATGGGCGGGATTACTATCGCGCGTTTTATCATGCCGCGCGCACGGCGCAGCGCTATATTCTTATATCGGGTTGGCAATTCGATAGCGATGTCGCGCTGCTACGCGGCGCTGATGCAGAGGCAGCCGGAGAAACAGGGCAATTCCTTTCATTCTTGAATCAGCTCTGTGATCGCAATAAACATTTACAAATTTATATTCTTGCCTGGGACTTTACCGCTCTTTATAGCTTGGACCGTGAATGGTTCCAGGACTGGTACTTTAATTGGACAACCAACGAAAGATTCACCTTTTGTTTCGATTGTTGTGATTTCTTCGGCGCCTCGCACCATCAGAAATTCGTCGTCATTGACGGTAGCATCGCATTTGTCGGCGGATTAGACCTCTGCTCGGGGCGCTGGGACGATCGCGAGCATCGAGTCGATAACCCCAATCGGGTAAACGCGGATCAAAGTGAGTATGTGCCGTTTCACGATGTCCAATCCTATCATTTAGGACCAGTGGCCCAGAAACTGGCGGAGCTCTTCACGGAACGGTGGAATTGCGTGTGCGGCGGCGATCTGCAGCTACCGACGTTGTTTTCGGACAGCCGGATTCCATTCGAACCGAGCGTTGCCATCAGCGCCGACCGAGTTGCAATCAGCCGGACCCAGATCGGTGCCGAACGCGGAGGCCAAAAACGGATTCAGGAGATCCGCCGCCTGTTAATGGATGCGATCGGCGCCGCGGAGCATCTCATCTATGTTGAAAATCAGTATTTCAGTTCTAATGCACTCTACAAAGCTTTAGCAGACCGAATGATGGATTCAAGCCGATCTCGGCTCCAAATCGTTTTGATTATCGCGAAAGAAGCCGAGGGTTTTGTCGAGCAGCTTTCGATCGGAGTCGTCCAGGCAAAGCTACTGCGCGAATTGCAGAAACTAGCTGCGGAGACGGGCCATTCGTTCGGTATTTACTATCCGGCCTCAGTCGGGGCCGGCGGCAAGGAAAGCGCCACTTATATCCACTCGAAGCTTTTCTTAGTCGATGATCGCTTCCTCAGTGTCGGCTCCGCCAACATGAACAATCGTAGCATGGGGTTGGATACTGAATTGAACGTTTCCTGGGAAGCTCCCTCCTCAGAATCGGAGCTCGCCCGCTCGCTAGGTGCGGTTCGAGTCGAACTGCTGGCTGAACATGTGGGGCAAAATGATCCTGAAGTACTCGCTAATCTAGGCCATATGCAAGAGTTGGTGAAATATCTCGATGGCTTGGCGGAAAGCGGTTCTTGCCGGCTGCGACGCCACCCCATCGATATAATCTCAGACGACTATTTGTGGGTGACATCCATGTTACCGGAGGGATTGCCGTTTGATCCCGAAGGGCCATTCTATCAGGAAGATCGTTATGAAGGGATTCCGGCCGCCGAGGATTCGTTCTTTACCCGCGGCGTCAGCAGCTTAAAAAGTTGGCTGCTTAGTCTCGGGCAGACTTTGACACCGCGATAACGCGCTACTTGAAAACTGCTAAGACGGTGGCGAGCGAGTGTAAAGCTATTGTTCTTATTCCGAAGTTAAGCTTCAAGAGAGATGTGCGAGAATTGAGCCGCATGATACTGCAGCCGAGTGCGTTTGCGACGAAAATTAAACATGATATGCCCGATAATAGCTTGGAACTGTTTTTGCTTTGCCATGTACCATGGCGGGAAAAATCCTTGTCGTAGAAGACGATGCGATTACGCGGAATAACGTCTGCCTTCTACTGAGCGAAGAAGGCTATGAGGTAGATCAGGCCGGCGATGGAGTCCAAGCGCTTGAAATTCTTGCCAGGCAAGCATTCGATCTCGTGTTGTCCGACATCATGATGCCGCGGATGGATGGGCTAAAACTGCTGCAGCGAGTGCAATCGATCTCGCCGCAGACTCCGGTGATGATCATGACTAGTTATCTGTCGGCCAGTTCAGTCCCGCCCCAAGGAGCCGCCGAATTTATATGGAAGCCATTTCTGGTGGATGATCTCCTATTCAAGGTTGATCGGGCGCTCCATAATGGATCGTGGGAAGAACCGTCGTAACCGGACTGCCATCTACATTCCTGAGCTTTGCTAAGCGCTACAGGTTACTCGTCATCGGACGTAGGAGCTTTTCCCAGGAAAGTGAAAT
>WHTF01000020.1:0-26796 GCA_009379725.1 Deltaproteobacteria bacterium
CCATGCCATGACCGACATGGATGGGCAGTCCTTGGCTCTTTATCCAGCGCACATAACCAGTTTTTTCGTTAATCGGTGCAATGTCCATGATTCTCTCTCCTTGAAGCTCATTCTATCCGCCGAAACGGCGGACATCTCAAGCGCGATTGTGGCTGGAAGCGGACGACTCGTTACGAGTCACCGTTCGGTGGACGTTGTCCAGAACGGAGAACTGGTTCTAAAAATTTTCTTAGGGATTTTAGCGTAGACGAGATTAACGATGTCGACTGCTTCGCCGATTCCTAAATCCACCGCCAAGCTCGACAGGGCATAGGCATCGGCCGCAGTCATGTCTTTCTCAGCCTGCAGAAAGTCGACGGTTTCTTGCAAAGCCATGCGGGTGGCTTCGTTCAGATCAACACTCAGCCCCGTCAGCAAATAGTCCGTCGCCGTTTCAACGCGCGGCAGCTTGATGCGCTTCCCTTTGTGCAGGACGAATTGCAACGTCGGCGCGAGTGAAATTTCGATGGCACCGCCATCGACTTCGCCGTCGCCCTGTACGGCGTGACCGTCGCCGGTGAAGAACTGAGCGCCTTTGTTAAACACCGGTAAATAGAGCGAAGAGCCGATACCGAGAAATTTTAAATCCATGTTGCCGCCCCACGCGCCCGGCGGCGTCGAAGAGACCATGCCGAGGCTCGTCGGCGGCGAGACCGCCATGATGCCCATGAACGGGTTGAGCGGAATTTCGATATCGTCGGAGAAAAGCGCGACGCGACGTTCCAAATCGATGCGGATCAATTTGGCGGAAGGTTCCTTTAATAGCTTTGGCAACACTCCTTTGCCGGGCCCGGTATTATTCACGCCATAGGGGACGCGGAATTTAATGTCGAGGACACGCACTTCCAGGGTGTCACCCGCCTCTGCTCCTTCGATGTAAATAGGTCCGGTGAGAATGTGCACGCTCGCCCCCTTGGGACGCTTCACCCCGGAAAACACCGTTTTCGCGTCGGGCAGAACTTCTCCGGCAGATATGCCGTAGCCGGCGAAAAACTTCTCAGGATCTTGCTGCGTCGTCAAACCCTGGTGCGATAGCGCTTCGATCTCGACGACCGCGCCCGGTTTAACCGTCAATGCCGGCGCGAGATTCGCCGCGATATAGCCCCACAAAACCGTGTCGGGCGTAGAGCGCAGGGTCGCATCGGGCCGGCCGGTAGCGAGGACTTGCTGAAGCAAATGACTCGCGCGCGTTGTTGTATCTTTGCTCATACGCAGCCTGTTTTCGTCAGAGGGTGACTGCTGGAAGCGACGGAGCCGGAGCCCAAATTGACCTAAGGATGGCCTCGGCAGAACAGCCACGGACAAACAGATGGAGAGAAATTAATCGCGTATTGCCAAAGCGCCGCCGTCGACAGGCAGATCTATGGCGTAGATAAAGTCGGATTCATCTGAAGCGAGAAAGACCACGGCTTTGGCAATATCCATTGGAACTCCGCGGCGACCGGCCAAGTTTTTAACAAAGCGATTTTCAGGAACCTCCTCCTGACCCACCGGCGAGCCGATTCGATTCGGCGATACCGAGTTGACGCGAATTCCCTCGGGCGCCAATTGAACCGCGATTGAGCGCGTTAAGTTGAGCACGCCGGCTTTGGCAGTCGTATAGGCAGTCGCTTCTTTACGGCCCCAATGCCCGGATGTCGATGCAATGTTGATAATCTTTCCCTTGCGCTTTTGCTCGATCATCACCTTGGCGACATGACGCGTGCAGTACCAGACGCTCCTGAGACAAACATTCATGACCCGATCCCACTCTTCTTCCGTAATATCAAAGAGCGTTTTGTGATCGGTCCAGGCGGCGTTGTTAATCAAAATGTCGATACCGCCAAATTCCCGCACCACCGTTTGAACCATCTTCTCCACCGAAGCCGGCGACGCGACGTCGCACACAACCGATATCGCCGATCCTGGTTGGGTCGCGTTAATTTCACTCGCCACACGGCTCCCTCTCCCGTGATCGAGATCCACGACGGCGACTTTGGCGCCTTCCCGAACGAAAAGTTTTGAGACGTCTTCACCAATGTTGCGCCCTGCACCGGTGACCACCGCGATTTGATTTTGCAGCCTCATAATTCCTCCGTAATGCTATTTTTCTGGTCAATAGCAGAAGCCTGGTTAAAGGTCCAGATGCCGCGAGGATTACTCAGGCCGGCTTGTTGAATCGACAGAGCAGAAATCCACCGCCAGCGTGGGCTGTAAACGGCGTGAATGGCAGCAAATCGGAGTTCGGTTAAAGACTAACCTTCTCGGTATAAAGATCTTTCAAAAACTTGCTGTTTTTCAGCGCTTCCAGGAAGCGCGGTTCAATGACGTCAGTGGGTTTGATCGAACGCGTGCGCTGGTCGACAACCGATCCGACATCGATAAGGGCCTGCAGGGATTCGGAATTAAGCTCTGGGAGCGGCCGCAGTTGAGCGGAAAAGCTGTCATACATGCTTTCGACCGACCCCGACTGGCTGTTAGGAAAGTATTTCTTGATGATGGCAAGGCTTTCTTCGCGCCGCGTAACCAAGTGGTTGATGGCGGCGGCGTAGCCTTTCATAAAGCGCCGAACCGTCTCCTCGTCTCTTTTGATGAAGGACCGAGTTGTCACAAGCAAATCCGTCAGCACGGGCACCGCCCTCACCTCCAGCATCTTGATTCCCAACTTTTTTGCTTGTGCTGCAACCTGTTCGCTCAGTGGCGCCCCTTGAACAAGATTTTTGGAGATCGCCAGCGCTCTCGCCGGCGATAGTCCGGCGGCAACGATATTGACGTCCTCCACCGGATCGAGTCCCGCCCGTCTAAGAATAACTCGGGCGATCAGATCCGATCTTGAACCTAAAGCGGAAACAGCAACCTTCTTACCTTTTAAATCCTTTACGGCACTAATGGACGACGCCACACCCATCCCATAGTGATCCTGTCTAACATGAGAACCGATAACCGTGATATCGGCGCCGCTGAGCACCGGTTGAAAAATCGCCAATGGACTGCCGGAACCGATCAACAAATCGACGCCGAGCAGAGCCTGTATTCCGGCCGACATGGTATCTCGGATGGGGATTTCCTCGATTTCAAGATCATGTTTCTTGAACAGCCCGGCATCCACACCCACATAGGCTATGGCGGTGCCAAGCTCCCATCCGGCATAAGCCAGTCGTACTTTCCTGACATCACCCGCCGCCACCGCAGTTCCGGTCATAGCCAGCGCAATCAACAGGCTAATAAGAAAACCCAAACCTGAAAGGACGGGTGTTTTTTGGTTTCGCATAATAGTCAATATAGCTTACCTATCTATCGCTTCCAATACGACTGGGAAGTTCCGGGTCGTTATTCTGGCCGCTTGGTTGATGCCTTAATCTCATACTGTTAACCTGGTAAAGTCACCGTAAGCAGGAGGTTTTATGAATCTCTGCACACCATTCTGCGAGTCGATGATCTGGATGACTCGATCCAGTTTTACTGCGACGTACTGAAAGAAACTCATTCGAAAGCGAGATTATCCGTCAGGCAAATTCACACCCGGTCCCGATCGAGTGCTCTGCAAGGTATCGAACAATTTGCAAGCTGGTGAGATTTCATCTAGGATCATGTCGTTTTCACGCCGGTTCCAATTCCTAAACATGCAGGAGGAGCAAGTTCATGGCAACGATGATTACCAACGATTGCATCAACTGCGGCGCGTGCGAGCCCGAGTGCCCCAACAACGCGATTTCGCAAGGTGAAACGATCTTTGTCATCGATCCCATGCTTTGCACCGAATGTGTCGGCTTCCATGACTACGAGGCTTGTGCCGCCGTTTGCCCGGTGGACTGCTGTGTAACCGATCCGCATAATATCGAGACGGAAGATGCGCTGGTTGCGCGCGCCCGCGCGCTGCATCCGGAAACCCAAATCGGTGACAATTTCGAATCCCGCTTTCGCAAAGGCCAGGGCAAGGCCGCGGGTGCAATCGCGCAGAAACAAGCACCGGCCCAAGCGGCATCGGCCGGCGCGAACGAGGTCATGGACAGAGTCGCGAGCGCTACCGGAGCCGCGCCGCAGATGTCTGGTTATGCCGAGCCGCAGGTCAACTTTCTTTCTTTACCCGAAATCGATTCATGGGAAATTCCGATTCGCTGTTTCAAGTGCCACCAAACGCACGTCGAGTCCGTGCGAAATTTCATGATCGGGAATGTTATCTTCTGCCCTCATTGCAACAAATCCATGGTCGTGCGGGACAATCTTAACTACCACATTCGAGCACTATTGAAGGACTCTTACGAGCGATGGGGAAAGGAACAGAACGCCTTCTCCAGCCAAAGAGAGACCGAGCTTGCGCAGTTTATGGAACATCGAGCGAAAGAGGCGCAGGCCTTTGAAACCCATCAGCGACGAGAGTTGCAACGAATTGGCCAGCAATTGGAGACTCTCGGTGAAACCTACGATGCACCGGGAAAACCGATCAAGAAGGGTTCGCGCTTCGGCTGGGGATGATTCCGTACTATTCCAGGGATAAATGTTTAACTCGTGGCTTCACGTCATCGCTCTCATCGCTTATCTGGGGGCCGTGATCGGCCTTGCGGTCATGCTGTTGCCGTCGCTCTCCGCGGTGGAGAAGCACGAAGACAAGGTTCATTTTCTCGCTCGGGGACTGAAGCTTTATAATCCGCTGCAAGTAGGCGCGCTGGGGATCATCTTATTCAGCGGTGCATTTCAGTTAACCCACCTCAAAGCGATTTATCGCGAGATGTTTGTCAAGCAACTGGGGTTTAGTTTGGGCATCAAACTGAC
This sequence comes from Deltaproteobacteria bacterium, assembly GCA_009379725.1. Classification (GTDB taxonomy): domain Bacteria; phylum Desulfobacterota; class Binatia; order UBA9968; family UBA9968; genus WHTF01. The sequence goes on from WHTF01000020.1 coordinate 4,792, forward strand.
GTTCGCGTTTCTGCTGGTGATCTTTAGCGTTTATCAGGCGATGGGAATCGGCCATCGCTTCGTCAAGCGTCATGAACTCGGCGAGAGCGTGACGCCGCATGAGCTCGACGCTGTGATTCGGCGGCTAAAGGGCGCGAACTGGTGTATTTTGTTTCTCGCCCTGATGACACTCTGGTTCGGGTTGCGGCTGCAATCATAGTTATTCTCCGATAGCCTTCCCGGCTTTTCTAAACATCTTTTTCCGCGTTGAATGACAAATCCAGGAGGTGGCTTTCATGGCTAAGGCGCGACTCAAAATCATCTATCGATCGAATTCGCATGCGCCCCTTTGGGTAGTAGCCGAACGGTCCGGTGTCTGGGAAAAGAATGGCCTGACGGTGGACACTTCTCCCCAGTTAGTCAGGGAGAAAGCCGTGGAGTCGATTAAGGCCGGTCACGTGGATCTGATCTCCGGCAATCACCACAATCTTTACGTACGCAACGCTAACCAGGGTGAAGACTTCGTGCATCTCGCGCAAGCAACCAACAATTGGACTGAAAACAAACTGATTGTGGCCCAAGGAATTCGCTCAGTGCAGCAGCTAAGAGGGAAAAAGATCGTCGCCGATAAATTATCATCTCATGCGGGGCTCAACATCTGGCTGTTTTTACGCCAGCAGGGGCTCGACGTGGATCGAGGCGACGTCGAGCTTGTAGAATTGCGCGGCTCATCCGAAGAGCGCTGGAAGCGCGTGCTCAGCGGCGAATTCGCCGGAACGTTCGTCACCATCCCTCATGATACCCGCGCCGCGGCCGCCGGCGCGCACACGATCACGGTCCGCGCGATACCCATGATCCGGGGAGTGACCCTGACGACAACCATGAGTTTCGTCAAAGGCAATGAAGAGGAGGTCAAGCGCCTGGTTCGCGGCTTTGTCGATGCCATTCACTTTTTCATCGTCCAAAAGCAAGACACTCTGGAGATTCTCAAGGAGCATGCCGCGCCGATTCTGCATCTGCAAACCGATGACGAGGTCGAGACTCTCTATGATGAATGGGCCGGATCGTTAGAGCGCAAACCCTATCCTTCTTTAGAGGCGATAGCCAATGTTTTTCAATTAGCCGTGCGGCGCAATCCGGAAATTGCCCAATATAACCCCCTCGCGTTGTGGGACACTCACTATTTGCGCGAGCTCGACGACAGCGGTTATATCGACGACCTTTACCAAAAAAAAGGCGGGGTAGCTCTACCCCGCCCTATGGATCCGCATTAAAACCTTTCGCTGCTATCGCTGGCTCAAAACCTCTGTCGATTGCGAGGCTTGAGAACCCGACTGCGGCGTTGCCGCTAGTGCCTCGGAAGTAATACCTTCGCGGTAGACGAGGATTTCCACTCGACGATTCTTTGCCCGGTTTTGGGCAGTATCGTTCTCAGTCAACGGAGCACTTTCGCCGTAAGAGACGGATACGACTTTGAGGGGATCCATTTTCTTTTGAGTGATGAGGTAACGGGTCACGGCATCGGCTCTTCTTTTGCCAAGTTCGTAATTGATGTTGTCCGTACCTACGTTATCGGTATGACCGGCGATAACGAAAACCGTGCTGCCAGTGCTGGAAGGATCACCCTTGAGATCGCTGAGAAAGCCGTCAATCTCTTTTTGCGCCTGATTCGGGAGGTTGGACGAGCCGAACGCGAAATTGGCGCCCTCTTTCATATCGATGACGAAGCGCCGCTCCAATCTCAAGTTGGAAATCGCCTTCAACGCTTTGTCCGTCTTAGCGTCAACCTGCCCCAGTCTGCCTTCGAATTGGCCGAGCTTACCTTCAACTCCGCTCATCCGGCCGCCGAGACTACCGATTTGAGTCTCCGTCTCACTCAAACGGTTTTCACTCTGCGACACTCGGTTGGAAACCGGATCCACGTGCTCCCTTACCCAGTCGCGGGTCGCAACACATCCTTGCGCCATGAGTAAAGAACCCAAGGCGCCCACCGTCATTAGCTGTCTCACCCCCATATGAGCGAAACCGTTCATAAACTTTCCTCCTTTTTTCCTACCTTAGTTGATTTTACGAACCCACTTAATAATTCCAGGATAAAAAACATCAGATTCCGATTTCCGTACGCCCCATTGCTCACGATAACTTCCGATCCACGAGAGAGAACGAACTCATTGCGATTTGTCGATGAAGGCTTCACAGCTCTGGTCTGGTTTTGGAATGGCTCTGCTGCGGAGGTGATCCGTTTCATATCGGTTGTTTTAGGTAGTAATTTACTCGTTCCATCGAATTGGCGCATCTATTAAGCCAAACCTGTGCCAATAAATACTGCCATCATTTTCACCGATATATCAAGGATGCCGTGAACTTTTGGAAAGACACTGAAGGGAATATCCTGCATAAATTGTAGGTTCCAGCTAGCATATCGTCACCAACAGATCGAGGCGTCGAGAGAATGTTGAACATCGGCTGTAAAGTTTCTAAAAGACCAGCCAACCAAGATTTTCACTTGATTCGGAATGAGTCCTAGACGCTGTTGCCACGGCAGCAACCGACTTGAGCAAATCATTTCTGGAAAACGGTTTGATCAATACGATGGCCCCGTATTCTTTGCTTTCTCGAGCCAGGGAATCGCGGTATTGGCGAACCGCCGCGCTGATATAAATCGTCTTGACATTACGATGGCTCGCCCGAATGCAGCGCATCATCTCTAAACCATCCAGCTCCGGCATCTGAATATCGGTGAGAACCACATCAGGGTGGTGGTGAGAATAGGCTAAATATCCATGCAGTCCATTGTGCGCAGTTTGCACTTCGTAGCCGGCTCCCAACAAGGTCTCGGCGATGATTTGAGCCAAATTCTCATCATCGTCAACAACCAATACTGTGTAAGGAATAGTCATCGAATAGCCACCTAGCGTCTACCGTTAGCGAACCAAGAACTATTGGGATCCAGAGCAAATCATATACCACCTACTCACCAAGCATCGTTCGGCTGATTCATTGTTGTTTTTCGTTTCAATTGAAATCTGCCATGAAATGGGTTGAAGGGTTTCCCTACGAATGACATCCACAGGCGAACGGATTGAGAAAGGCCGTTTGCCAGCAGAAACAGGTAAACCGGGTGGGAGAGGCTGGACGAGAACCTAGCCGGATCAGCAAATGCGAGAATGTTATCTTGACTGCGACCGATGTATGACCATGCCGGCTGCATCCGCCGGCATTTTGAACCGGCTGTTACGGGGAGTTTGCAACCGACTTAGGCTTCTTAAAATCGTCCGCTTTAAGGTCGTGCTTCTTCAATAAGTCGTAGAAATCGGCTCGATACTTGCCCGCAAGCTTCGCCGCTTGACTTACGTTACCGTCGGTCATGGAAAGAACCTGAACCAAATAGTCTCTTTCGAACGCATCACGCGCATCCTTCAGCGGTTTCATGGTGTCGTCGGACCCGCTCTGCTTATCCGCGGCCAGCCCATGACCGGCTTCCGATGACACGCTTTTACCTTGAAGAATATACTCCTCAGTGACAATTTCCTTCTGCGTCATTGCCACACTGTATTCAACCGTGTTTTCCAACTCGCGCACGTTGCCGGGCCATTCATGCAACATCAATTTTCTTAGCCCTTCAGGGACTATTCCTTTGACGTCTTTCTTCATTTGCTGGCTGCACTTTTTCAAAAAATGCTCTACCAATGGAACGATGTCTTCTTTTCGATCGCGCAGAGGCGGTAAAAAAATCGGAATGACGTGAATTCGATAGAATAGATCGTCACGAAAAACTCCTTTCTTGACGAGCTCCTCTAAATCTTTGTTGGTGGCGGCGATCACCCGGACATCCACCTCGATCGGAACCTCGCTTCCGACAGGGTAGAATTGACGCTCCTGTAAAACGCGCAGCACTTTCGACTGAGTTGAAAGGGGCATGTCACCGATCTCGTCCAAAAATAGCGTACCGCCATGCGCTTGAGTAAAGAGGCCCCGGGTGCTTTTAACCGCTCCGGTGAAAGCGCCTTTCTCATGCCCGAAGAGCTCGCTTTCGAGTAATGTTTCCGGTAATGCGGCACAGTTCAAAGCAACGAACGGCTTGTCTTTCCGGTGGCTGGCAAGATGGATCGCTTTAGCGATGAGTTCCTTTCCCGTACCGCTTTCGCCATGAATATGGACCGTCGAATCAAGTTTGGCGATCCGAGTGACCACATCTAACACAGAACGCATTTTAGCGCTGCGCGCGATAATGTTGGCGAAATCGAATTGCTCGTGCAGGAGTACTTTGAGCCGCTTGATTTCAGAGTTGAGGTTGCGGTTCTCAAGAGCTCTTTCGATTTGTAGCAACAAGTCCCTCGGTTCGAACGGTTTGGTCAGATAACTGTAGGCACCGCGGCGCATTGCTTCCACGGCATTCTCGATACTGCCGTGCGCCGTGAGAATAATGGTTGGAACTTCGGGGTTGACGGCGCGGAACTCTTCCATAAGCGTGATGCCGTCGCGGTTCGAGAGCATTAAATCAACAATACAGAGATCGAAAGCTCCCGCCTTGAGCGCGGCGACGGCATGGTCCTCTTCACGTGCAGCCATAACATCATAGCCCGCCGATTCGAGCCGCATCGCGATCAGCTCGAGAAGGTTGGCATCATCGTCGACAATCAATATTTTTCCTAACGACATCGGCGACTCTACTTACCTCGCGCACGCTTCTTCTTCTCTATCTGGATATCGATCTGATTTGCTTTTTCCATGACCTTCTTTGACTTTTCCATTTCCTGACGCGTTTTGTCGACTTCTTCCTTCGATTTCTCGACAACCTGCTTATACTTTTCCAACTCCTGTCGCGATTTTTCCAGGGCTTGATTCGATTTCTCCAACTCTCCGCGCGCTTTCTCGGCTTGCCGCTTCGAATTTTCGTTTTCCTCAAGCACGCTCACCCATATTTCAGCCTGCTCAACCCACGGGCTTTCCGCATAATCGGTAATCACCTCGCGAAACGATTCAATCGCTTTATGGTTGCTTCGTTTAGGATTGTTCGGATGTGCATGAATCAACCCGATATTGTAAGACGCCACATCCCCCGGAGCGTGATCCCGCGATAAGAGGATCGCTTGACGATATCTGTGAACCGATTGTTCATAATCACCCTGCATAAATAGATTGTGACCCTGGAGCATGGACTCGCGAATGTCGTGACGATCGCCCCAATCCTTAAATAGGCTACAGCCCGATAGTAAAATTAGCAGGGCAAGACAAAAACAAAGGTGCTTCCCCGCCCTAACTGACTCTCTGCCCATATCTCTCCACCATGGGATTTAATGATCGTTTTGGCAATTGCCAATCCTAAGCCGGTTCCGTGTCTGGCATGCGCGCCCTTGTGACTCCCCTGGCTAAACTTTTCGAATATCGTAGTCAAGCTCTCGGCCGGCACGCCAGGGCCAGAGTCTGTCACAGAAACTTCCAGTTTGCCATTTGCAGGCTTGGCAACGACTCTAACCCGGCCTCCCTTCGGAGTAAACTTCACGGCGTTGCCCAGCAGGTTGCGCAAGACCTGCAATATTCTTTCAGGATCGATTCGGGCCGCCGGCAGCGGCAAATCGACACTGCTCTCCAAGCTGATTTGCTTGGCCTCGACAAGCGGCGTGATCTCGGCAATGGCGCGCCGAATCAGCGGATCGAGACTAACCCACTCGAACTCGTAAGTCATCATCCCGGCATCCATTTTGGACAAATCCAGCAGAGAGTTGACCACGCCGATAAGGCGATTGCTTTCCTCGGCGAGAATCGCCAAAAGCTTTCGTTGTTTGTCCGTCGTCTCGCCGCCAACTCCGTCGAGCAACAACCCCGTGCCTTCTTTAATAGAGGTCAAAGGCGTGCGCAACTCATGGGACATAGAGGAAAAGAAATCGGCCTTCATCCTTTCGAGTTCTCTCAATTTATCGCACATGAGGTTAAACGCGGCCGCTAACTCGCCAATTTCCGGCGGAGAAGTAATCTGCAACCCCCCTTCGAAATGCCCTTGCGCAATCTCTCGGGTCTTACTTTTCAACAACCCGATCGGTCTGGTGATGCTTCGGGTAACAATGAGCGACATCACAACGATGACGATCAGGCACCCGACCGTGATGACAACGGAAATTTCGCGGGCCTGTTCCGCCGCCTCCGCCAGCTCCCTCACCTTGGTGTAGGTGGCCTGTTGCTGATCGGCTCTTAACTTTTCCAACGAGGCCAACATTTGATCGACAATCCGGTTTTTTTCCTCCTTGAACTGGCTTTGAACATAAATCTTTTTCTTGCGCAAAAGTTCAGCTTCCCTAGCCACCAACTCCTCATAACTCTGATAATCCCGGTGAATCTTGCTTAGAAGAGTTCCGGCACTACTATCCCCGAGAGCCAGGGCGGTTGCGAGCTGAACGTAAAAATCCTGCTTCAAGGTCAGGAATTGCTTGTATAACGCCTCATCCTTGGTGATGGTAAATTTTTGCTCGTATCGGCTTTGCGACAGCAACGAATCGGCCAGGATCTTTTCGTATTCGAGGATGCGAGTGTCAACTTTTAATACCGACTCGGTGAGCTCGTCGAAACGATGAAGCTGAAAAATAGCGTAGGCACTCACCGCCGTTACCAATAGGAAGATAACGAGATATCCGAGAGCCAGACGGGAAAACAGGCTTAGCCGCATGATCGGGATGTTCCCACTGTGGAACGGAACGATTAATTAATCTTAGGATCGGTCGCGCCGGTGTCAAAGGGTTCCGTTTGACCGGCATTGGCTGACAAAAGTTTCTGTCCAAATTGCTCTATCCTCTTTTCGGCGCTTTGATAGCTGGACTGCGCGTGCCCCAGATGTTTTCCCAAAAGGCCGAAATCGTCACGAAAGCGCGTAAAATCGCCTTGCAAGCGGCTCAGATACTGAATGATTTCTTTTGCGCTCTCCTCTATTTTCATGCCCTTGAGTCCAAGAACGATGGCCTGCAGGTAAGCGTAAAAGCTATTAGGAGAGACCGGTATCACATGCTTGCTCATGGCATAATAACTGAGACTCTTCTCTTCCGCCGATTCGTCTCTAATGATCGTCTCATAGTAAACGTTCTCGGCGGGAATATACATGAGGGCGAAATCGTAGGTTCCCTCGTCCGGAAGAATATACTTTCCCGCAATGGCATCGATATGTTTCCTGACGTCACCGGCAAACTGTCTCTTTGCCCGCGCCTTGTCCTCATCGGTGGCGAAATCGATGATTCTTTTGAAATTCTCCAAGGGAAACTTCGAATCCACCGGCACCAGCGAACTTCCGAGTCGGATCACCGCATCGACCTTCTCACCGCTGCGAAAACTGTACTGAGTTGAAAAGTGTTGCGCGGGGAGAACTTGGCCCAACAAATCCTCCAGGAAGAACTCGCCCAATCCGCCGCGCAGTTTGGGCGACCGGAGAATCTCGTGGAGCGATGCGATGTCTTTACCGACCTCGTATATTTTCCGGTTCGCCTCTTCGAGTCCACCCAGACTCCTCTGAACGTTGCCCACCACTGTGGCCGCATTGTCCAGCCTCTCGCCCATACTCTGTTGCGTGCGCTGCAAAACTTCAGAATTTTCCCGCAAGCGATCGTTGACGTGGCCGAGCATTTGTCCGAGTTGCTGTTGGATGAGCTGCGTACTCTGGTCGAGGACCTGACTGAACTGAAGGCGGAGTTGATCGATTTGTTGCTGCATCAACAACCAGGGCTGATCGCCTTGCCGTTCTCGCAAAAGGAACCGGATGCGACTTAGAAAAAACCAGCCGAGAAGCACCAAGGCTATAAAAAACAGCAAAAGAAGCGGCAGAGAGTTTGAAAATTCCACGGATTGGGTGGCGAATTTAAAGAAGCCTCAGCGCATACTCAAGAATTTCGCTGAGTTTCCTGATTTGAGTGGCTCGCATGGAACGCTCTTCGCGAGGCGAGGAAAAATAATCGTCGAGGCTTTTCTTCAAATTCCACTCAAGCAACTCCACGCATTGCTCCATACTGACCTTTTCGGAACGACGACGTCGTGCCTGATGCAGTTCTTCAATTTGGATAATCCGCGCCATACCAGCGCTAAGAATAAAGGCGGGATGGAGAAATTGTCAAGGCCTCTCCCCTACCCGAGGTTCTTGTTGCGTGACACAATGAATTGCACCTAAACCGGCAACGACATCGGCGCAGTGAATACCGATCACTTCTCGCGTCGGAAACAGCTCTCCCAATACGCCCAGCGCGTGAGGGTCATTGGGATCATCAAAAGTGGGAACCAGGACGACTTCGTTGGCGATATAGAAATTCGCATAGCTCGCGGGTAAACGCGATCCTTCGTAGATGACCGCGCCGGGAGACGGCAAGGTCACAATATTCAGCTTGCTGCCGCCCTGGTCGCGTGCTCCTTTAAGACGCTCAAGGTTCTCTTGCAAAGGAGCATAGTTTTCATCTTGCGAATGGGCTTCGACAACACAGACCACCGTGGTGGCGTCGACGAAGCGGGCGATATCGTCGATGTGGCCGTCGGTATCATCGCCAACCACTCCCTCGCCTAACCAAATGATCTGACTCACACCCAGCGAGTCTTTGAGGACCTGCTCGATTTCGCCGCGGCTCAGATGGGGATTGCGATTTTTATTGAGCAGGCACTGTTCGGTGGTAAGACATGTCCCTTCGCCGTTGACCTCGATGGAACCGCCTTCAAGAACGATCGAATGTTCAAAGACCGGCAGGCGAAGCAATCGCGCAATTTCCTTGGCAACCCCGTCGTCATGATCATAGGCCTTATATTTTCCGCCCCAGCCATTGAAGATCCAATCATTGAAGGCCAAGGGATTGCCTTGTCGCTCTCGGATGACAAACGTCGGACCGTAGTCGCGCATCCAAACGTCAACCGTTGGAATCTTTACCAGCGAAACGTTTTCCATCGCCGCTCCGGCCGCTTTCAAACGAGCCGTGACATCTTGCTGTGTTTGATCGTCATTGACGAGGAGATGAACCCTCTCGCGCGCTGCCAGCGTTTCGATCATCTTGACCCATACGTCCCTGACGCGCTCGAGTTGAGTCGGCCAGGTTTCAAGATTGCGCGGCCAGGAAAGCCAAGTGGCCCGGTGCGGCGCCCATTCCGCGGGCATGAAATAACCCAAGTCCCGCGGCACCGGTGAGCGTTTGTGTGAGATCGTCATGGGTGCGTCTGAATAAGAGAAACAGCTTGCACTGGGTCTATTTGGGCGAATCGATGAAGCGCGCCTGCAACGGGCCGTAAGCATCGATACGTCGATCTCGGAAGAAAGGCCAGCTCTCGCGGGCCTCGTCGATTTTCCGCAGATCGCACTTGGCGATGAGAATTTCTTCACCATCGCCGCCTGCCTGCGCGATGATTTCTCCCGACGGGCCCGCGACAAATGAATGCCCCCAGAATTTTAGGCTTGCCTCCCGGCCGACGCGATTGACCGAAGCGACGTAGACGCCGTTAGCCACCGCATGGGCGCGCTGGATGAGTTCCCAGGCGTTGCGTTGTTTTTGCGCGACCGGGCGCGGCTCCTTGGGAATCCAGCCGATTGCCGTCGGATAAACCAGTATCTGCGCGCCGGACAGCGAGGCTAGACGAGCGGCTTCTGGGAACCACTGATCCCAACACACCAAAGCGCCGATCCTCGCATAGCGGGTTTGGAAGCTCGGAAACCCAAGATCGCCGGGCGTGAAGTAAAATTTTTCAAAATAAAGCGGGTCGTCCGGTACATGCATCTTGCGATACTTTCCGGCAATGGCGCCATCGGCATCGATAATCACGGCGCTATTGTGATAAATGCCGGCCGAACGCTTTTCAAACAGGGACGCCACGATGACGATCTCCTGTTCCCGCGCCAGGCTCCCCAAAGCGTCCGTGCTCGACCCGGGAATGGTTTCAGCCAATTTGAAAAAGCGGTGATCTTCGCTCTGGCAAAAATAGCGCGAGCGAAATAATTCTTGCAGGCAAACGATCTGCGCGCCCTTTTTTGCCGCGTCGCGTATGCGCGACATCGCCTTTGCCAAATTCGCACCGGGATCTTCGCCCGTGCTCATCTGCACGAGTCCGAGCGTTACAATGTCATTGTTTTTGCTTCGCCGCATGGGAACAATTCGCGATGAAAGTGACTACCCACCACCAACAACCAACTCAAACAAAAGGGAGAGAAGAGCCTTCCTAACAACCTCCCTTCCCTCCCAATTTGGTGCTCTCGACTATTTCAAATGTTGAGCGAAAAATGTTTTGGTTTTCTCCCAGGCGTCTTTAGCGGCTGGCTCATTGTAGCTGGGACGCTCGTCGCAGAAGAACCCGTGCGTCCCTTCGGGGTAAACCTTCATGGAAAAATTGATCTTCTTATGGGTCAACTCAGTGTTGATCTGTCCGACCTGATCTACCGGGATCAAGGGATCCTTTGCTCCGAAGAAGAGATACATCGGGCAGGCGATTTCTCCGGTTCGCGATAATGGGCTGGGATCCCCCATGGGAATGCCACCCCCGTAAAAGCATACCGCCGCTTTAACGTCTTTGTTATGATGTGCCGCCGCAAGGTAAGTGAAACGTCCTCCCATGCAGAAACCGATAACGCCGATTGCGCCGGCTTTGACGCTGCTCGGCCCCTTCAGGTGCGCAATGGCGGCGCCCAAATCTTCCATGACCTTAGGATCCTGCAACCGGTTCATCGTCGCAATGGCCTGTTTCATGTCGCTATAGGGAATGACACGGTCGGACTCGCGGTGGTACAGATCAGGCGCAAGCGCAACGTAGCCTTCTTGTGCGATCCGCTCGGTCACCTTTCTGATATGATCGTTAAGGCCAAAAGCTTCCATCACAACGACGATCCCGGGATAGGACGCGCCCTCTTTAGGCCGAGCTTCAAACGCATCCATGCTTCCATCGGCGGTATTGAGTTTAAGAGTTGACGTCGTAAGGTCCATGCCGAGCCTCCTTGAGAAAAGTTGATAGTGCTAATAATCTTACTGAAGTGGTTTTTTCTATCAGATTTTATTTTCCTGGTCCACCCGCATTGCAGCGAAATTCCGAGCGCACAAATCAGTGTAGAGGCGCAATTCATTGCGCCCGATCTCGCTGTGGGCGCGACGCTGTCGCTTACCGCTGTTCCTGGCAAAATTCAACAATTCGGTCACAAACTTTGCCGGTGGTTTGCTCCGGCGGCATAACGTTCCAAAAGGCCGCCTTGGGCAATAACTCGCGGAGATAATGCGCCCCGGAGGTCGCATGGGAGGCGTCGTCGCCTGGAATGATCAAAGCCGGTGCGTGAATACCCATAACCTCCTCAGGACTTGCGCCGGTGGCGGTATCGCGATCGAACAAAGTCCTGCCGCTAGTAGCGATGATACCCAGATAGCGGTCAAGATCATGGCGGACAAAACGCTCCGCGAACCCGTTGTCCCGGGCAATCAACGATGCCCATGGACCGGCTTCGGGATCCATCCAGAAGCTCTTGCCGGTTCGCGCGCGTTCGACGATCCCCGACAGCCCATGTGTTTTGGCAAAATCGTAATGACGCTGAAAGCGGTCCAATCCGTTCGCTTTCCAACGAAAGCCGCCTACCGGCCAGTGAAACAAAAGACCGCGCGTGGCTTCCGGATAGTCAACCGCAAACGCCAATGCGACCGAACAGCCCATACAGCCGCCCAAAACAAACGCAGAATCGATTTTAAGATGGTCCAGCAAAGCTTTTCCCTGCCTCGTATAAGTGTCCCAACCGAGGCGTTCGACTCGTCCGCCCGACTCCCCTGACTCGCGCCGGTCGTAGGCGATGACTGTATACTCAGCCGCCAGAGCACTGAGCGCATCGATGCCGGTCCAGGCGCTTGCAGTTTGCCACTTTTCAATAGTGGCATCGAAACCGCCCGGCGCGAACATCAAAAGCGGCGGTCCCGATCCATAAGTTTGATAATAGATTTCGAGTCCGTCGATCGTTGCGGTTGACATTGAGTCGCTCCTTCCTACTGAACCGTGTATCACAATTTTGCAGCAATGCTACTGGACATCGCCGACTACGCTACGTAAGCTTTAACACGCTGCTTGAAACTAATAGACTTAATGCCGATGCTTTGTCGGAGGTTTATGTCGGACTATCAAACGGCTGGAAAAAATTTTGCTGAACTCTTAAAGTTGATGGCCCAACTGCGCGCAGAGAAGGGTTGTCCATGGGATCGGGACCAAACTCACCAATCTCTCAAGGCCTTTTTGCTGGAAGAAACTCATGAGCTTCTCGACGCGCTCGCCGGCGTAGACTCGACAAAGATTCGCGAAGAACTAGGCGATCTCCTGCATCAAATCGTATTCCATTGCCAAATCGCCGACGAGAACGGCACATTTACGGCCGATCAAGTCATTAGCGAATTAGCGGACAAGATCGTGCGGCGCCACCCGCATGTCTTTTCCGGCGCCACATTGCCGGACTCCGAGTCGGTCGCAAGACAATGGGCTCGGATTAAAGCGCAAGAGAAAGGCGATGCCGTTTCCAATTCCGCTTTGGGCAGTCTTCCGAAGTCCATGCCTGCCTTGGCGCGCGCTCAAACGATCACCGAACGTGCGGCGCGGGTTGGATTCGATTGGCCCGACATAGAGCCGGTGTGGCAGAAAATCACGGAAGAACTTGCCGAGCTAAAAACCGCCTGCGCGTCCGGCGATCGACAACAAACGGCCGATGAATTGGGCGATGTTTTCTTTTCGCTGGTCAATCTTGCGCGCTTTCTCGGCCTGCAAGCTGAAGAGATTGCTAGTCAAACGACCGATAAATTCATTAAGCGTTTCAGCTATGTCGAGAACAAGCTTCGGCAAGCAGGCAAAACCCCGACCGACTCATCGCTCGAAGAAATGGACCGTTTGTGGGATGAAGCCAAAGCGCTCGAGCGGCGCGGGGAAGTGCGGCGATGAAACAAACAAAAATTGTTTTCCTCGACGCCGCCACCTTTGGCGATGCTTCGCTGCGACGCTTCACCGACGCCTGGGATTGTGAGACTCACCAGGCGACAAAGCCAACCGATGTTATTGCCCGGCTGGCCGGCAAGACGATCGTCGTCACCAATAAAGTCGCCATCAATCACGCCATGCTCAGCGCGCCGCAAGCACAAACTTTATCGTTGATTGTCGTGGCGGCAACCGGGATCGACATCATAGATCGCACAGCCGCCAGGGGGCGTAACGTCAAAGTCTGCAATGTTCCCGGTTATGCCGCTCAGTCAGTAGCGCAGTTCACGATGGCGCTCATTTTGGAATTGGCAACGTATGCCGGTCGATATGGCAGCGCCGTAAAAGCCGGCGAGTGGCAGAAAAGTTCGGTCTTTTCCCTTCTCGCCTATCCGACCGTCGAACTCAGCGGCAAACAACTGGGCATCATCGGGTACGGCAGCATCGGGCGCGCCGTGGCACAGATGGCTCGAAGCTTCGGCATGGACGTGGCAGTTGCCGCTCGATCCGAAGTACCAGATCCGAGATCAGAGGATCGAATTCCCTTAGAGCAACTATTCCGCCAAGTCGATATCATCTCGCTGCACTGTCCACTGACGCCACAAACCCAAAATCTCGTCAACGAACAAAGTCTCCGTTTGATGAAACCTTCGGCGATTTTAATCAACACGGCACGCGGCGCACTGGTCGATGAAGCAGCCTTGATCCGCGCCTTGCGGGAAAGACGGTTGGCCGCGGCCGCACTGGACGTAATCACCCAAGAACCGCCGGCGGCGGATCATCCAATCATTGTAGCGGCCGGCGAGCTCGACAACTTACTGGTTACGCCGCACATCGCGTGGAGCGCTCGCGAAGCACGAGAGAGGCTGTTAAATGAAGTGGCGGAGAATATCTCCGCCTTTTTAAATGGGAAAGATAGAAATCTAGTGGGCTGGCAAAAATCGTGCGATTAAACGTCAAAAAGGGATGTCGTCGTCAAAGGGCGGTTGTCCACCGCTGCCATGTATTTCCTCGCCACCGCTGGATTCGGCTTCCGGCGCCATTCGCGTTCCACCGCCGCCACCGAGAAATCTGACCCTCTGTGCGACGATTTCGGTCACATATCGTTTGTTACCGCTCTTGTCGTCATAACTGCGGGTTCGGATGCTGCCTTCGACATAAATCTGTCTACCTTTAGCGAGGTATTGACCGCAGAGTTCGCCCTGTTTGCCCCAGACAACAATATTATGCCACTCGGTTCTTTCTTGCTTGTTGCCATCCCGGTCGTTCCACTGTTCGGATGTAGCAATCGAAAAATTGGCCACAGCGCTACCGGTTGAAGTGAAGCGAAGTTCCGGATCTTTACCCAGATTACCGATGAGAATCACTTTATTAACAGACATTAAAAACCTCCAGGCCGCCGCGGTTGCGTCGGCAAAACGGTGCAGCCAACTTAGCGCCGGCATTCTCTATAGTCAACAAGAGAGTTTGCCTAACGGGGCACGCACTGCATTGCATTTTCATTTGCCGTACACTAAACTAATTTAACTTATTTCGCTTATTTGTACTCACTAAGTTTACTTCGATCTTGATGTTTTACTGCCTCAAGCTGATCCTGTTTCTATTGATCACCGTGCCGGCTGCGCTTTTGACCGTTTTGCTTGGACTGTTCGATGCCCATGGCAAGCTTGCCTACCGGTTCAGCCGGTCCTGGACGGCGTTGATTTTAAATATGGGCGGGGTGGCGCTGAAAGTCGTGGGCCGCGAGAATATCGATCCAAGCCGGCAATATGTTTTCATGGTCAATCATCAAAGCAATATCGATATTCCAGTATTGGTTCAGAGCTTAATGAATTTTCAGTTGCGTTGGATCGCCAAGAGAGAACTTCTTTGGATTCCTTTTTTCGGCTGGGCGATGTGGGCGTCGAAGCACATTACGTTGAATAGAGCGGATCCCTTGGATGCCGTCAAAAGCTTTCAACGAGCTAGAGAGCGGATCGCAGCGGGTATTTCCGTGGTCGTATTTCCGGAAGGGACCCGTAGTCGCGATGGCAAACTACTTCGATTTAAAAAAGGCGGATTTTTCCTAGCGGTCCAGGCCAACAGACCCATTGTTCCGGTAACCATCAACGGCAGCAGACTAGCACTGCCTGCTGGAGCATGGCGGTTGCGAGGCGGAATAATTGAGGTCATCATCAGTAAACCGATTGCCGTCGAAGGCTTTCGGCCCGGCAATCTTCGCCATCTCTCGGCCCAGGTCAGAGAGGCGATTGAAAGTCATCTTCTAAACAATGGTTCACAGGCGCCGGGAACCACGCCAAATCCGAGCGAGGCGATCGTCGGCAACAACCCTTTGGAGAAACGGAGCATCTGAAACAGTCATGGAACCGGTAAGAATCGTACCCCTAGGCGGTCTCGGTGAATTCGGCCTCAACATGATGCTTGTCGAGTCTGATGATGCGGCCATCGCCATCGACTGCGGCCTTATGTTTCCCGGTGCGGATCTTTTGGGGATAGATTTAGTCATTCCCGACGTGAGTTATCTGCTCGAGAATAAGCACAAGCTTAAAGGCATCGTCTTGACGCATGCGCACGAAGATCATATGGGCGCCATTCCCTACGTTCTCGAGCATCTCGCTGTACCGGTTTATGGCACCCGTTTGACACTCGGGTTGCTCAGTAACCGGATCAAAGAACATCATCTCGAAGATGTCGCGGATGTTCACGAGATCACCGCCGGCGAATTGTGGGAAATGGGTCCCTTCAGGCTCGAAGGAATTCGTGTCACCCATAGCTTGATGGACTGTCTGGCCTTAGCGATAGAAACTCCCGTGGGGACAATCATCCATACCGGCGATTTTAAGATCGACAACACGCCTATGGAAGGCGAGATGTTCGATTTTCAAAGATTTGCCGCCTACGGTGAAAAAGGCGTGCTGCTGCTTTTATCGGATTCGACCAACGTGGAGCGCCCGGGCCACACACGGTCGGAACGAGAAGTCGGGACAAACCTGGAACAGATCTTTCAGCAGTGTACCGGCAGAGTGCTTGTCTCGACGTTTTCCTCCAGTATCCCGAGGATTCAGCAAGTGCTGGAAATCTCGGAACGGTGCGGCCGAAGAGTGGTCATGAGCGGGCGCAGCATGGTGCGCAACAGCCAGATCGCGGCTGACCTGGGCTATCTTCAACTTCCCCGCAGCTTCATGACCGAGAGTGACCGCTGGCAGGATCTTTCCCCGGACCGTGTGACCTTTCTGACCACCGGCAGCCAGGGCGAGCCCCTTTCCGTGCTGCATCGTGTCGCTTTGGACGACCATAAGTCAATTAAGATTCAGCCCGGAGATACCGTGCTCTTGTCTTCCAAGTTTATCCCCGGCAATGAGAAAACGATCTCCAACTTGATCAACCATCTTTATCGCCGCGGCGCCGAAGTCCACTACGAGAAGGTTTCCGAGATCCACGTATCGGGACATGCGAGTCAAGAGGAACTGAAGACGATGCTCCAACTCACGCGGCCGCGTTATTTCGTGCCGATTCACGGCGAATACCGCCATCTGGTGCGCCATCGCCGCTTGGCCCAACAGGTGGGGCTTCCCGAGGAGAACTGCTTCATTCTCGAGGACGGCGACGTATTGGAGTTGACCTCGCACAGCGCTCATAAAACAAGCCCTGTCCACGTGGGTAAAGTATTCGTCGACGGCAAAGGTGTCGGCGATGTCGGCCAAGTCGTGATTCGCGACCGCCGCCATCTTTCCGAAGACGGCATGATCCTCGCGGTGATGGCGATTCATCAGCAATCGGGAGAAATTGTCGCGGGCCCGGATCTCATTTCCCGGGGTTTCATGCGCGACGAAGAAGGCGAAGAGATTCTCGAACAGGCGAGAAAAGTGGTTTTAGAAACATTTAACGGCATGAATCGGGAAACGCGCGCAGACCGAGCGGAACTTCAGGAAGAGGTCCGCAAAGCGCTGCGTCGTTATTTTCGCAAAAAACTCGAGCGGCGCCCGGTGATTTTGCCATACATCGTCGAAACGTAACATTTAAATAAAAAATTAACTAAAAGATTTTGCTACTTAGTATTTGATAGATATGGAAAAAGGTCGGCTCAATCGGGAAGTATGGGGCGTTGTCATCAGCCTCACCGCTCTTCTGATTCTCATTAGTTTATTTTCTTATAGTCCTAACGATCGGTCATTAAATACCCCCTCAGGATTGATGGAGACGTACAATTGGGGAGGGTTTGTCGGCGCTTTCTTGGCCGATTTCTTACTTCAAGGCCTCGGACTCTCCTCTTATTTGCTACCGATCTTTCTTGGCCTAGCTGCCTATCAGTTGTTCCTTGCCAATTATAAAGGCATGGGTGTCGCGGGAGCCGTCGCTTACGGGGTTCTTCTGATCGGCATATCGGTTTTGTTGAGCCTGATAATCGATTCGGAAAATGCCCGAGATGCCGGCGGCATCTTGGGAGGGTTCCTGAAAGAAAGCGTTCTTGTGCCGTTATTCGGGCGTATCAGCGCAACCCTCATCACACTCTCAGCTTTGTTACTGGCAACCATGCTGCTGTCACAAATCTCGCTGTTGGACTTGCTCCACCACAGCGGCAAACGATTGGATCAATTCAAAAGATCCTTTGTTCCAAAGATTAGCGCGCGCCTGCAGAAATTCAAACAAAAGAAAGAGAAACGTAACGGAGAAAACACTAAAATGGAGCGGCGCGACTATGTGCCGCCGCCCATTGTTGTCAAGGCCGAATCTAAAGATGCGCTGACTACAAAGGCTGCCAAGAAACCGGTGCTTCCTCAGGAACAGTTCAAGCTCCCCGCCATCGGCGACGGTTACAGACTGCCACCCCTGGATCTTTTGGACCCACCCGATGCCGATCAGCTCGTCAAGGTGGACACAGAGAGTCTGAAAGCCAATTCTCTGATATTACGAAAAAAGCTCGCAGACTTCGGCGTCGAAGGCGAAGTCGTCGCTGTGCGTCCCGGGCCGGTCATCACGATGTATGAATTTAAACCCGCCGACGGGGTAAAAGTACGGCGCATCGTCATGCTGGCGGACGATCTTGCGATGGCTCTGCGCGCCGTCAGTGTACGTATTCTGGCACCAATTCCGGGAGAATCCGTTGTCGGTATCGAAATCCCCAATCCCCGTCGCGAGACGGTATACTTAAGGGAAATTATCGAAAGTGAAGGCTATAATTCCGTCGATTCCAAAATCACTTTAGCCTTAGGAAAGGATATCGGCGGTACACCCTTCGCCACCGATCTTGGGCGCATGCCCCACTTGTTGGTCGCCGGCGCCACGGGAACCGGCAAATCGGTGTCGATCAATGCCATGATCCTGAGCATTCTCTTCAAGGCGACTCCACAGGACGTCCGGTTCATCATGGTTGACCCGAAGATGCTGGAGCTGACTATATACGAGGACATCCCTCACCTTCTGGTGCCGGTGGTCACGGATCCCAAAAAAGCCGCTGCGGCGCTTTTTTGGGCTATGGATGAAATGGATCGCCGCTATCGTTTAATGAGAGACAAAGGCGCGCGTAATATCGACAACTACAATCGGACGCTGGAAAAGGAAATAGCGATCAATAAGACAATCATTGAACTGACGGAACCGCAGTCCGACGAAGAAACGAACGGACCGGGAGGAAACCTCGCCAAAGAAGTTCCGCTGGTGCACGAGCGCCTGCCTCGAATCGTGATCATTATCGATGAATTGGCTGATCTGATGATGACCGTAGGGCGCGATATTGAAGAATATATAACCAGACTCGCGCAAAAGGCCCGAGCTGCGGGCATTCATTTGATCCTGGCGACGCAGCGGCCCTCCGTCGACGTCATTACCGGCCTCATCAAAGCGAATTTCCCGGCGCGAATTTCATTCCAAGTGACCTCGCGGATCGATTCCCGTACTATTCTTGACTCGATGGGTGGTGAAAAGCTTTTAGGCAACGGCGATCTGCTCTTTTTACCGCCCGGCACAGCGCGGCTGACGCGCGTGCACGGCGCGTTGGTGTCGGACCAAGAAGTACGCAAGGTGATGAAGTTTATTAAACAACAGGGAAAGCCGCGTTACCGTCCCGAAGTCTTTGAAATCAAGAAAGACATTGAGAGCGCCGCGGCCGACGAAGAGCACGATGAGATGTACGACCAGGCGGTGGCGATCGTTACCGATACCCAACAGGCTTCGATCTCTATGATTCAGCGAAGATTGCGGGTAGGATACAATCGAGCTGCGCGTATGATCGAACAGATGGAACGAGAAGGAGTCGTGGGGCCTGCGGATGGCGCGAAGCCACGAGAAGTCTATGCGAGGAAAATTGAAGCTTAGAGAGGTCGGTCGCCTTTTTTTTGGAGTCCTGCTGGTTGCCGTGTACTTCACCGCAACTCACTGGAGTGTCGCCGCCGAAGCGAAAAGCGCCGAGCAGATTCTCGACGCGCTGCAAAGAAACTACGATGCGACTGCAGACTTTGTGGCGGATTTTCACCAAAAAACTGAAGTGAAAACTCTCAATCGCAATCTCAAGGCTTGGGGGAAGGTTTACTTCAAGCGACCGGGAAAGATGCTTTGGCGTTACCAGGAACCGAAGGGTCAGTTGGTGCTTACGGATGGAACTCATCTCTATTTTCTACAACCGGAACAGAATCAAGTCATAAAAAGCCCTTTGAAAAATGCCTTCCGTTCCGATATCCCACTGTCTTTTCTGCTCGGACTCGGCAACTTAAAAAAGGATTTCAACGCCGTGCTCAAGGCAACCGAGAATAATCAATATATCCTTGCCTTGGAGCCCAAGGGGGAAGCCGGCGCCTTTAGCGAAATCCTTTTGGGAGTGAGCCGTAGTACCGCTGACATCCTCTGGGTCAGTATTCGAGACGCCGCCAACAATCTGACAACCTTGCGATTTTCCAACATGCGCAAGGACGTTGGACTTCAGGATTCTGTATTTCAGATTAAGCTTCCGGACGGCGTCGACGTGGTGGAGCTTGGCCAGTGACTGAGGCTAAACAGAAATTTAATCTGATCAGCCTGGGCTGTGCGCGAAACCTAGTCGACTCCGAAGTCATGGCCGGGCTCTTGCTGCAATCCAACTATGAAGTCGTCCGGGAACCCTCCGAAGCTGATATCGTGCTGATCAATACTTGTGGATTTATCGATGCTGCCAAAGCCGAATCGATTGACACGATCATGGAGGTCTCTCGACTCAAGCAGGAAGGACGGCTACGAAAACTGGTCGTCGCCGGCTGTCTCTCGCAACGTTATCCGCAAGAGTTAGCAACGGAATTGCCAGAGGTAGACCTGTTCATCGGCACGGGGGAGGTTCCCCGTATCGTCGATATCCTGCGCGAACATGAAATGAATCAAAGCCGGAGACAGTACATTGGTGTTCCCGAGTATCTTTACAACCACGTGACTCCCCGTATACGCACCACGCCGTCGTATACCGCGTTCTTGAAGGTTTCGGAGGGATGCGACCACAAATGTGCCTTTTGTATTATTCCTAAACTGCGCGGCCCCCATCGTAGCCGCTCCATTGATTCCATCGTTAAGGAAACGGCTCTGTTGGCTCAAGACGGCGTTAAGGAACTCAATCTCATCGCTCAAGATCTCACCGCCTACGGCAGAGATCGCAAAGACGGCACAAATCTTTATGACCTGCTCAAGGAGCTGGTTCAGGTGCCCGATATCGTTTGGATTCGCCTCCTCTATGCCTATCCCAACTTCCTCGAAGCGCCTTTGTTAGAGCTGATGAGCGAGAGTGAAACGATCTGTAAGTACATCGATATTCCTTTTCAGCATGTCAGCACACGGATCTTAAGAAATATGCGCCGTGGAAAAAGCGGCAGCTCCGTCCGCGCAGCGGTGGAAAAGTTGCGCGCATCGATTCCTGAGTTAACTTTGCGAACATCGCTCATTGTCGGCTTTCCGGGCGAGACTGAAGAGGATTTTGAGGCGTTACTTGACTTTGTAGAGGAGACGAGGTTTGAACGGCTCGGCGTCTTTAAGTATTCCATCGAAGAAGGGACCGCGGCGGCAAGCCTAGATAAGCACGTTTCCGAGGACGAAAAAGAACGCCGCTGGCAGGAAGTGATGGATTTACAAGCAGATATTTCCCGTGCAAAGAACGAGGCCTTGATTGGGTCTCACCAGCACGTTATGATCGACGGGGTCGACGAATCCGGTCAGTCGATGGGACGCACGCAGGCCCATGCGCCCGAGGTTGACGGGGTCGTCTATTTGCACACCGCGGCAACAAGTGCCACGATGATTTCGCTGCGACCGGGCGAACTTGTCGACGTAAAAATAACCGGGGCTCTCGATTACGATTTAATTGGTGAGATAGAACATGTCCAAATCTGAAGCTCCTAAAGACGCTAAGGCTAGAAGAGACTTTCTTAAAAGCGCTACGGATAGGTTATTGGAGACTAAGAAGCAGCTTCATAGAGAGATGCAGGGACGCGTGAAGGGAGAGACGGAAGGTGTCAAGGACGAAGGTCGAGACACTTATGATTTAGCCAGTGACGAGCGAGACCGTGAAATCAACTTTATTCTCAATGATCGTGAACGCGAAAAATTGCACGCCATTGACGAAGCTCTTGACCGCATCAAAGATAAAACCTACGGCATCTGTGATAGTTGCGAAGGCGAGATCCATTTAGGGCGCTTGAAAGTTTTGCCGTTCACTCGCCTTTGTGTGAAGTGTCAGGAAGAGAACGAAAAGGAAAGTAAGCGTCAGAAAACCCTTGAGGAGGAGCGAGGCTACCGCAGGCTGGTCCTTACAGATTTCGAGGAAGAAGGTTCCTGATCTGAGTTGAGTTCCGAGCGAGAACACGCTTCCGCCGTCGATCGCGGTTTTTGTATCGGTGTCTTCAAGACGAAAAATAAAGAGGGCATGGGAGATATCCATGCCCTCTTTTATTATACAACGACAAGAATTTTAGCGTATCAATCGCCACCTTTGGCCGGGGTAAATTCAACGCTGCTTAAATGATTTTTTTCGCCTTTTTTGGTGTACTGCACCGCTGCTGACGAACCAAGACCGATGTCCGACATTTTGGCGCTGCTTGGCTTTAGTTCCGTCACTTTCGTCTTCTGGTCGAAATCCACCGTGACCAG
>WHTF01000020.1:26893-41901 GCA_009379725.1 Deltaproteobacteria bacterium
TCCACCGTGACCGCAGCCGCGGCACTTGTTACTGAAAAAACATTTTTCATCGTAGCCTCCCGTGGAACATAATTAACTATCGAGTTAGGCTCGATAATTATCGTGACCGCCGATTCATCTCAATACGCCTTAGGTAGGATTTTTGTTTGACCCACCCCGCCTGACACGTTTCGGAATAAGCCCACAGTCTCAGTACGATTTGCCGGAGCGATGATGTCGTTGGCATGTCCTTGAATTTCGTGTATTTTGCGCTTGGCGATCCATAATGTAGTGAGGTGTGCGATGATGCCCATCAAAGTTGTCATAGCTGACGATCATGCTCTTTTTCGAGACGGGCTAAAAAGAATACTCTCCCTCGAGAAAGACATTCTCGTTGTCGGTGAGGCCGCTAACGGCAACGAGGTAACCACAACAACCGAACATACCAAACCGGATATCCTGCTTTTGGACCTCAAAATGCCAAAAGGCGATGTGGTTCAGAACCTGCTTGAAGTCGGCGCCAAAAACCCGAAAATTCGTGTCATCATCTTAACCGCGTTCTCGGACGAGGAAAGCGTGCTCAACGCCGCCAAGGGAGGCGCCAAAGGATTCGTTCCCAAAGGTGTGCCCTCCACTACGTTGCTGCAAGCCATAAAGGCCGTTCACAACGGCGGCGTGTGGATCGACAAGGAGATTCCCTCGTGGGAGATCTTTGAGGAAATCGCGCAGGGACAGGCGCTCGCTCGCGAAGCGATCCCGCACCTCGACGAAAGCATTAGAAGTCTCACCAAAAGAGAGATGGAGATACTACGACTTGTCGCCGAGGGGCTGACCAACGAAGAAATCGGCAAGAAAATCTTTATCAGTGAAAAAACCGTCAAAACACACCTGACGAATATTTTCGACAAACTTAAAGTTAATAACCGCTTCAAGGCCGCGCTGCTCCTCATGGGCAAACCAAGTGAATCGCACGCTCTATATTCATCCAGAAGCGGAAGAAGCCACTAACCTAACCCCCATCTCGTCATTGCTTATGGCTCAGCCCTCGACGATGGACACAATCACTCCCGAGGAAGGGTGGCTTTTACAACGAGAAAAACTTTTGGCCTGGCTGAGGGTGGCATTTGCTATCGTCGCCATTGTCGTAGTCCAACTCAATCCTACGAGAGTCGCCACATTCCCCTTCCTATCAATTTTTTCGCTCAACGCTTTTGTGCTCTACAGCCTCATAGTGGCCTATTTAGTGCGGCAAAAGAAAAGTTATTCGGAACCACTCGGGCTTGCCACGACTTGCCTCGATCTCTTATGGATTTCGCTCATCGTTTTTTCTACCGGCGGCAGCAGGACTCCTTTTTTTGTCTATTATTTCTTTCCTATCATTACCGCGAGCGCGCGCTGGGGCGTCCGCGGAAGTATCCCGGTCGCCTTAGTCGGAGTCATCGTCTATGGGATCATTCGATTCGATCTGCTCGTGGAGTCCTTGAATCCACTCGCGATTGATACCTACATAGTGCGCAGCATCTATCTTACCGCGCTGGCCTACATCTTCGGCTACGTCAGTGAATTCGAGAAGAAGCAGAACCACAGGCTGCTTGCGCTTTCGAAAACAGCTGTGGAAGCGGCAGCTACGGAAGAAAGACGGCGGATTACATACGAACTCCACGACGGTATACTTCAATCGCTCGCGACGATCATTCTTCGCCTCGAAGCCTGCCGCAGCCGCCTTTTGGAGTCGCAGAAAGAGCTGGTTGGAGACATTCAATCGGTCGAGGATTTCACGAGACATTCAATGTCCGAGATTCGAGATTTTCTGGCGGGCAAAGAGACTCAGCCTTTAGCCGCCGGCACACTTTTCGAGAAGCTGAGAGATGAGCTGAGTTTTCTACACAAAGGACTCGGCTTGAAGGTGATTTTCGAAAGCGAGCCGGAAGAACCTGATCTTCCGCAGGGCATCGAGCGGGAAGTTTACTATGTCTTGCGCGAGGCATTAACGAATGTGATCCGGCATTCGCACGCCTCTCAAGCTGAGATTTACATGAAGCGGACTCCAAAAGTATTTGAAAGTTCGCTTAAAGATAACGGTGTAGGGTTTGACCAATCCAGCGGCAATAACCGCACGGGGCTCGGATTAGCGGGCATGGAAGAAAGGATCAAAAAAATCGGGGGACAACTTATTATAAAGTCATCCCCCGGGATGGGCACAAGCATTTTCTTCGCACTTCCCCTAATGGGTAAAGACGGCTCTAATTAATAACCTACTCGAGAACGGCAGGTCGTCAGACCTTTGTTGGGATAGAAATTTCCCGCCTAGTTTTCAACGGCGCTCATTTAGGAGGCGTCGACAACATTTCACTCACTGTCGCCAAAATATTGCTCATTTCTTCGCTTTTTTGGCAACGTATTCTATGGCCGTAAGATAGTTCTTATCACCTTTTTTGGTGTACTGAACCGAGGCCTTCGTACCAAGCCCGATATCCGACATCTTGGCTGGGCCCGGCTTGAGCGCGGTGACTTTGGTTTTATCGCTATAGTCAACAGTGACCAGCTTACCGTCTTTGGTCACAACGATCATATAATTTTTTTCCGTGTCCAATAGACCAATGTTGCCGGCGACCTTCTCCGCTTTCGCCTTTTTTTGTTGGGCAACGACCGGCGACGTTAAAGAAACCGCCAATAATACAGCGAGACCACCGATAACTTTCGATTGCACTATCATTAGACTTCCCTCCTCATTTAACGACGGTAAAGCCCCCGAATTATACCAAGGGCGTCACTTTTTTGCCTTGTATTCGACGCCGCTGGCAATATTTTTGTTGTTTTGCTTTGTGTACGTTACAGTTGCCGAATTTCCCAGGCCTACATCGCCCATCTTTGCCGGTGTCGGAGTAAGCTTAGTCACCTTGGTTTTCTGATCGAAATCCAGAGTAACAAGCTTGCCTTGCTTCGTCACCAAGATCATATAGTTTTTTTCCGTATCGATGAGCCCGATGTCGCCGCTCGCCTTCTCGGCTTTAGCTTTGGCCGGAGCCGCTTTAGCTTCGGCTTTAGCTGAAGGCGCTGCTGCTGGCTTGGATACCTTCTCGTCTTGGGTTGAACATGACGAGATCGCAAACAGCATGGCGATTGCTGCGGCACTCGTAATCGAAAAAATATTGTTCATTGTAGCCTCCCCTGTAGTAAGACTTAAGTCATATAGTTACTAGATCATCAGTCCTATACTTTAAGCAATAACATGTTGTCAAGCGAGAAGACCAATAATCTTATATACAACTTTCAGGTGGCTCACGCCTTGATCAAATATTCTTGTCGTACTAGCGTTTTCGCCCTACCTTTTGCAATTGTGCGGTTATTCATTGCATTGAGATTTCACCGCTGGTTGGTTAGACTCCGTTCATGCTTGGTAAACGAATCATTCCCTGCCTCGACGTGAATGCAGGGCGAGTTGTCAAAGGTGTTAAGTTTATAGAGCTGCGCGACGCCGGCGATCCGGTGGAAATTGCGCGCGTCTACGACAAAGAAGGCGCCGATGAACTTTGCTTTCTCGATATCACGGCGTCGCACCAGAATCGTGGAATCATTCTCGACGTGGTTGCGCGCACCGCGGACGAGGTCTTTATGCCTCTCACAGTCGGCGGCGGCATCAATAAGCTTGACGACATTCGCAACCTGCTGCGGGCCGGCGCCGACAAGGTTTCGATCAACACCGGAGCCGTCAATCGGCCGGAATTCGTCCGCGAGGCGGCCGAAGTATTCGGCAGCCAATGCATTGTCGTGGCCATCGATGCGAAGCGAGTTTACGATCATTGGGAGGTGTTCACTCATGGGGGGAGGAATTCGACTGGAATTGACGCCGGTGAGTGGGCTGAGCGAATGGAGAAGTTTGGTGCCGGGGAAATCCTGCTCACGAGCATGGACCGCGACGGCACCAAAGCAGGCTATGACCTCGAGCTGACCCGGGCGATTTCAGACCGCGTGGCTATCCCCGTGATCGCGTCGGGAGGCGTGGGAAATTTGGAGCATATTTTCGACGGCTTTACCCAGGGAAACGCCAGTGCGGCGCTGGCCGCTTCTATCTTCCACTATCGGGAATACTCCGTTGAGGCATGTAAAAACTATCTGCACAGCCGCGGTATCCCCGTGCGTCTGCCAACCTAACTAAAACCGTAGTTTGTAAGAATGCTAGAGTTCCGCTCCGCGGGCGGATCGCTTAAAACAGCATCCGCTTTCTCGGCGGATCGAAAAATGGCGGCTTTGCGGTCAAGACTTTTACTTTCTTCCGTTCGTATTCCACGGTGGTTTCCATCTCGAGTGTAGTTCCGGCGTTTGCATGCTCGCTTTTGACGGTTGCCAGCGCGATGTATTTCTTCAGCGTCGGCGACCAGGCGCCGGTCGTCGCTTGCCCTACCTGGAGATCGTCATGATAAAGCGGCACTCCGCCGCGCCAAGCCACGGCCGGCACATGCGGCGGGAGACCTACCCTGCGATAGAGCTCTTCGTAATGGCGCCAGTCCACCTCGAGCCCGACGATTCGGCGTGGGACGCTCTTCTCGCCGTGGTCGCGCAGCTCTTTGCAGCCGACAAAAAAGTCTTTTTTGAGATCCACTGTCCAGCTCAAACCAATTTCAAACGGCGAGTATTTCTGCGAAGGTATCAGCGCCTTCTCTGCGCCTACATAGTCGACCTCCAACAGGATAAATCCTGCTTCGAGGCGCGCCACATCGAGAGCAAGCATACCCGCCGGCTTAAGGCCGTACGGCTTTCCTTTATCGAACAACACATCCCAAACGTGTTCCGCACCGGCGGCCGGCAACCAGATTTCATAGCCGAGATCGCCGGTGTAGCCGGTGCGGGAAACAGTCACCGGCACCCCTGCGAGATCGGCGGCCGTTAAGCGGAAAAATTTTAGTTTACCAAGGTCGGCATCGACAATTTCTCGGAGAATCTTCAGGGCGTTGGGGCCCTGCAGCGCAAGCGCCGCAATTTGCTCGGATATTTCCTCAATAGAAACCGTCATGCCCACTGAATTGAGCTTCAACCAACGCAGAGCGGGATCCGCCAGATGAAAGCGAAAATGATCGTCGCCGAGGCGAAATACCGTGCCATCCTGAATGACTTTGCCCTCGCCGTCACATAGGCAGCCATAGATTGCCTGCCCTACCGCGCATTTCGCCGCGTCTCGGGTAATGATCCGATTGACGAGCTTTACTGCATCCGTGCCGCGCACGTCGTACTTGAATAGCGGCGAAATATCGATCAGGCCCGCGGTATTTCTTATGGCATGGTATTCATAATCATGGACAACATCGTAGCAACTGGCGGCGAAATATCCCGACCAGGTGCGCCAATTTTGGCTCGTACAGAGGGCCGAGGTGCGCGAGTGAAAAGGTGTTCCGATGGGCATGTTGTTGCGAGAAGACAGCGATCTCAGCCGCAGTCTCTGTCCGCGCCTCTCTCAATTCGTTCCAGATGTAGTCTATAGCTGTCTCTGTCTCTCTTGGCTCGTTGACTTCGTATAGGAAATTACCAAATATGCTCCTTTAAGCAAATGACGAAATACGATGCAATCATTATCGGCGGCGGTCATAACGGTCTTACCGCCGCGGCTTATCTTGCTAAAGCCGGCAAGAAAGTCCTGGTTCTGGAGCGGCGCCATGTGCTTGGCGGAGCAGCCGTCACTGAAGAAATCTATCCTGGTTTTAAATATTCCGTCTGTTCCTACGTCGTCAGCCTGCTGCGGCCCGAAGTCATCCAAGAACTGGAACTGCCCAAGTACGACCTTGAAATCATTCCTCTGGACAGCACCTTTACGCCGATGCCCAACGGCGACTATCTCGCGCGCTGGGGCGACCACGCCAAAACCCGCCGGGAAATCGCGCGCCATTGCGCCACCGACGCAGAAGCCTACGAGGAATACGGCAAGCTGATGGTGCAAATGGCCATGGCCGTTAAGCCGATGCTCGGTCTGGTTCCTCCCGAACCGACCTCGTGGAACCTAAAGGAGCTCTTTGGACTGGCCTCGATCGGCAATCATTTCCGCAATATAGGCGACAAGCTGCTCTATGACTTGACCAAGCTCATGACCATGAGCTCCGCCGATTTTCTCGATGAGTGGTTCGAGACCGAAGTGCTCAAGGCCACTATGTCTGCGAGCGGCATCATTGGGACGTTTATGGGACCGAGATCGCCGGGCACAGCCTACGTCCTGCTCCATCATTACATGGGCGAGCTTGACGGAGCCTTTCGTTCCTGGGGTTTTGCGCGCGGCGGCATGGGCTCGATCAGCCGGGTGATCGCCGATGCGGCGCGCCATTATGGCGCTGAAATTAGAACCGAGGCAGCCGTCGACCAAGTCCTGGTCAAGAACCGGCGCGCTTACGGGGTCGTGCTGGGCACGGGCGAAGAGTTTCAAGCCAACATCATCGTCTCCAGCATTGATCCCAAGCGGACCTTTTTGAAGATGATCGACGCGCAGCATCTTGAGTCTGAATTCTTGAGTCAGGTAAACCATTTTAAAATTCGCGGTTCATCGGCCAAGGTCAATCTTTCATTGGATGCGCTGCCCAATTTTACCTGTCTGCCGGGGGAAGGGCCGCACCTATCGGGCGCGATCTCGGTCAGCCCCAGCATCGACTATATTGAACGGGCCTACGACGACGCTAAATACGGCGATTACTCGCGCCAACCTTACATGGACATCATCATTCCATCGACACTCGATCCATCCATGGCACCACCGGGCAGGCATGTCATGTCGATCTTTGTGCAGTATGCGCCCTATCATTTAAAAAGCGGAACTTGGGCCGAGAAACGCGAGGCTTTCGGCGACACTGTCGTCGATACCATCAGCGAATACGCGCCTAATTTGAAAGATATCATTCTGCATCGCCAAATCGTTACCCCCTGGGACCTCGAACAAGAATTCGGTCTGACCGAGGGCAATATTTTTCAGGGCGAACTGACGTTGGATCAATTATTTTTTCTCCGGCCGGTTCCCGGTTGGGCCAAGTACCGCACGCCGATTAAGAATCTTTATATGTGCGGCGCCTGCACGCATCCGGGCGGAGGCGTCATGGCTGCCTCCGGCCGGCTGGCAGCGCTGGAAATACTAAAAGATTTGAAAAGGAGTTTCATTTAGCCCGCCGTGGAAAACTACGACGCGATCATCATCGGCGCGGGCCATAATGGATTGGTCACCGGCGCCTATTTAGCCAAGACCGGTAAAAAGGTATTGATTTTGGAGCGACGGTCTTCGGTGGGCGGTATCGCTGCGACAGAGGAAATCTTTCCGGGCTTTAGATATTCCACGTGTGCGCATTTGGCCGGATCGTTCTCGAGCGAAATCATCGCCGAACTGGAACTACAAAAACACGGCTTGAAAATCCTTCCGCTCGACCCTTTGCTCTTTGCACCAGCGTTAGAGGGCAATTCCCTTCTGGTTCCGCGCGATCCGGCCAAAATTGTCGAGGAGATCGGCCGGCACTCCAAAGCCGACGCGGAACAGTATCCTTTATTTTGCGCGCTGATTAACGAACTGGCTGCTTTTTTGCGCAACCTGAACAGCCTAGCGCTGCCCGATGGAACAAGCCCGGGAAGCTTTAATCTTGCCCATCTGGTAAAAGTCGGTTTTCGCTTTCGTCGTCTGGGCAAGAAGGAGATGTATGAGTTCATGCGCATCTTGCCGATGAGCGTTGCCGATCTGCTCAACGAGTGGTTCGAGAGTGAAACGCTTAAGTCGGCTATTGCCGCCAGCGGCATAGTCAACTCTTTTGTGGGTCCACGCGCCCAGGGGACAGCTTACGCTTTTCTGCATAATCTATCAGGCCAATCCAACGGCGCCTTCCGCACCGCCGGATTTGTCTCAGGCGGCATCAATCAGTTACCGCAGGCCCTGGCGCGGTCGGCACAGCAGTACGGCGCAGAAATTCGCGCCGGTGTCGAAGTCGCCGCCATCGCCACCAAGAACGGCGCGGCAACGGGCGTGTTTCTCGCCAACGGCGACGAAATTTCAGCAAAGATTGTGATCTCAAACGCCGACGTCAAGCGGACTCTTCTCAACCTGGTCGAACCGACCTACCTCGATCCGCACTTCTTGCTGCAGGTCAGGAACATCCGCTCGCGCGGCACGGTTGCTAAGATCAATTTCGCTTTGGACTCATTGCCGAATTTCATGCCTGCCGCCGGCAATGCCGCCGCCGCACGGCTGGGCGGCATCATTCATATCGGTCCTACGCTTGATTATCTCGAGCGCGCCGCCGACGACGCGAAATACGGCAGATTTTCACAGCAGCCTTTTTTGGAAATAACGATTCCTTCGGTCATCGATCCGTCGCTGGCGCCCGCCGGAAAACATGTCATGTCGGTGTGGATGCAATCGGCGCCTTACCACCTGAGAGAAAAGAATTGGCATGAACAGCGCGAGGCGCTGGGTGACAGCGTCGCCAGCGTAATTGATAGTTACGCGCCGGGGTTTAAAAATTCGATCCTGCACAGACAAGTCGTAACGCCTTTAGACCTGGAACAAACCTTTGGCGTCACCGGCGGGCACCTCGACCATGCCGAGCTGGGCTTAGATCAGATTTTCTTCATGCGTCCGGTTCCGGGTTGGGCCGGATACGGCACGCCGATAGAGAATCTCTATTTGTGTGGCTCCGGCACGCATCCGGGCGGCGGAGTTACCGGCCTGCCGGGCTCTTACGCGGCAAAAAAAATCCTCAAAAGTTGGCCACACGGGAAATAATTCGCTGGAAACGCTTGCGGCCGGCGGTTCTTTCTTGTGAGCGATTTGGACCGAATTGCTGGTCAGTGGCGTATTGGAATCGGCTTAAAACAGTTAATGCTTGAAGAGGTGAAGACGAAATAAAAACGCGCTCCGCATCAATTGACGCACTCTGATTGGAGGTAAAGACATGAACGTCAATGAACTTAACACTAGCAAGACCGGCTTGCTCTTTTTTGACATGCTCAACGTCTACTATCACGGCGCTACAAATGATTCGTAAATGAGACAACTCGCGCGAATCCTGGCGCAATGGCTGTTTTTCTCCGGCGAAACGTCTAAAATCATATGGAACGTCTATTGGCTCTGAAAACGTATTTGAAACCGTCACTAGCCGTTTTTCTTCTCCTAATGCTAATGCTAGTCAATGCTCCGCAGGCCGTCGTGGCTTCTGCGCCAGCTCTAGAGAAAGAAAAGATTGAAGCACTCATCAAACAGGTAAACGACTTAAAAACAGCTAAGTTCGTCCGCAACGGGTCCACTTATAGCGCCGATAGCGCCGCCACTTTCCTACGTCGCAAGTGGCAAGCGAACCAATCCGAAGTGAAAACGGCGCGCGATTTTATCGACAAGGTCGCCAGCAGGTCCGGGACTTCGGGAAAGCCCTACCTGATCCGCTTGAAAGAAGGCAAAGAAATTCACAGCCGCGACTTTTTGCTTGCCCAATTGCAGAGGCTTGAGGGATCACCCTGACCCTGCGCGGCGCCGGGTACATCCGATTTGCTTTTCGCACCTTGTGTAATTCGCGGCTGTTAATCGATCCGGACGGGAGGCGGATTCAACTATGTCCGTTGATCCGGAGAGCTCGTCTCTTGATCGTTGCTTGCAGTGAATGGAGCGGCTTAGCTCTCTTGGGTCCCGAGATATCTCTCGGCATCGATGGAGGCCATGCAACCGCTGCCGGCGGCAGTGACGGCCTGGCGATAAACATGATCCTGCACATCGCCGCACGCAAAGACGCCGGGGACCCGGGTATGGGTGCCGTCGTGAGTCAAAACATATCCCACCGGATCGAGATCAAGCTGTCCAATGAATAATTTGGAATTGGGTTCATGGCCGATTGCAATGAAGACTCCGTCAACTTTAACGTCCTCGGACTTACCGGTCTTTAAATTTTTGAGCCTGATGCCTTTGACGCCGCCGTCTTTAGGTTCGCCATAAATTTCATCAACGGCGCTGTCCCAGGTAAACGATATTTTGGGATTCTTCTTAGCGCGGTCTTGCATGATTTTGGATGCGCGCAGCGCATCGCGTCGATGCACGACATTAACGTTGGCGGCGAATTTTGTCAGAAACGTCGCTTCTTCCATCGCCGTGTCGCCGCCGCCGACGACCACCAGATCTTTGTCTTTGAAGAAAAACCCGTCGCAGGTGGCGCAGGCCGATACACCATGGCCCATGAGTTTGCTTTCGGACTCTAATCCCAACAATTTGGCCGTCGCTCCGGTGGCAACGATCAAAGCGTCGCAAGTCAAGGTATCCTTGCTGACAACGATTTTAAACGGCCGCTGTTTAAGACCCACGGAAGTAACGTCGCCAAAGATCGTCTCGGTGCCGAATCGAACGGCTTGTTTTCTGAACGCATCCATTAGATCCGGCCCCATGATGCCATCGGGAAACCCGGGATAGTTTTCAACATCGGTGGTAATAGTGAGTTGGCCGCCGGGTTGAGACCCTTCAATAACCAGCGGCTCGAGATTCGCGCGCGCGGCGTAAATGGCAGCGGTGAGACCTGCTGCGCCGGAGCCAAGAATAATAAGACGGTAGTGGCTTTTTTTCTCCATTGGCTTTCTGTAACATAAAATTCCAAGGGGAGAAAGCAAAGCCGTTTATGACAAAGTTAAGTCACTTAGATGACCAAGGCCGGGCCAAAATGGTCGATGTCAGCGACAAAGGCGTGACCCGCAGAATCGCTGTCGCCCGCGGCGCGATCCACATGCGCCCGGCAACCCTGTCCCTCATATTGGAAGATAAAATTGGAAAAGGCGACGTCTTTTCCGTCGCCCGCGTGGCCGGAATCATGGCCGCCAAAAAGACCTCGGAATTAATTCCGATGTGCCACCCGCTCAGCATTACTTCAGTGGAAATCGATTTGAATCCACAAGACGACCCGACGCGCGTCGAAATCGAAGCCACCGTACGCGTCGATGGCAAGACCGGCGTCGAGATGGAAGCCATGACGGCGGTTTGCGTCGCCGGGTTAACGATTTACGACATGTGTAAAGCGGTCGATCGTGAGATGTCCATCAGCGAAATTCGGCTGGTGAAAAAAAGCGGCGGCAAAAGCGGCACCTTTTTTCGCAATGAATAGGCGTTAGCCAACTGGCTTAAGGGTAGCAGGAATCTTTCCGGCTCTTGCCTTGCACCTTCCCCCCATTCGGATTGAAAGCATCCCATGCGGCGTATTTATCTAAAAAAAGGACGCGAGGCCCCCATTTTGCGCGGCCATCCGTGGATCTTTTCCGGCGCCATCGAGAAAGCAGAGGGTGAACTTGAAGCTGCCGGCGTCGCCGATATTTTCGATGCTCAGAAGAATTGGATCGCCCGAGGTTTTGCAAACGTCAAGTCGCAAATCCGCGTCCGGGTTCTGACCTGGAAAAATGAACCCATCGATGGAGATTTCTTCTCGCGCCGCTTGGATCGAGCCCTGTCCTTGAGAGAAAAGCATCTCTCGGACACTACCAATGCATACCGCTTGATCAATGGCGAGGGCGATTTTTTACCCGGCTTGATCGTCGATCGTTATAACGATTTTCTTGTCTGTCAGTTTTTCACTGCAGGTATGGAATCGTTCAAAGGTGACATCGTCGGCGCGCTCGGCGATCTCGTTCCCGCCACAGGCATCTTCGAACGAAGCGAAGGCAAAGTACGCAACGAGGAAGGCCTCGAACCGGCTGCCGGCGTGTTGTTCGGGGAAGCGCCGCCCGATACCATCTCGATTACGGAAAACGGCTTTAAGTTCCTCGTTGACGTGAGAGGCGGACAAAAGACGGGTTTTTTTCTCGACCAAAGGGACAACCGAGCTTTTCTCTCGACCCTGGCACGCGGTCAGACCCTGCTGAATTGTTTCTCCTATAGCGGCGCTTTCTCGGTTTACGGCTTTGGCGGCGGCGCTAAAAGCATTGTCACGCTCGATTCTTCCAGACCGGCGCTGGAATTGGCGGAGCAAAACCTGGCTCTCAACGGATTCGAAGCCGTCGATGGCGAGCTTCTCAAGGGCGACGCCTTTGCGTACTTGAAAGAATGTAAGTCCAATTTCGACGTGATCGTTTTGGATCCTCCGTCTTTGGCGCATCGACGAAGCGATGTGAGCGCCGCCACCGGCGCTTATAAATTTCTCAACCTGCATGCGCTGAGGCACTTGAGCCCCGGCGGCGTGCTTCTGACCTTTTCTTGTTCGCAGCATCTTGCCGCCGATCTATTCCAGAAAGTCGTCTTCGGCGCCGCCGTCGACGCCGGGCGCAAAGTCAGCATCGTCAAGAAACTCGGGCAGTCCATCGATCATCCGGTGAGCCTGCACCACCCTGAAGGCGAATATCTCAAAGGACTGGCGTTACGGGTGTTGGACTAAGCCTCGCACTGTGGTACACGGAACCGCGGTCGGTGCATTGCCGACCGAACGACATCTGGCGCGAGGTGTGCATGGCTCCTTACCAAACTATTAAAGACTGGCCCGCGGAGGATCGCCCGAGAGAAAAGCTTTTAGCCAGGGGACCGCAGTCTCTGAGCGACACCGAGCTTTTGGCGATCATTTTAAGAAACGGCAATGCCAGCACCGGCGAGAGCGCAATTGATCATGCGCGCTTGCTGCTCGGCCGATTCGGCGGCCTGAAGGGAGTGGACGAGGCAGCCGCAAGCGAATTGGGCAAGGTTAAAGGAATCGGTCCGGCAAAAGTCGCGCAAATCAAAGCCTCTCTGGAAATTGCCCGCCGCGTAAGCAATCACAAATGGCAGCCGGGGCAGTCGCTGCGATCTTCCGAAGACGTTTTTCGTCATTTTCGTGACGATCTTGAGAACGAGAAACGGGAGTTTTTCTACGTTGTTCTGTTAAACAACAAGAACAAAAAGATCCGCGATGTAAAAATCTCCGAGGGGTCATTGACGGCCTCCCTGGTTCATCCGCGCGAAGTTTACAATCCGGTCATTCGCGAATCGGCAGCCGCCGTGATCTTTGTTCATAACCATCCGAGCGGCGACCCGGCGCCGAGTCCGGAAGACATTGAGATCACGCGCCGGCTGAAGGAAGTCGGCGATGTCATGGGCGTGCGGGTTCTCGATCACGTCGTGGTCGGTCACGACCGATATTTCAGCTTCAGCGACAAAGGAATGCTTTGAGCCCGACTGCGCTTTGCCTGTGAATATCCAATCTGTTTAGCTTGGCAATTTTCGTCCTGGATCCAACTTGAAACGCAAGTTTTCATTGACATCATCACGCCAGCCGTTTATTTTGTTGCAAACAAATCTTTTTTCTAACCTGAAGCAAAGTCATTAAACGATGAGCTCTCTTGAAATTGGCAGACCTCCCCGGCGTGTTGGCTGGGCACGTAATTTCCTGGTTATTCTTCTGATTGTCGGCGTCGTGGCGGGAGGATACTTTGTCATCCCTCGGTTCGAGTGGAAATCCCCGCAGATCAAAGTCACTCCCGACGCAGAAACACTCGGGCTCGGCGCAATCGAAATCGATATTACCGAGCAAGGCACCGGCTTAAAATCGGTCAGTGCTTCTCTTACGGCCGGCGGCACGGAGCATTCTCTTGCCGCGGAACAATACGACAAGCCGGTGATGCAGAAAAAAATCACCGTGGCGCTCTCCTCCAAGCTGACCGGTCTCAAAGAGGGACCGGCAGTGTTGCGCATCAGCGCGCGCGACCGATCGTTATGGAGCTTTTTTCGCGGCAACGAAACCGTGCTGCAGAAGAACGTAACCATCGACATCACCCCACCGACCATCGAGCTGATCGCCGATGATCCTTATATCAATTTCGGCGGCACCGGTCTGGTGGCTTACAAACCTTCGGCGGACACAGTTAGCAGCGGCGTCGTAATCGGTAAACACTTTTTTCCCGGATATAAAGGGCAAACCAAAGATCCCGCCATCTATCTGGTGTTCTTCGCTCATCCTTACGATACGCCCGCAGCCGAAAAAGCAAACCTCGTGGCCACCGATAAGGCCGGCAACACCCGGCAAACGGCGCTAGCCTACACTCTCATGAACGTCAAATACAGGAAGAGCACGATTTCGATCTCCGACGAGTTCATTCAAAATAAAGTCGCGCCGCTGCTCAACGACGTGGGCGCACGCCAGGGCAGCGCCAAAGATGTCTTTGTCAAGGTCAATCGCGACCTTCGCAAAGAAAATGAAGAAAAAATCAACGCGGTCACTCAAAAGACCTCAGGCTCGATGCTTTGGAGCGGCCCGTTTAGCCAGCTTACCAACTCCAAAGTTGAAGCCAACTTTGCCGACGCACGAACCTATGTTTATAAGGATGAAACTATCGACCACGCCTATCACCTGGGCTTTGACCTCTCGGTCACCAAAAGATATCCCGTGGAAGCGGCCAATAGCGGTGTCGTGGATTTTATCGGCGATTTGGGAATTTATGGGAACACGGTCATTCTCGATCACGGGTTAGGGCTTGCCACTCTCTATTCGCACCTGAGCTCTATCGACGTCAAAGAGGGTGATCAAATCAAAAAGCAACAAATCATCGGCAGAACCGGCGAAACGGGTCTGGCTGCGGGCGATCACCTGCACTATGGCGTGTATCTACACGGTATTTCCGTGCTGCCGCTGGAGTGGTGGGATGAAAAATGGTTACGCGATAATATTTACCCGAAGCTCGAACCCTCGGAAATCGACAGCACTGTCGAAGCAAAGCCCAAAACCAAGGCCACCGCAAAAAAGACCAGTCGCCGCCGGCGCTAACCACCTGTGGGTTCTTCGCGCCCGTTCGAACCCATAGACGGAAGCCGAAACTTGAAGCGCCGGCACCCCGATTCGGTATCCGATAAGATCGCTCGTTTCGTTTCGAAAGTCAGACCGCGAGACATTCCTCCAACGGTACGGGAAGCCGCCAAGGAGCATCTGCTTGACGGATTTGCCACGATGGCGGGTGGCGCTGCGGAAGAGGCCAGCCGGCACATCGATCGATATTTGCATAATCTTGGCTCCAAGGCCGAAGCCACAGTCATCGGAGCCGACACTAAACTTACGGCACAGCACGCCGCGCTCGCCAACGGCATTCGTGGACAT
>WHTF01000210.1 GCA_009379725.1 Deltaproteobacteria bacterium
CGCGCCATCGCGGCCTTCGCAAGCCACAGGCTTCGTAACGAATCCCGAACGACTGATATCATCAAAAACACAAGGCCCGGCTCAATCGAGTTCGGGCCTTGCTTTCAGCGGGGGGTAAGACAACAGTTACGGCACCTGAGGTAGTGCTCCCACTTTCCACAGATAAAGTGTCCGCGTATGGGTCAACTCGCCTGAGGCATCCGAATTCGGATCGACATTTTCCACCTTAGTCGGTTTCCATTCGTCGATATCGAAATCATGCGCCACGACGCGGGAGCCCGGTTTTAGCTGCTGCAGCTTGGGCCGCATCTGATTGTTAAACCATTTGAACATGTAAAGGGTAACGACTGTTGCTTCGGAGATGTCGACGGTCAGGCCATCGGCTGCGCGGAACTGGACAAGGTGGCTGACGTTTTCCTGGACCGCATTGCGCCTGGCTTGCTCTACCAGGTTCGGATTCATGTCAATGCCGACGCCGCGAGCGCCATACTTCTTGGCCGCTTGAATCAAAATCCGTCCATCGCCACTGCCTAGATCATAGATCACGTCATCTTTCTTGACCTCAGCCAGTTCGAGCATCCTATCGACAACGACTTTGGGCGATGGAACGAAAGGAATAGGGTCCTGCGACCAGGCGGGAAAAGAAAAGGATGCAAAGACAACAACCAGGAGTCTGACTATTGATTTCATTAAAACGTCTCCTTTCTATTTCGCTTCAAAATTTTTACAGCCCATAAAGAGCGCGGGCATTGTCGCTCAGAATTTTCTGTTTTACCTGCGGCGTCAGATCGGTTCGCTGCTTGAAAATCTTAATGGCGTCGACGTCGCTCGATATGTCGGTGTGGCCATAATCGGTTCCTATGACCAGACAGTCCTCCCCCGCTTCCTTCAAAATGTAAGGCAGATCGTCGGAGTTTTCACAGGTCACAAACATACGATAGTCGCGCGCGACGTTCTCCGGCCACTCCCGTCCTAATGTCTTAAAACGATTCTTGGCTTCGTGCAGCACCCAGGGCAGCCACTGCGAGCTGGCCTCGACGAAGCCCCATCTCAGTTTAGGAAACTGTTGTGGGATCTCGCTGAGCAGCACGTCGTTATAAGCGGCCACAGTCGGGATTCTAAACCGATGCAGGGTGGCAGCGATCGGTACGGGGTGGCGATACAGGTCATTGAGCCAAGCGCTGCCATTAGCGATATGCACCGCAATGGCCATATCGAGTTTTTGAGCCTGGTCGTAAATCGGGTAGAAATACGGGTCCGCGAGTAGTCGCGTGCCCTCAACCGGCCGCATGAGCACCGCGCACGCGCCATTCTCTTTAGCAAAGCGAATTTGATCCAGCGCGTCAGGAATGCTGAGGGTCGGCGCCATACAGGACCAGCGCAAGCGACCTTTGCCCTGGCGCCAGATATCGGCCAGCCAGCGGTTCCAACTCTTGCACAGCGCAACCTCGACAGGCGGCCGGTCAGTTGCCGATTCGATAAACATCGTATTGTGCAGCACCTGAATATCGACCCCGGTCTGGTCCATGTGCTCCAGGCGCAAATCGACGTTGCCCATTTCACGGGACTCGTTCATGTCGGCGAATTTCCGCCCGACCTGATGAGAGCGCCGTTCCAATTCTTCGGCTGAAAAAGCCGGGAACCGAAACCCCCTCACTTTGCCGTCGATGAGCCAAAACTGAAGTTTCACACCGGCATCTTCGCGGGTCTCCAGCGGTTGCGGCCGATACTGCCGCTCCGGTGGGTCGAGATAATCCCAGGTATGATCGGACTCCACTACGTGAGCATCAGAATCGATGACCAAATTCGTGTCAGTAGCAGCCATTTCCTTATCCTCCTCGCTCCATACTAACCAAAAAACTCATCGTCGCGAAGACTATTTGATCGCGCACTGGGGTGTCAAACGCTTCGAGCCTTACCGATATTCGCATTGACACAGTGTTGTTTCGATAGTCCACCGCCACAGCACGACGATCGCAAATGGACCGCAAATAATACAAGCGGTATGAGACCGGCGCGCTTGAACGAGTGTTGCGAGTGGCGTACGCTGGCGCCATTCCATCATTAACAGCAAAGGAGTTTAACCAAAACATGGCTGCAGAATTTATCGTCGATGTGCATCACCATTACATGCCGGCTTTACTCTTCGATCGCCTCTCCGCTCAGGCGGGCGGGAAACGCATCGTGACCAATGAAATCAGTTTGACTCTTCATCCTTCCCGCAAGGACCTCGACGCCCACATCAAAGCGATGGACGAAGCCGGCGTGACGGTTTCGATCCTTACCGATCAGGTTCAAGTCATGGGAGCCGAAGTCGCCAGGGCTCTCAACGACGGTATCGCTGAAGTTGAAAAAAAACATCCGACCCGCTTCCGCGGCGCCATTCACCTACCGATCCATGAGCCGGAGGCGGCAAAGCGCGAGCTTGAGCGGGGAATTAACGAATTAGGACTGCGAGCGGTGGCGCTGCTCGCCTGTCACCTCGATGTCCAGATCGACAATCCGATCATGAACCCGCTGTTCGAAATCATCCAGAAAAACAATCTGCCGATCATCATTCATCCTCAGTCAAAGCCCATCGGTTCGGAAACGACATACAATTTGGACCGCTGCGTTTTCCGGCCTCTTGAAACCACTCAAGCCATCGTACGCGTTATGTGCAGCGTGCTACCCCGCTATCCTGAGCTGCGTTTCATCATGCCGCACCTTGGCGGCGCCACCTCTTCGCTCAAGGGGCGGATGATGGCCTTTTTCGAAACCGCTGACGCAGATATTCCTGCCGACATGAGGGGTTATCTTAAAACCCAAACGGAACAGAAACAATTCGGCATAACGGAACGTTTCGAAAAACTGTTTCAGTCGCTTTACTTCGACAGCGCCGGCACCGGCGCATGGCTCCCCGCCATGGCCGCAGCGCTTAACGTCACCAGTGCCGACCGCATCATGTTCGGTAGCGATTATCCGTTGGAGTGTAAAACGGCGGCGAATATCATGGAGTCATTGGACATGATCCGCCAGGCGCCCTGTTCGGCGCCGCAGAAGGCCGCCATGCTCGGTAAAACGGCGGCACAGCTATTCAAATTATGGCGGTAGAGCTTATGGTTGTGAGCTTAAACACCACTTCATTCAGCAAAGAGATAGTAGGCAAAGCCACGATTGCAGAAGTGCTAATCTAACTACGAAAAACCCGAAAGTCACAAAGTTTGATTATCGATTACCGGCCCGGAACCTTGCCAAAACTTTTTTCGCGGTGCACATCGCCGCACGAAACGCCTGTTAACGTTTGGCGCAGCCGGACAACAGCTTGAATTACCACGTGAGCACGGTAGTCGAGGTTGCACGGATTCAGTCAAGATCCCACTTAAATACAAATGGGTTCAGCATTAGGCTTCGACGCGTCAAATCCCTCTTCAATCCAGGGACACTGAATCGCCAATGATGGTTGTTCCGAGATTATTTTTTTTAGAATTTCTCGGGCACGATCATCGCTTGAATCCATTTTAACCGCTTCCACTAAGGCCCAAACAGCGCCGACGGTATTTTCTTGACCATCGAGACTGATGCCCAGATTTCTATAGGCACTAGCCCGGCGGCCATCAATTTCAAGTGCCATACGACAATGCTTTTCCGCCTCCCTAAAGCGGCCAAGCTGGTTCAAGCAATAGCTGACATTATTATGCAACACGTACCCCACTTTTGTCTTTGCGTGATTGAAACGAAGAGCAGTAGTGAAGTGATTCAGAGCACCCTCAATCTGCTGCTCGTCGGTGGCAATCTGGCCCAGAGCTAGATGACAATGCGCCTTTTGCTCAGGCTCTTTCGTAGTTTCGAGGAAAAGCTGAAGTAGCGCACGGGCTAAATCAACCTTTTCAATACCTCGGTAAAAAGCTACGACAAACAATAACCAACGAAAGTAATCCTCTTCGGTTTTGCTATTTTGAAGCCGCTCGATGAGCAACCTTTCGGTCTCTTGTTTGGGAACCGGAAATCCCGGGGGTAGTGGCCGTTTCGAAGTTTCACTCATGGCTGCCCCCTAGAGCAACACCCGGACCAGCGTATAATTCGCGTCAAAACTAGTTAAGTGCGCACGAAGATTCGACGATTCGATATCGAGGGAGGTCTAAAAATGCTCTGTTTCATTATTTTTACATTAAACGGGGCGAACTGGCCCGATCCATTGCCAAGTAGGAAGAAATATTAGCGGCTACTTTAATTCGTTAACCCCCCTTATCCTAATCGTCGAGCCCCTTGCTTAGGGGATGCTGTAATGGAACGCCGTGCAGATCACACTGAAGGTTATGATTCTGATTTGATGTATTTTAATCTACTAAACCACCAAGGATGAGCAGCGACTCGTTGCCTACCTATGTCGAAGCAACATGCAACGCAAGACAACCAGCATCCTACCCTGTAAGCGAATCAACCAATCAACCAATTAGCAATTCAGTCCGGGCATTCGTTGCCTGTCAAAAAATCCCCTAACACTCCCCAAAAACCTGAAACAATCGATAAACCGCGACCCATTTTATCGTGGCATTTTAATTGCTCTCTACGGGTCATGGTAACATCGGTGAGACAATCCGCGTCACGTTTTTTAGAGAGTTTATTCTCGCAATACGCGGTGATCTAATTCAAGGTGGGCGCTGCTGTGACATGGTACGACAGTTCGTAGGGCACCATGAATACACTGCTGAACCAAGACGCAGCTTTTCATCGATATTACCCGCAAATTTACAAAGATTATGTGCATCGAGATCGCATCCCAACAACTAGGACTGATCTGGCCTCGCTTTTCCTACCGTCGGCGTCGTAATAAGAGACAGTTTAAGGCGGGCAAATGTTGAGCGAGAAACCAAAGGTAAGGGCCGTGAATCTAGCGGTGGACGCGTCATAGTCTTAGGTTAAAGTCTTAGGTTAAACCCATTTAGGCAACAGGAGATCGCAATGAATCTAGCAATAGTCGGTACGGGATATGTCGGGTTGGTGGCGGGGACTTGTTTTGCCGAGACCGGCA
>WHTF01000211.1:0-4549 GCA_009379725.1 Deltaproteobacteria bacterium
ATGGGGATCGCAATTTGGCTATCCTGGCTCCATCGTGCGGCTCGACCCCGGAGCCAATCCGCCGCACACCGCGCTCGCGGAGATTTACAAGGTGCCGCAGCCGGGCTTCGGCGTAAGGGGAGCCGATATCGACCGCCAGGGTGTCGTCTGGGTCTCACTTGGCAGCGGCCATCTCGGAAGCTTTGACCGCAGGAAATGTAAGGGACCGCTCAATGGACCGAAAGCAACCGGCGATCATTGTCCGGAGGGGTGGTCATTCCATCAGTATCCGGGGCCCGGCTTTAAGGGCATTGGCGAGAACAGCGCCGAATCGAGCTACTACACCTGGGTCGATCAGCACAACACCTTCGGACTGGGCGAGAATGTGCCGATGTCCACCGGGAATCTCCACGACGGGTTAATTGCCATGCAAGACGGCAAGATGATCGTGTTACGCATTCCGTATCCGATGGGGTTTTACGCCAAAGGCTTCGACGGCCGTATCGATGACCCGAAAGCCGGCTGGAAGGGCCGTGGTCTTTGGACCACCAGCGGAGAGCGCGCACCATGGTTAATGGAGGGAGGCAAGGGCCGCCAACCAATGGCCGTGCACTTTCAACTCCGGCCCGATCCGCTGGCGAAGTAGCGAGTATGTTCAAACGGCTTGGGTAGGTGCATAAACAGGTTCAAAGACTTCATTCATCTACTCAAGCCGGTCTCCGTTGCTGCCTTAGGTAATCTTGAGGAAGCTACTCTCGTATAAGCAGAGGAAACATGGCGATTAATATGAATAGAAGAGTCGGGTTTATTATTGCAGCTGTCCTGTCGCTGGCCCTCTTCAGTGGCATCCTTTCAGCGGCGCAACCACCGTTTCAGGGTAAGGCGATCCGTATCGTGGTTGGTTTTTCCGCCGGCGGCGGGTTCGATACCTACTCCCGAGCCATTGCGCGGCACATGGGCAAACATATTCCCGGTAATCCTTCAATCATTGTGGAAAATATGACTGGGGCAGGAAGTATTGTCGCGGCCAACCATCTGTATAGGATCGCGAAACCTGATGGCCTCACGATCGGCAACTTCCACGGCTTTCAGATCTTAAATCAAGTTCTGGGAGCTCCGGGTATCGAGTTTGACGCACGCAAACTCGCATGGCTCGGAGTACCCGTGCAAGATACCGGCGCCTGCGCCCTAACCCGCGCGAGCGGCATTGCCAGTATTGAGCAATGGAAGGCGGCGAAGCAACCGGTGAAGCTCGGCGGTGTAGGGCCGGGAGATGCTTCTTATGGAATGGCGAAAGTTCTCAAAGAGGTCTTAGGCCTCCCGGTTCAGCCAATCCCAGGGTATAAGGGCACTGCCGATATTCGACTGGCGGCCGAGAGCGGTGAGCTAGCAGGTGGTTGCTGGCAATGGGAATCGATCAAGGTAATATGGCGCAAGGGACTGGAGACCGGCGATGCTAAGCTCATACTTCAGCTGGTAAGTAAGCCTCATCCGGAACTTGCCAAAGTGCCACTGGCCGTCGATCTGGCAAAGAGCGATGAGGCGCGGTTATTACTGCAAGCCGCGGTTCACGACCCGAACTCTATTACCCGTCCATATTCGTTACCCCCGGGCACACCCAAAGAGCGGGTTAAAATTTTACAGAAGGCCTTCGTAGATACAATGAAGGATCCGGAGTTTCTCGCCGAAGCGAAAAAATCCAATTTGGACATCGACCCAGTATCGCCTGAAGAGGTGGAAAAGACGGTGGCAAGATTCTTTAAACTTGATGCCGCTTTGGTAGCCAAGCTGCGAGAAATTCTCAAATAACAGAGGCATCCAATCGCCAACTTGTTTTTCTCTACATTTCTAACCGATTGTGACAATACGGCAAAAGCGGAGTAGTCATCAAAGGGATGCGGCGAATTCAAGCGCATTACCTGTAGAGACTAGGCGAGGGGTCTCGCCCACGCCTCGCCAATCCTGATTAACAGAGCTTCTGTCCACGGCGATGGCTAATCTGAGGGTTACCTGCCCACCGGCGGCAGGCCCGCCGCCTCTTTTGTTCCGTTAATCTCGTCTAAAACCATCTCTTCCACCGACTGAATTTTCCAGTCGAACTCATGCAGCGCGCGGGAGTTGTCGAAGTTCCACGCCGGCACGCGAGCTTTTTCGTCAAAGGTGATCTCTGCGTCGGGCAGATATTTTTTGACGATATCCGCGATTTCACGTCCCGTCGGCGCCGGTCCCGTGCCCATGTAAGTATCGTGTTGGACCTCGTCGGCAAGCGCCATCTTAGTGTATAGCTGCGCGATGTCGGATACGCCCACGATGTTGCGGTGTCCGGCAGACGGCCAGTTGCCGAAGCCGGGTTTGCCTAACGC
Organism: Deltaproteobacteria bacterium; assembly: GCA_009379725.1. Lineage (GTDB taxonomy): Bacteria > Desulfobacterota > Binatia > UBA9968 > UBA9968 > WHTF01. Next base: position 2,343 of record WHTF01000211.1, read on the forward strand.
CGGATCTTGAATCATGCGCCGCGAGAACGCGGTGTTGCCGGGGCCGATGACCGCAGCGGAGTGAACTTTGACGATCTCGATGCCGTAACTCCTGGCATAACGTTCGGCCATGGCGTTGTTGAGGAGTTTCATGATGCCGTAAAGGCTTTTCGGCGTGCGGGGTTCGGTGGCTTCGTTAATCGATTCCGGACCGTAGGCGTCTTGATGGCCGAAGATGCCCACCGTGCTGGCAAAGATCAGACGGTGCAGACGCGCCAGGCGGGCGGCTTCGAACAGATTGGCAATGCCGATAATATTTACGCGCGCGGCATTTATGAGATCGCGGCACTCCGGGTCGAGCAGGGGCGTCATGAAGTAGCCAAGCGCGATCATGCGGTTGACTTCATAATCGACAATGGGCGCCATGATCTCTTCCAAACGGGTCATGTTGCCTTGCACGTAGGAAACGCCCGAGAAGGTCCACCCTTGCGGCGCAGGCATCGAATCAAATGCGACAACTCCAGCGTTTTGTTCCGCCAGCGACCTGACGACGCGCCGGCCGATGTAACCGCTGCTACCGACCACCATGATCTTCATTTCGTGACCTCCGGATGGGGTTTTGCTTCGCGCTCCGGTATACGACGGCGGGCGCGGCCGAGGCAAACCGAAATGAATTGACTCGCCGTTGACAGCTTTGATATCAGGGTCTTAAGGGCTGGAAAGGAAAGATCGCAATGGCTTCAAACAGGCGCATAACAATCATCGATGCTGACGGCCATATCGCCGAGGACTCAGCGGCGATCATCGCGCGAATGCCGGAGCCGTATCGCGAGAAGGCCCACAGTCAGTCTTTCTCGCCTTTCCCGCCGTTCGATCATTTGCATTCAGCTCACCTCGTGGAAATGCCGGAAGGCGCATTCAATCGACATGTTGGGCCGAAGGAGTGGTTGGCGTTTCTCGACGAAGTTGGCGTCGAGGCCACGGTTTTGTATCCGACTGCAGGCGTTGCATCTTCAAACATCGTTAACTTGGACTGGGCCATCGACGTCACGCGCGCATACAACGACTGGCTGCACGATACGTATTTAAGACACAGCCCGCGGTTTCACGGTTTGGCGTTGCTGCCGCCACCGATTTTGAATCCCAAGGCGGCCGCGGAGGAGCTTCACCGTGCAGTACGCAAGCTCGGCATGTGCGGCGCGGTCTTGCCGTCAAAGAGTTACGTCGGGCCGCCGCTCGGATCGCAAGTCTATTATCCGGTTTACCAAGCGGCCAACGACTTGGCTTGCTGCATCGCGATTCACGGCGGCGTCCATGGCGGGATGGGAATGGATGGGCTTGATCCTTATGCAGGCGTGCACGCGATCGCGCACCCGCTGGGACAAATGGTCTCGCTCGGGTCGATTGTGTTCAACGGCATTTTGGAAAAATTCGCCAATGTGCGATTCGGCTTTTTGGAAGGCGGCGTCGCCTGGTTCCTTTTCTGTCTCGAACGATTCGACCGCTCCTATGAAACCCACGTCATGCACGATCCGAGAGGAAGCTACCTGAAGCTTCACCCTGGCGAGAAAGTCAGCGACTACATCATCCGGCATGTAAAGCAGCGAAGGATCTTCGTCGGCTGCGAAGGCGGCGAGCCGCTCCTTACCACCGCGGTCAGGATGGTAGGCAGTGAACCGTTCATGTATTCCACCGATTTCCCGCACGAGGTCAACAGTGAGACGTGCCGCCACGAATTGGCCGAGTTGATCGATAATGAAAACCTGGCGGAAGAGGCCAGGGAAGCGATTCTCCACGGCAACGCCGAAGAGTTCTATCGCCTCCAGGTGGCCGGACTTGATTCGCCGTCCAGGTGAATTCGTTGTTGAACGCGTAGGGAGCTCCGGATAAAGATTAGACTTTTGAATGGATTCAACCGGTAAGACTTGAACCGGTCGCGTGTAACTTAAGGAGGATCGAATGAAGCTTTTGTTTTTCGACGATTTCAAACTCGGTGTGTTAAAGGGCGATACCGTCGTCGATGTGACTCAGGCCGTGCGCGATATTCAAAGCGTTGGCCCGCATGATCTTATCAGCGGCTTGATCGAGCGCTTCGTGGATTACCGCGGCGGGTTGGAGCAGGCCGCCGCGGTCGGCACCGGTGCTCAGCTTGACAAGGTACGGATTAGGCCGCCGCTGCCGCGGCCGGTTAACATCGACTGCATGGCGGTAAACTACATGGAGGACGG
>WHTF01000211.1:4559-5005 GCA_009379725.1 Deltaproteobacteria bacterium
GACGTGCCCGCAGGCATCTTCGAGGGCGAAGCCGAGTTGGCCGTCGTCATCGGCAAGCGCGCCGCCAATGTGCGCGCCGCGCAGGCGATGGAATATGTTTTCGGCTATGTCAATTTCATCGATGGATCGGCGCGCGGCCTGCCGCCTGCCGGCAATACGTTTTATCAGATGAAGTCGCGTGCCACGTTCGCGCCCATGGGGCCCTATATCGTCACCGCCGACGAGATAAAAGACCCGCACAACCTTCAAGTGCGGCTGTGGGTAAACGGCACCTTGATGCAGAATTACAACACCAGCGATATGGCGCATAAAATTCCGCGCTGCATCGAGTGGGTCAGTTCGATCCATTCACTGGAGCCGGGAGATGTTTTGGCGATGGGGACTAATCACCGCGGCCTGAATCCATTCCAAGACGGCGACCTTGTCGAAATCGAAACCGAGCCCCT
>WHTF01000021.1 GCA_009379725.1 Deltaproteobacteria bacterium
GGGGTGGCCTTCAGGCAGCGGCGTTCCCGACACCCAGTGTTGCAGCTCCTGTACTTGCCGGGGAAATTGGTCAAGGACGTTCTGAGGATTCGGATTGAGGGCGTACGACGTCATCTGGTCCGATCCGGGGGCGCGGCCAACTCCCAGGTCGATGCGCCCCGGGGCGATGGCCTCAAGGACGCGGAACTGCTCGGCAACTTTCAGTGCGGAGTAGTGCGGCAGCATGACGCCCGCGCTGCCGACGCGGATACGAGGGGTGGTGGCCGCGATCGCAGCCATGAGCACCTCGGGCGCCGTGCCGACGATACTACCGGAATTGTGGTGCTCCGAAACCCAGTAGCGATGATAACCCAGCGCGTCGCAGTGCCGGGCAAGTTCAAGGGTTTCACGGATCGCAGTAGCTTGCGCTCTACCCTTGGACGCCGTCGATTGATCGAGTACTGACAATCTCATGATACACGTCAGCCAAGCCGATCACCGACTTTCAAATCAACCTGCTTGACGAATTCTGCGGCAGATATCTTTCCGCCCTCGCCGCGCATTCTTTTTACAGCGAGCGTGCCGCCGTTGAGCGCGATGGTGATCTCTTCCGCGGCGATGCCGGTAACTTGGCCTGCTGCGCTGTTTGCGTCCTTCTGTAAGCGAGCATCGAAAATTCGCACCATCTTGCCGTTGTAGGTTGTGTGCGCTCCGGGTTGTGGGTCGCAGCCGCGGATTAGGTTGTAAACTTCCTGCGCCGGTTTGGACCAATCGATTCTCGCATGTTCGTCGCCACAGGGCGGGTCGTAACTCGCCTTTGATTCGTCTTGCACAATCCGTGGCGGATTGCCTGCTTTGATCAAGTCCACCGCCTCGCTGATGGCTTCGATTCCCATGGGGAAAAGTTTGTTGAAATACAACGTGCCGGTGGTGTCGTTTGGGTCCACCTGCACCTCTTTCTGCAAGAGAATGGGGCCTGTATCGATGCCCTTATCCAACCAGAAAATTGTCAAACCGGTTACGGTTTCTCCCCTGATCAGGGCCCAATTGATCGCGGTCCGGCCGCGGTATTTTGGCAATAGTGAAGGATGATAACAAATGCTGCCAAGCCGCGGCGCATTGAATACCGGCGGGGGAATGATCTGGCTCACAAACGCTAGGATCGCCAAGTCTGGCTTGAGGGAAACAAATTGCTCGGTTACCTCCGGGGTTTTGAGCGTTTTGTGTTGATGCACCGGGATTCCCAGCTGAAGAGCCCTCTGCTTGACCGGATCGATTCTTCCGCCAGGCGCATCGGGAAAACAGAACACGGCCAGCACCTCTTCCCCTTTACTGACGAGTTTATCGAGGGTCTTTTCCGCAAATGCCGCTTGGCCAATCAAGATGATTCGCAAAGTTGTCCCTTTCCAATCGGCGCTGTTCAGCCGATGACTCTGTAGTCGCCGCCCATATAGCTCTTGCAAAGATTGACATAGGTCGACGAGCCCATCTTGATCCAGTGCAACGCCTCGCCGGCGAGCTCTTTTTTGACTTTCGCCGGCGCGCCCGCGGCTAGGACTCGCGGCGGGATCTTGGTGTGTGGCACGACAACGCTGCCGGCGGCGATCAGTGCTTCTTCGCCAATCTCGACGTTTTCGAGAAGCGTGACGTTCATGCCGATGATGGCGCCGCGTTTGATAACGCAGCCCTCCATGATGGCGCCGTGGCCCACCGTGCAGTCTTCTTCAACGATGGTGGTAGCTTCGCCTGAGTGAATCACGCAATTGTCCTGAATGCTCGTGCGCGCGCCGATGAGGATGGGATAGGCGCCCTGATCGGAACGCAAAACGGCGCCCCACCAAACGCTCGCGTCATCGCCGACAGTGACATCGCCGATGATCACGGCAGTCGGTGCGATGAACGCTTTAGAAGAGATCACTGGTTTCTTGCCTTTGTACTCGATCAACATTGCGGCATTTACCTCCATGGAATATCGAGTCACGATATTTGACAGGGCGTTGGAAATCAAGATTGGCTTGGATGACCCTTGTAGCTTCCGACGCAAGCTCGTCCGCGAATTAATGTTTTAGTGCGAAAGTTTTTCCTGCCATCTCGGCGATGCTTTGGCCGATGGCAAGCGATGCGGTTGCGCCGGGCGATGGAGCGTTGAGGACGTGAATAGCGTTGCGGCTCTGTCGGATGACAAAATCATCGACTAGACCGCCGCTGGCCGACACGGCCTGCGCACGGACGCCGGAGCCGCCGGGAATTAAATCTCTTTTAGTAATTTCAGGGAGGAGTACCTGCAATGCCTTGACGAACGCAGATTTACTGAGCGAGCGGTATAGCTCGCCAAAACCGGTCTGCCAGTATTTCCCGGTCATCGCCCAGAAACCCTTGAAGGAGACCGTGCGCCAAAGATCGCCGACGTTGATATCGGTCTTGCGATAACCCTCGCGTGACAAGGCGAACACCGCGTTCGGACCCGCTTCCACTCCGCCGTTCGCCATCCTGGTAAAATGGACTCCCAGGAAAGGAAATGTCGGATCGGGCACTGGGTAGATCAAGTTGCGTACCAGGTACTGTTTCTCCGGCGCAATTTTGTAATACTCGCCGCGGAACGGGATGATGCGGTGTTCTTCATCGGCTTTGGGGTTATCACCGGCGCCCATCATCTTCATAACGAGGTCGGAGTGGAGACCGCAGCAATTGATCAGTGACCTTGTGCGGTAATCACCGCCCGAGGTTTGCAGAACAATTTCGTTGGGCAGGTCGAGAATGCCGGCCACCCGGTGCGATGTGCGAATATCACCGCCCGCTGCTCTTGTTTTCTCGGCGTAAGCTTGGGCAACTTTTTTATAATCGATGATGCCGGTTTCCGGTACCCTCAATCCTTTAACACCGCTGGCGTGAGGTTCGAGCTCTTTAAGCCGTTCGGGGCCGATGAGCTCCAGGTCCTGTAGTCCGTTGGCGACCCCCCGCCGATGCAGCTCTTCGAGGCGTGGGACTTCGGCTTCGGTGGTGGCGACGACGACCTTGCCGCACAATTCGAATGGGACGGAATTTTCCCGGCAAAAGTTAATGAGGGTTCTCCGCCCTGTGACGCACGTGCGCGCCTTGATCGACCCAGGCCGATAATAGAGCCCCGAATGAATGACGCCGCTGTTGTGACCGGTCTGGTGCTGGGCGAGTTGCGCCTCTTTTTCGAGAATGAGAATTCTCGTATGCGGATGGGCTTCACCGATCTTCAATGCCGTTGCCAGACCAACGATGCCACCGCCGATAATGGTCAGATCGTAGAATGCAGCCATAACCGCCGAGGATTTGCCTTACCGTGTCACAAATTCAGCAGCTTACGCGAGTTCTTCCCGGTAAAACTCTTGATGTGTTCGGGATCAGGCTGCGCCGAGATAGCGTTGAAACACTTATTCAGCGGCCCCAGTCCGCCGCAGTAATCCGAGCCGAACACCATTCTTTCCTCTCCCATGGTATCGATGAGAAACGATAAAGTTCGGGCATCGGAGCTTGCGCTGTCGATCAGAAAATGTTCGAGGAAAATATCGGAATATCGCTGTTCTCCTTGGGGTCCCTTGTGCTTCCAAAAGAAGCGGTGCAGCAAGAGAGGCAGTCCGCCGCCGGAGCTGCGAATAACTATTTTAAGATTCGGATAGCGGTCAAAGACACCGCTGGCAATCATGCGTAGACAGCACTCGGCGACTTCACCGTCCGAAAGAACTGCGTAGGCAACACCCGCTCCGCCGTCTTCAAGCCGGCTAAGGGTGGGATCCTGTGCCGTGCCCGCGCCGTGAAGAAAGATCGGTAAATTGAGTTCTGCGATCTTGGCGAAAATCGGATCCATAACCGGCAAATCCACAACCATCGCGCCATCGACATGAGGATACATGAGAACGGCGCGAAACCCCTGCACTGCAGTGCGTTCGATTTCTTTTACCGAAGCATCAATATTCTTGAGCGAGAGCGCCGTAATGCCCATCAAACGATCCCGATGGGGTGCAATCCGTTGCGCCAATATATCGTTTGATTGCCGTACAATCTCGAGTGCGTGCTCGGCCGGAAGTTGGTCCGCATAGATGCCGGCGCCTTGGCAGATGAGCTGTATGTCCAACCCGACAGCGTCCATATCCTTGACGCGTTTTCCCAAATCAGGCGAATCGTAGTTGTCGATATGCGGTTTTTTACCCGTTAATTCTTTTATTTTGTCCGCGATCTCAGGTGCGGTGTGGTGAGCGTGCCAATCAATGACTGTTGCCATGATAAAGCTCCTTCCATGAGCTATTTAGAATTTGGATTATTGCGGAAGCATGAATCCAGTCAGTGCAGCATACTGGATAGCGCGGTGGGGTGAAAGGGCTTGGCTAACACACGCATTGACACCTTAACAAGGCGTTATGCCGTCGATCAGAGTCCTATGAACCGTGGAGAATGGCTGCGCAGCGGTGAATCAGTTCCTGACACTGATGACGTTGGCCTGTTTTTCCTTAAGCCGGCGGAGCAGTTCCTCATAAGAAGAGTTGGAGATTACGCGACTGAACTGAGACCTGAAGTTGTTCACCATGCTGATGTCCTCGGCGATCACGTCATACACCTTCCAGTCGTGGCCGACCAGTTGCGCTTTATAATTGATCGAATATTCCTGTCCTTTGGCGGTAAAAACCTTGCTGTTTACTTCCGCAAAGGTTCCATCGGTTCTCTCGCTTGTATAGACGATCTTCTCATCCGAGTAGGATTCGATGATGCCGGCGTATTGGCGCTCCAGCAGGTCGGTGAACAGGCCAACGAATTCCTGTTGTTCCTCGGCGGTGCGCCGGCGCCAGTGGGCGCCCAAGGCTCGCTTGGCCATCTCCGAAAAGTCGAACCGGTTAAAAAGAATTTGCTTCAGCTGATTGCGGCGGTCATCTAGCTTTATCGCCGGATTGGACCGGGATTCTTTGAGCAGCACAATGGCCTTATCCACCGTGCCTTTGATCTGATCCGTTGGCGCGCCTGCGAACGATGGCAGGGGTGTTGTCAGCAGGAGCAATAACGAGAACGACACAACGAGATGGGAGTGCGATTTTACGTACGTCATTTTTCTTCTTTTTTCGATGTTAAGTCTCCGCCGATAAACTTACCGATTAAATCAGTAATATCTTGAGGGGATTCGGTCTCTCTAATTTTGCCTCCAGGTGGGATAATTTTATCCGAACCGCCGGGTGTGATCAAGACAAATTTATCGCCGATGAGTCCACGGGCTCGTACCGACGCGATCACGTCCTCCTGAAGTTTGATTTGGGGATCGATTCGGAGGACGATACGGGCGCGATCATCAGCCAAGCCGAGCGATTCTACTTTGCCGACCCTGACGCCGGCGATCTCTGTCGGATCGCCGATTTTAAGGCCCGCGATCGATGAAAAGTCGGCGTAGACGACATATCCCGTAGCGCCAAACAATTCTACCTTCCCAAGGCGTATGGCGAGGTAGCCGAGGCAGATAGCTCCTATAAGGACAAACATACCGACAATGATATCAGTGCGTGAATGGTTCACTTTGGATCTCCTACAGAACCTGAATAGGACCTTCAGTCTTGCCGTGAATAAACTGCTGGACAATCGGATTTTGAGACGAGCAAAAAACTTCTGGCGGTGTGAGCTCTTCGACGACGCCGTTGGCAAGCATCGCAACGTAATCCGAAATTTCGAAGACCTGGGGAATCGTATGACTAACGATAATTCCGGTGAAGCCAAAAGCCTCCTGGGTTCTCGCGATGAGTTGGTGGATGCTTGTTGCCAAGACAGGATCCAGACCCGTGGTAGGCTCGTCAAACAACACAATTTCCGGGTCCATGATCAACGCTCGGGCGAGACCAGCCCGTTTCCTCATTCCACCACTCAGTTCGGCGGGAAGCTTATGTCCCATCTCTCCTAAACCGACCTGTTCCAACCGGTCCGCCACCTTTTTCTTTATATTGCTTTCCTTCATTTTGGTCTTTTCTCTTAGCGGAAAGCCGACATTCTCGAAAACACTCATAGAATCGAGTAGCGCAGCGCCTTGAAAAAGGACGCCAAATTTGGCCCGAATCTGATACAGCTCTTTTTGTCGAAGTTTACTGATATCCACGCTGTCGATGAAAATTTCACCCTTATCGGGAAGGAGTAACGCATTGAGATGCTTCAGGAGCACCGTCTTCCCGCAACCACTGGTGCCCACGATGGTAGTAATCTTGCCCCTGGCAAACTCAATGTTTACGCCCTTGAGAACTTTTTGCCCGCGAAAGCTTTTGTGCAAATTGGCGACCCGTATCATGACCCCTACAACATTATCGAAGTGAGAAAGTAGTCCCAGACCAGGATCAGGACAAAAGAAAGCACGACTGATTCGGTGGTTGCCTGGCTTACTCCCGTGGCCATGGGGGAAGCATGAAATCCTTTGTAACAGCAGATCCAGGTAATAATCAGGCCAAAACATACGGATTTGGTGATTCCGCTGTAGACATCGTGGAAAACGACACTATTCTCCATGCCCGAGAAAAAGCTACCGGAACTGACACTCAACATTCCCACGCCAACAACGTATGAACCGAAGATGCCGATGACGTTGAAAATGGCCGTGAGCAAAGGCATGGCGATGAGACCGGCTATGATACGCGGCGAAACCAGATATTTGATAGGATTGATGGCCATGGAGTAGAGCGCATCGATTTGTTCGGTGGCGCGCATGGTGCCAAGCTCCGCGGCCATGGCCGAGCCTGTTCGTCCTGTGACCATGAACGCCGACAAAACCGGACCGAGTTCGCGCAATAAACCTAAAGCCGTGGCCGAGCCGAGCCAGCTTTCCGCATTAAATTTTCTCAAGCTGTAGTAGCCTTGAAAACCCATAACCATGCCGGTAAAGAAGCCCGACAGAGCAACAACGGACAGAGAGTCCACGCCAATGGTTTTGATGTGATAAACGATCAGCCGTAGTTTTGCCGGTCGACGAAAGGCCAGCAGAATGGCTGAGACCAGGAAAAGAAACATTCTCCCCATCCCAGCAATCTGATCGATGGCAAAGCGGCCGATTCGGCCCAGGAAAGAAACCATGCTTTTTGTTAAAGGCAAACGGTGTTATTGAATTCAGACTAAATATAGAAAACTGGTTTGTTTTGCAAGGTATATGAAAAAGAATGATCCCCTAAACAGCAAAAGTTTTCACAGGCGAACGCACCAGTTCGGTGTACCGACCAATCATGTTCAAGCGGTGGCGCCGCCTTGCGGTGACGAGACCCTGGACACGCTTTTCGGAGGCGAGCTAAAGCTGTATCAAGGTCGGCGCGGTTATCGATTCTCCCTTGACTCCATTTTGTTATCCCATTTTGCGACCATCCGGCCCGGAGAGAAGTTAATGGATTTGGGCACGGGAAATGGCGTGATCCCCGTGATCTTGGCCCGTCTGCACCCAGCAATCTCTATAACTGGGCTGGAGATTCAACAGCCGATGACAAACCGCGCCGCGAGAAATATTCGGCTCAACGGCTATGAAAATCGCGTGACGGTCACTTGCATGGATGTTTGCGCCGCCGTGGATCACTTCATGCCCGAGAGCTTCGATGTGGTGATCTGTAATCCTCCCTATCGGCGGCCGCACAGCGGGCGCTTGAGTCCATCTTCTGAAAAGCAAATTGCCCGTCATGAAGTGAAAGGGACACTCGATGATTTTATACGGGTGGCCGCTTTCTTGCTCACGATGAAAGGCCGATTTGCATGCATTCACTTAGCCGGTCGCAGCGTGGATTTATTGACAGCGATGCGAAGCGCCGGTATCGAACCCAAGCGTCTGAAAATGGTTCACTCTTTTGCTGATGCCGGGGCGTCTACGGTTTTAGTGGAAGGCGCCAAGGGGGGTCGTACTGGACTGGAGGTGTTACCGCCGCTCGTAGTGTATGACGGGGCCAAAGCATATACCGCGCAGTTAGACGCGATCTTGTCCGGGTCGAGGATCTCTATCTGAATTGATCGGCATTTGGCCGATTAACTTAGCTGTTCTATGATTAGCGGCCATGCGGATTATTTTGCTTGCGTTGGCGCCGTAAATAGCTATTCAAAAGTCTCTTGAAGGCTTGGCGAATCTCCGGGTCGGCAACCGATTCAAGGAACTGTTCGTCTATTTTTGGATTGTGCAGGACAGGTGCTGAAGCGGCTGCGGTTTCTTCTTCCGGCGGCAGACCTCCAGTGTCAATCCGACCAACGACGAAGAAAATATTTTTTACGATTTCCGCGTTGAGCCGGTGGTTGAGTTTTTCCGCAATCATCTCTTTCATGAATTGGAGCTGTTGCATCCAGACAGGACTGGTCACTTTAATGAAGAGAGTGCCATGGCGGATCTTCTCCGGTTGCGCATTTAAGGCAATGGTTTTGCCGACGACATCGTTCCATATTGGCCAGACGCCGTATTCATCTAACCGAGATGATAGGTCAAGGCGCTTTAAAGAATTGCCGAGAATCGCGCCTATACGATCTGTTTGTTGCAGCGTTTTTCTGGCCATTGTGAGTGACTTATTTGCAGTTTTAGCAACCCCGATTTGCGACCGCCAACCTTCCAACGAACTTTATCTTATCTGCGTTGTGCAGGAAACTCCAAGGAAACTCGGCGAAATTCGGCAGGCAAGAAATTTTTCTTGACAAAAATTTTTAAAACCTTTACGAATACAAAATCTAGTGCATTTCGCTGGGTCTAACACACTACATATTGATATTTCGCGACCGAAGGGAGAAACCACGATGGCAACTACAATGTCACAAGTTAACGATTTTTCTAACACTGATCAAGGCGAAGCAAAGCTAAAAAACGGCTTAAAAGTAGGGCGTTATTTTACTCGTGCGGGTATCAATCCTTACGATGAAATTGAATGGGAAATTCGCTCTGCCGCCATCGCTAACGAACAGGGTAAAGTCGTTTTCGAACAGAACAACGTCGAAATCCCAAAAGCCTGGTCGCTCATGGCTACCAATGTCGTCGTTTCCAAGTATTTTCGCGGCCCGCTCGGCAGTCCGCAGCGTGAATACAGTGTGCGCCAAATGATCGGCCGGGTGGTTGATACCATCACCGGCTGGGGCAGGAAGGATGGATACTTCGCCAGCGAAGAGGATGCGCAAAACTTTCACGATGAATTAACTCATATTTTGGTTCATCAGAAAGCCTGTTTTAACAGCCCTGTTTGGTTTAACTGTGGTATTGAAGAAAAGCCGCAATGCTCGGCCTGCTTCATTCTCTCCGTTGACGACACGATGGAGTCCATTCTCGATTGGTACCGTAAGGAAGGTGTTATCTTTAAAGGAGGTTCCGGATCCGGAGTGAACCTTTCTAAAATTCGATCCGCCAGGGAGCAGTTGGCGGGTGGTGGCACGGCTTCCGGTCCAGTGTCCTTTATGAAGGCGGCGGATGCCTCGGCGGGGGTCATCAAGTCCGGCGGTAAAACTCGCCGCGCGGCGAAAATGGTCGTCCTCAACGTCGATCATCCTGACATAGAAGAATTCGTCAAGTGCAAAGTTGAAGAGGAGAAGAAAGCATGGGCTTTGATTGAAGCCGGGTACGATGCCAGTCTGGATGGTCCGGCCTACGGTAGCGTTTTCTTCCAAAACGCCAATAATTCCGTCCGGGTCACCGATGATTTTATGCAGGCGGTGCAAGACGACCGTGAATGGAAGACCCGATATGTCAAAACCGGGGAGACGTGCGACAGCTACAAGGCGCGCGATCTCATGCGGATGATTGCCGAGAGCACTTATTTCTGCGGTGATCCGGGAATGCAATACGACACGACTATCAATGACTGGCATACCTGTTCAGGGACCGGAAGGATCAATGCGTCTAATCCCTGCTCGGAGTATATGCATCTGGATAATTCGGCTTGCAATTTAGCTTCGTTAAATTTGCTCAAGTTCTTACGTGAGGATGGAGTTTTCGATACCGAAGCGTTCCGTCGCGCGGTGGGCATCATCGCACTGGCGCAGGACATATTGGTCGATAATTCTTCTTATCCGACGCCTGAGATTACCGCCAATGCCCACGCCTTTCGGGAATTGGGTTTGGGGTATGCTAATCTCGGAGCGCTGCTCATGTCATTAGGGCTGCCCTACGACTCCGATGCGGGTCGTGGCTACGCATCGGCGGTTACCGCGCTGATGTCCGGAGAAGGATATCTTCAGTCGGCGCGCATTGCCGCCGCTACGGGGACTTTCGCGGGATACGATGTTAATCGCCAGCCGATGCTGCGCGTGCTCAATAAACATCGTTCTCACGCTTACAAAATCTCGCCGTCTCATGTGCCGCTCGATCTGCTCACCGCGGCGCGTGAAGCTTGGGATCAGACATGCGGCGAAGCGGAAAAACACGGTGTGAGAAATTCACAGATCTCGGTGCTTGCGCCGACCGGCACGATCGCATTCATGATGGATTGTGACACCACGGGAGTCGAGCCGGATATCGCTCTTATCAAATATAAGAAGCTAGTGGGCGGCGGACTCCTGAAGATCGTCAACAACACCGTCGCGCGCGCGCTAAAACGTTTGGGATACGAAGTTAAACAAATTCAAGACATCATCGAATACATCGAAGAACATGAAACCATCGAAGGTGCGCCGCACCTCAAGGACGAGGACCAGGCGGTTTTCGACTGTGCTTTCAAGCCGGCCAATGGCAGCCGAACGATTCATTATACGGGTCACATTAAGATGATGGGGTCGGTGCAGCCTTTTATTTCCGGCGCTATCTCCAAGACCATCAATATGCCGAATGAAGCCACAGTAGAAGAAATCACTCAGGCCTACATGGAGTCCTGGAAACTCGGACTGAAAGCGGTGGCAATCTATCGTGATGGCTCGAAGCGAACTCAGCCGCTCAACACTTCCAAGGATAAAGAAGAGAAAAAAACAACTGCCGCTGAGTTCAAAGAAGCCCGGCCATTACGGCGCAAATTGCCGGACGAAAGGAGATCGATTACTCACAAGTTCGACATCGCGGGTCATGAGGGGTATATCATCGCCGGCATGTACGAAGACGGCCAGCCCGGAGAAATTTTCATCACCATGTCTAAAGAGGGTTCGACTATCTCCGGTCTGATGGATTCCTTTGCCACGGCGATTTCGATAGCGCTCCAATACGGCGTGCCGCTAAGGGGGTTGGTCGACAAGTTCAGCCATATGCGCTTTGAGCCCTCTGGCTTCACCAAAAATCCGGATATTCCCATGGCCAAATCGATTATGGACTACATTTTCAGGTGGCTCGCCACGAAGTTCCTTGACGGCGATGCGCAGCAGGAGATCGGTGTCGTCAAGCAGGAGCCTGAAGCAAAGGAAATGACTTTACCCCCCAAAGTCGTTTCTATCGCATCCCAAGCGCCTCGTGGCGGCGCGCCGGTGACAACCATTAGCAATATCACCAGTCTCTACCAACAAGACGCGCCTCCCTGCCCGGATTGTGGTGCTATCATGATCCGCAGCGGCGCCTGCTACAAGTGCATGAACTGCGGGGCGGTGAGCGGTTGCTCTTAGGTTCGACTACTTAGAGATACTGTACTTAATTGGGCGCTGGAAAGGATTCTACTGCTCCGGTTTCTTTAAGTGGCGGCAAGCGTCAAAGAATTTTTGACGGAAGCAGCACTTGGGGCTCTGCAACGACGGGCAGTTCCGGTTAAATTTTTATAACACGAAGTAAAAGGCCAACAGGTTAAGCTATTTTTTCTCCAAATGGAGTATTCCTTTGTCGGTATCTATATCCAAGCGAAAATTGCTGAGGAAGTTGAGACCCAGAAGACCCGCCACGTGGGAACTCGGTATGACATCATGAATCGCGGTTGTAAGGTTCTTTATCTCCATTCCGCCCACCGTAATGGATTCTAAATTTGTTAGCGGTGCTTGAATGACGCCGTTAGCCGTTTGAAAGGGCATCGTGCGCTGGCTTTGCTGGGGGTCGATGCTTAGCTCTTTGGCGGTCGCCATAGAGATCATTGTGTAGGTAGCGCCCGTGTCGACAACCAGTTTCGCTAGTGTGGTCTTGTTCAGCATGGCTTCGACTACGACGACCTGTCCGAGCTTCTCAAAAGGAATCGATGCCTTGGCTATGGTGGAGGGGAGGGTTCTGGTAGGTTCCGGTGGCCTGAATCTTTCTTGCCTTTTGATTCGCGTTGCGGTTCGCCGCCGCGATTCTGGAATATTGTGCAAATTATCAGTGAAATGGACGACACCGTCATGATCAACCCAGCGAAAAAAATCGGCAGTCGGAGACACTGCAGGTACGGCGAAAAGCGCGAAACTAATCAGCACGAAAATTATTAAGGCTTTCACGGGTCGCATTTTAGCACGATACGTTAGGCCGAAAAATGGGTCTAACTGCATTAGCCCACAGAACTGTTGTTGTTAATGACTGAGGATTCAAGAACTGCCTTCCCAAAGGTGATTTTTAAACCGCTTCTTGTTATCGTCACGACTTTACAATGCTAAATGACTGTGGTAGGAATTTACGTCAACGAAAGAAGAAAGAGAGAAAAACGGAGAACATGGGAGTTGCTCCACAGCAAAAACAAGGGGTTATCGAGCAGTTCAGGGTTCATCAGAGCGATACCGGCTCTCCTGAAGTGCAAGTCGCGCTTTTAAGCCAGCGCATCGAATATCTCACCCAGCACTTCAAGATACATGCTAAAGATCATCATTCCCGCCGAGGCCTCCTGAAACTAGTAGGCCAAAGGAGAAGGCTCCTTGACTATCTTAGGAAATGCAGTTTCGAAAGATATCAGAGTCTGATTCAACGGCTGGGAATAAGGAAGTAACTGCTCCTAGCCAGTTACCCCTCCATCTTTACCTCCGTCAAGCACCTCTCCTTTCAGAGGAGCGTCTATGATTAAGAAAATTGAATTAGAATTCCACGGTCGGCCTTTATCCATCGAAGTCGGTCGTGTGGCGAAACAGGCAGATGGCGCGGCTTTGGTCCGGTACGGCGAGACCGTCGTTTTAGTTACCGCGGTGGCTGCCAAAGATGTGAAGCTAGATATGGACTTTTTTCCTTTGACAGTAGATTATCAGGAAAAAACGTTTGCCGCAGGCAAGATTCCTGGTGGCTTTTTCAAGCGTGAAGGCCGTCCTTCGGAAAAAGAAATTCTTACCTGTCGGTTAATCGATCGGTCTATGCGCCCGCTGTTTGCGGAGGGCCTACGCTGCGAGACTCAGATTATCGCAACGGTTCTATCCGCCGACAGGGAAAACGATCCTGATGTCTTGGCAATGCTTGGAGCCTCAGTAGCTCTCCAGGTTTCGGACATCCCCTTCAACGGGCCTTTGGCCGGCGTTCGGATCGGTCGGATCAATGGGCAATGGGTCATGAATCCGACCCAAAGCCAGCTTCTAGATAGCGATATGGATATTTTTCTTTCGGGTAGTCGCGACGCCATTGTCATGGTCGAAGGCGGTGCGCAAATGGTGCCCGAGGATGAGATCTTAGAAGCCCTGTTTGCCGGCCATGAGGCGATTCAGCCGCTGTTGCAAGTCCAAGAAGAAATTCGACGCGATATCGGCAAGTCCAAAAGGCATGTACCGCTGGCGGAACTCGAAGCGGCAGTGGTTCGGCGAGTTGAGGACTTGGCGTTGTTGAAGCTCAAGCAGGCTCTCGAAGTACCGGAAAAATTGGAACGCTATAAGCGGATCGCCGAAGTGAAAGGCGAAGTTGTCCCGCGGGCGCTCGCTGATTTTCCAGACAAAGGAAAAGATATCAAAGGCGCTTTCGAAGAGCTCAAGAGAAATTGTTTCCGAGGTCTCGTTATTGAAAAGGAACGGCGCATCGATGGCCGTGGTTTGAAAGATATCCGGCCCATTACGTGCGAGGTCGAAGTGTTACCGCGAACTCACGGGTCGGCCTTGTTCACGCGCGGCGAGACACAGGCCTTAGTGGTGACGACCCTTGGCACCGCGTCCGACGAACAGAGAGTGGACGCGCTGATCGGTGAGCACTTCAAGAAATTCATGCTGCATTATAACTTCCCACCGTTCAGTGTCGGTGAAGTGAAGTTTCTGCGCGGTCCCGGCCGGCGCGAGATCGGCCATGGTAATCTTGCCGAGCGTGCTTTGCTCCCGGTCCTGCCACCCGAAGAGAGCTTTCCTTACACGGTGCGAATCGTTTCGGAGATCCTTGAATCCAATGGTTCCACTTCAATGGCGACGGTTTGCGGTGGATCGCTTTCGCTGATGGATGCCGGTGTGCCGGTTTTGGCACCGGTAGCGGGAATCGCCATGGGATTGATCAAGGAAGGCGAGCATGTTCGCATTCTCTCCGACATCTTGGGCGACGAGGACCATCTGGGCGATATGGATTTCAAGGTTGCGGGAACTCCTGACGGCGTTACTTCGTTGCAGATGGACATTAAAATCAGCGGCGTAGACCGCAACATCATGCGTCAGGCCCTTTATCAAGCCAAAGAAGGGCGTATGCATATCCTGGGAATCATGGGTGAGACTATGTCGTCGCATCGGACGAACGTCTCCGGCCATGCTCCGCGGATAATCACCATTAAAGTGAGACCGGAAAAGATTCGTGAAATTATCGGCCCTGGCGGCAAAGTCATTCGGGGGATCATAGAAGCCACTGGTGTCAAGATGGATGTTGAAGACGATGGAACCGTAACCATCGCTTCAAGCGATGAAGCTGCTTCGCAAAAAGCCATCGAGATGGTGCAACGGATTGTTGCTGAGGCGGAGGTTGGAAAGATATACAAGGGCACGGTGCGCAAGATCGTCGATTTCGGGGCGTTTGTTGAGATTCTTCCCGGCACCGATGGCTTAGTGCATATTTCCCAGCTCGCCCCTGAACGGGTCCGGCGTGTTACGGACGTCCTCAAAGAAGGCGACGAAGTCATGGTCAAAGTTCTCGAAGTCGATAGACAGGGTAAGATCAGGCTCAGTCGTAAAGATGCCCTCCAAGAAAGCGGCGGCGGGCAAACCAACGCTGGAGGCGGCTCGGATGGCGCTTCTGAAGAATAACTTCACAACCTTGCAATTCTTTAATGTTTGCTAAGACCGTTCTGGACAACGGCATCCGGATTGTCTCGCAAGAGATGACGGATCACCGTTCAGTGAGTTTGGGAATCTGGGTCGAAAACGGTTCCCGTCATGAGCTCCAGCATGAGAACGGCATTTCCCATTTCATCGAACATTTGCTGTTCAAGGGAACGACGACACGGAGCGCCGCGCAAATCGCTGAGGAAATAGACGCCGTCGGAGGCGTTCTCAATGCATTTACTTCCAAAGAACATACCTGTTATTACGCGAAGGTTCTCGACGAAAATTTGCCGCTGGCTATCGATCTGTTAACGGACATCTTTCTTCATTCCAATTTTGACGGCGACGAAATCGAGCGGGAAAGGTCGGTCATTCTCCAGGAGATATCCCAGTCGGAAGATACTCCCGACGATTACGTGCACGACCTGTTTAGTTTGGATTTTTTCCAGAATCATCCCTTGGGCCGGCCGATCGCCGGTCATGCCGAGACCGTGTCAAGTTTTCGCCGCGAAGATTTTCTCACTTTTTTTCACCAGCGCTATCGTCCGGGCCGAGTGCTGGTTTCAGCCGCCGGCCACTTTAAACATGGTGAACTGGTGGCGGAGATGCAAGCCCGTCTGGAAGGTGTAAAACAGCCCGTTTCGGCTATCTCGAGTCTTGACGACGGAGATACGTTGCCGCAAACGCAGCGCGGCGTTTTTACCCACGTCAAACCTCTAGAGCAGGTTCATCTCTGTTTAGGAATGCCGGGAATTCACCAGGCACATCCGCAGCGACACGCGGCCTATATCCTCAATACAATCTTGGGCGGCGGCATGAGTTCCCGGCTGTTTCAGGAGATTCGGGAGAAGCGCGGCAAGGCGTATTCCGTCTATTCGTTTATGTCAACCTATACTGATACGGGTTATTTGGGCGTTTACGCCGGCACAAGTCTCGATTCGGTGGAAGAGGTCGTTGACCTCGTTTTGAAAGAACTCAAAGGTTTAGCCGCCGGTGAGATCAAAGAAGACGAGATTCGCAGGACGCAAGGACAGCTGGTGGGAAATATTATGTTAGGTTTGGAATCCACGGATTCCTGGATGAGCCATATTGCCCGTAATGAGCTTTATTTCGGCAAAGCAGTGACAACTGATGAAATCTGCCAGCGTATTCGTTCGGTCACCCGCGGCGAAATCGTCGAGTTGGCCCGCATCTTATTTCGCCCTGAAGGAATGGCTGTTTCCCTCTTGGGTGATTTCAAAGAAGATTACCAAATTAAAGACTTCAGTCTCGGCCAGTAGTCATCTCGGTCATTAGCCCGGAGCATTGGGGGACTGGTGGAAGAGATACAGATACAGATCAAGCGAGTACGTCCCACTGGTGCGGCGGTTTCACTGCCGGCCTACATGACAGAAGGAGCCGCCGGCATGGATCTATGCGCGGATGTTCCTGATGACCTCTACCTGGCGCCCCTGGAGCGGAGCCTCATACCGACCGGTATCGCGATCGCTCTACCATTTGGCTTCGAGGCGCAAATTCGCCCGCGCAGCGGACTTGCTTTCAAAGAAGGATTGACTTTAGTCAATAGCCCGGGAACCATTGATTCAGACTTCCGGGGTGAGATTCAGCTCATTGCCATTAATTTGGGTAGAGAGGCGTTGGTTATTCGCACCGGCCAGCGGGTTGCGCAAATGGTGATACAACGGGTCGTGCGTGCGCAGTGGCGAGTGGTCGATGAACTACCGAACTCCGAGCGACAGGCAGGCGGGTTTGGCCATACGGATAAAAAGAGTTGACGTTCAAGGTTCAAGAGTTCAAAGTTATAAGATTAGGATCGCATCTAGGCCCAGAAGGTTTGGACTCTTGAACGACCAAAGGCGACTTCGAGGATGATATCCCGTTACACACGGCCAGAAATGGGCCGCATCTGGTCCGAGGAAAATAGCTTCCAAAAGTGGCTCGATGTTGAAATTCTCGCTGCGGAGGCTTTAGCGCAAATGGGTCGAGTCCCGAAAGCGGCTATCGCCAGGATCAAAAAGAACGCTCGCTTCAAAGTCGATCGCATTCGCGAGATCGAGAGCGAAGTCAAACATGAAATTATCGCGTTTCTAAGCTGTGTCGCCGAGTCCATAGGAGACGATGCGCGCTTTCTACATGCCGGTATGACTTCATCGGATGTCATGGATACGGCTTTGGCCATTCAGCTGAAAGAAGCTGCGGCGATCTTGCTCCAGGATGTTACGGACCTGATGAAGGTTTTGCGCGGTCAAGCGCACAAATATAAATGGACGGTCATGATCGGCCGCACTCATGGTGTTCACGCGGAACCGATCACGTTCGGCTTAAAACTCGCGCTCTGGTATCAAGAGATGGAACGCAATTTGGCTCGTTTGAACAAAGCCATCGAAGATATCAGTGTTGGGCAGATCTCAGGAGCGGTGGGAACCTTTGCGCAGATCTCTCCCAAGGTCGAAGCATACGTTTGCAAGAAGAGCGGGCTCAAACCGGCGCTGGTTTCGAATCAAATTATTCAAAGGGACCGGCATGCATACTTCTTTGCCACGCTGGCGGTGATCGCCAGTTCGCTGGAAAAAATCGCGGTCGAGATCCGTCACTTGCAGCGCACCGAAGTGCAAGAAGCCGAAGAACCGTTTACCCGGGGACAAAAAGGCTCGTCGGCCATGCCGCACAAGCGCAATCCCATTTTATCCGAGAATGTCTCCGGCCTGGCGCGCCTGATGCGCTCCTACGCCCTGGCGGCGTTGGAAAACGTGCCGCTTTGGCATGAGCGCGACATCAGCCACTCTTCGGTGGAACGGGTGATTGCGCCGGATGCGACGATCGCGCTTGATTTCATGTTGCGCCGCATGATCTATGTGCTGGGAGAGCTGTGTGTTTACCCCGAGAATATGAAACGCAACTTGGAGAAAAGCGGCGGCACTGTTTTTTCCGAGTGCGTGCTTCTGGCGTTGGTCGATAAAGGCGTGCCGCGAGACACGGCGTATCGCTTGGTCCAGCGTCATGCCTTGAAAATCGGTAGAGATGGTGGTGATTTGAAAGAAGAATTGCTTAATGACACCGAGATTGCTGGCTATCTCTCAGCGCGCGACATTGAAGCGGTCTGGGGGGTAAAGCATCATCTTACCCATGTGGATTTTATCTTTCGCAGAGTTTTCCATTCAAATTCGAATGCCCGGCGACGGCGGCTGAAGGTATGACATGCGAGTCAAAATTTTTGTTTCTTTGAAAAATGGAGTGCTCGATCCCCAAGGTAAAGCTCTAGAGCAGTCTTTGCATACCCTAGGCTATAACGAAGTGCGGGATGTGCGCATGGGCAAGTTCGTCGAGCTCAATTTACAGGCGGGTTCGCGTGAAGCGGCAGAAGTTTGCATTCGGGAGATGTGCGACAAGCTATTAACCAATCCGGTTATCGAAAATTTCCAATACGAGATAGAGGGCTGAACACGTGCGTTGGGGTGTCGTCGTCTTTCCAGGTTCCTGTGACGATCAGGATGTCTTCGATAGTCTCAAACGAGAGATGGGCCAGAAGGTGAAGTTCCTCTGGCACAAGGATGAGCTAGCGGGACATTTCGATTGCCTAGTGCTACCAGGTGGGTTCTCCTACGGGGATTATCTCCGCTGTGGCGCCATGGCGCGTTTCTCGCCGATCATGCGCGGGGTGGAAAAGTTTGCCCAAGACGGCGGCGTCGTGTTGGGCATTTGCAATGGTTTTCAAATTCTCTGTGAAGCGGGATTGCTTCCAGGAGCGCTCGTGCGCAACGCCGGCCTTAGGTTCGTCTGCCAACAAGTATGGCTGCGCGTGGAAGAGACCGACACGCCATTTACCTCGCAGCTTAAAAAGGGTCAGCTCCTCAGAATGCCAGTCAAGCACGGCGAGGGTCGTTACCACGCCGATCCTGAAACATTGGAGCGGCTGGGCCAGAACCGTCAAGTTCTCCTCCGTTACGTCAATGCCAAGGGAAAAAGTTCGCTCCCGGCGAACCCCAATGGCTCGTTGGATGACATCGCCGGCGTGTGCAACGAAAGGCGCAACGTATTCGGCTTAATGCCTCATCCGGAAGATGCCTGCAGCAAGCTTCTTGGCGGCGATGACGGCCTAAAGATTTTTTCGTCCATCGCGGCTGCTTGCGAGCTCAAGAGTGGCGCGCATGGCTAATGAAAACACAAAATTTTTCGCGCAGCCGCAAGTGACCGCCGAACTCGTGGCCGCCCACGGTATAACGCCGGAAGAATACAAAAAAATCATCCAGATTCTCGGCAGAGAACCCAATTTCACCGAGCTCGGTGTTTTTTCCGTGATGTGGTCGGAGCACTGCAGTTACAAGAGCTCGCGGCATTATCTGAAAAATCTACCTACTGAGGGACCGCATGTTTTGCAGGGTCCGGGTGAAAATGCCGGCGTGGTCGATATCGGCGATGGTTTGGCCGTCGCGTTCAAAATGGAAAGCCATAATCACCCGTCATTCATCGAGCCGTACCAAGGGGCGGCCACCGGAGTGGGCGGTATTCTTCGCGATATTTTTACTATGGGGGCGCGGCCTATCGCATCGTTGAACTCGTTACGCTTCGGCAGCATCGATCACCCGCGAACACCTTATCTGATCTCCGGTGTGGTGGCGGGGATCGGCGGCTATGGAAACTGCATCGGCGTGCCCACCGTCGGCGGCGAGGTTTATTTCGACGAGTGCTACAACGCGAACATTCTGGTCAATGCGTTTACTTTAGGGATCACCAAGAAGAAGCGTATTCATACGGGTTTGGCGAAGGGTGTCGGCAATCCTGTGATGTACGTCGGTTCGAAGACCGGCAGAGACGGCATTCATGGCGCGACGATGGCCTCCGCATCTTTTTCCGAGGAGAAGGAGCAGCGTCGGCCAACGGTGCAAGTCGGTGATCCGTTTACAGAGAAGCTTCTGCTCGAAGCTTGTTTAGAGTTGATGGAGCACGATTATCTCATCGGTATTCAGGATATGGGAGCCGCGGGGCTAACCAGTTCATCCACGGAAATGGCCGGTCGTGGCGGCGCGGGCATCGAGATTGATCTATCTGCCGTGCCGTTGCGGGAACAGGAAATGACACCTTATGAGATTCTACTATCCGAGTCACAGGAACGGATGCTTTTAGTCGCCAAGAAAGGCACTGAGGCGGAGATCAAGCGAATCTTTGACAAGTGGGACCTCGATGCCGCCGTCGTCGGCCGAGTGACGGGTGATAACCAGTTCCGGGCTTGCTTCAACGGCGTCGAAGTCGCGCGCATTCCAATCAGCGCTCTGACCAAGGAAGCACCGGTTTATCAGCGGCCTGCCGAGCGTCCCAAGAGCCAAGACGAAGTCGAACAACTCGATTTGGCGAAAATCGCCGAACCCAAAGACCTCGGCGCGACTCTGAAACTGCTCTTGGGCTCGCCAAATATCGCCTCGAAAGAATGGGTCTATCGTCAATACGATCACTATGTGCGCAGCAATACTGTAGTGGCACCGGGCGCAGACGCCGCCGTGATTCGCATTAAAGGCAGCGATAAGGCGCTGGCGCTAACGGTGGACGGGAACAGCCGTTATTGTTATCTCGATCCCTATGTTGGCGGCGCTCTGGCTGTGGCCGAGGCGGCGCGCAATCTTGCCTGTGTGGGCGCTCGGCCCATCGGCCTGACGGATTGTTTGAACTTCGGTAGTCCGGAGAACCCGGCAGTGATGTGGCAGTTTGCACGCGTCATTCAGGGGATGCGTGATGCTTGCATCGCGCTTAAAGTGCCGGTTGTGAGCGGTAACGTAAGTTTCTATAATGATACTGATGGTATTCCTATTTATCCCACGCCGACAGTCGGCATGGTCGGTCTCCTCCCAAAGGTGGAACGAGTGGTCACCCCTTGGTTTAAAGTGTCCGGTGATATCGTCGTTTTACTGGGGCGAACGCGGGAAGAGCTGGGCGGCAGTGAATACCTCAAGGTCGTCCATAATTTAGTCAAGGGCACCCCCCCCTGGATCGATCTCAGACTGGAGCAGGCGGTTCACAACTGTTGCATCGAAGCCATCGACAAAGGCATTCTCCGTTCGGCTCACGACATATCCGAGGGTGGGTTGGCCATGGCCTTGGCTGAGTGCTGTATCTGCGGTCCGGATAAACCCCTAGGCGCCAGGATCGAGATGCGCGAAATGATTCGCGGCGATGCCTTGCTGTTTAGCGAATCTCAATCCAGGATTCTGGTGTCGTTGCAGGAGAAGGATTTGAGCCAGCTGCAAGAAGTTGTGTCAAAGCAGGGAGTGTCGCTGCAGGTGGTCGGTTCGGTTGGAGGGTCTCGATTGGCCATTCAACCGATTCTGCAATTGCCGGTCGATGAATTGCGTTCTATTTGGTCGTCGGGACTGGCTGACCGGCTTCAATGATCTATAGTGTTTCGTCAAGAGATTAGAGTTTCCAAAGCGCAAAAGTGAATGTCGCCGGTCGAGAGATGATGGATAAATTTCACGAAGAGTGTGCCGTTATGGGCGTGTATGGCCATCCGGAAGCGGCCAACATGGTTTATCTCGGTTTGTACGCCCTGCAGCACCGTGGCCAAGAATCGTGCGGCATCGTCTCATCCGACGGCAGAGCATTGATCTCGCACCGTCAAATGGGATTGGTCGCCGATGTCTTTAAGGAAGATGTCATCAAGCGCTTAGAGGGGGCCAGCGCCATCGGCCATAACCGGTACTCCACCCAAGGGCAAAGTCATCTCAAAAATGCCCAGCCTTTTGTCGTCGAGTATTCGCATGGACCTATCGCTATCGCCCATAACGGCAACCTGGTTAACGGCGCGATCCTGCGCGACGAACTGGAACGCTCCGGATCGATCTTTCAATCGACTTCCGATACGGAAGTGATTATTCATCTCATTGCGACATCCAAAGAAACATCGCTTATGGGGCGCATCGTCGAAGCCTTAAGCCGTGTGCGAGGCGCCTATTCTTTACTCTTCATTACGCCGGATCGCATGATCGCAGCTCGGGATCCGTATGGCTTCCGGCCGCTGGTTTTGGGAAAATTTCGCGAGGGGCCGAAGAGCGACGCGGATGTCGTTGCCTCTGAGACGTGTGCGCTGGATCTCATCGAAGCCGACTATGTGCGTGAAGTCGAGCCCGGAGAAATCATCACCTTCGGTCCCGATGGCATGGAATCGCTAAAACCGTTTCCGCCGGTGCCTCATGCCAAATGCATTTTTGAATACATCTATTTTGCCCGACCCGACAGCAGTCTCTATGGACACAATGTTTATACCGTGCGGAAATCCTTGGGGAGACAACTCGCCCGGGAGAGCGCCGTGGAGGCCGATCTGGTGACGCCGGTGCCGGACTCGGGTGTGCCGGCAGCCATCGGCTACGCTGAGGAATCAAAAATTCCGCTTGAATTCGGGTTGATTCGAAACCACTATGTCGGCCGGACGTTTATTGAGCCACAGCAAACGATTCGACATTTTGGCGTAAAAATTAAACTTAACGCACAGCGGGAAGTGCTGAACGGCAAGCGCGTGATCGTCGTCGATGATTCCATCGTGCGTGGGACGACGAGCCGGAAGATTATCCGTATGCTGCGCGACGCCGGCGCTAGCGAAGTTCACATGCGCATCAGCTCGCCCGCCACGATTAGTCCTTGCTATTACGGCATAGACACGCCGACCCGCTCAGAACTGATTGCATCATCCAGTTCCGTGGAGGAGATCCGACGCTTCATCGAAGCCGATACGCTCGCCTATCTCAGCCGGGATGGCATGTATCATTTTTTCGAGGAAAAACAACAGGGATTTTGCGACGCTTGCTTCACCGGTAATTATCCGGTTCATTTCGAAGACGAAGGCCACACACGCCAACTGCATCTGTTCGATGCGCTACAGCATCGGTAACAACGCTCCATTCGATTCATCAATTTTACTTAGTAACTCCGTGCAGCCAAGACGGCGGGATTTTATCCGAAAACCGAAAAGTTGTCACATAAACCTAGATTTCCATCAGTATCGGAGTCGCTGGCGGTAGATGCGGACAAAAGTTTGCCTAGATCAGCGCATCAAGACCGATGAGCATTCACCGATCTTGACGACTGATACGATGCTCTCGTAAAAAACGGAGGGACTCTTTATTTGAGGTGTTTGCTGACCAGTTTGGTCATTTCAAACATCGTGACTTGTTTTTTACCGCCGAATACTACCTTGAGATTGTCATCGGCGTTGATATTGGTCTTTTTCTTCTTATCCTGTAATCCGTTCTTTTTGATATAGGCCCAAAGCTTCTTGGTTACCTCGGTCCGAGGGATAGCTTTCGTGCCCACAACCGCGCCCAGAGCGGCATCGGGTTGTACGGGTTTCATAAAGGCTGCGTTCGGTTTGCGTGTCTTTTTCTTTGCTGTCGCCATTGTTCCTCCTTAAGGGGGCGAATGTGTTAGGTGTGCTTATAGCAGAGGCAATTGATTATTTCTACTGTTTTTTTTGTTTTTCCCCTCGTAGAAGTTGCGTTTCAGGTAAACGCAAGCAAGGCTCGCCGTCAGTTAGGCCAATAACCACTCCGTAACAAGACTTCGCAGTAGCAATTGAAATATATTCCTGGCGCACGTCTTCCAACACCTGCTCGACTGGGCGTTCCAGGGGGCTTCCGATTCCGCCGCCACCCGGCCGCTCGATGCGTAAAAGATCGCCCTTGCGGAGCCTTTGATCGCCAAAGCGCGAGGGCAAGCGCTTTTCTTCATTCAAGCCGGGATTAACGATGCAGGAGCCCCTGCCTCCCGCCAATCCGTTTTCGCTACCAAACGGTTCTGTGGAATGCTTGTCAGTGCGCATGGAAAAGCGCACTTCATCGGCGAGAATGCGGTAATCGCGCGCAAACCCCAAGCCGCCGCGCCATCGGCCGGCGCCGCCCGAGTCTTGTATCATTTCAAATCGTTCCACCTGGGTGGGAAATTCCGACTCGATAATTTCCACCGGCGCAGTTTTACAGTTGCTCAGGTGAAACGCCGTTGCCGACACGCCGTCTTTGCTCCAGCGCGCGCCGGTGCCGCCGCTGAAGATTTCGTAATGCACATAAGCGCGGTGAGTCCGGGCGTCGCGACCGCCCAGCACCAGTGCGGCGCTGCCGGAGCCGCCGGAAATGCGCTTGTCGGGAACAAAGGGCGCAAGCGCTCTGAGCACCGCTTCCGCCACGGTTAATGCGGTCGGCATGTAGGTGTTTACCGCCGCAGGAAAGCGCGGATTGACAACGCTGCCTTCGCGGAATGTCGCCTCGACGACGCGAGCGAGGCCTTGGTTGATCGGCAAAAAACGATCCACCAGGGCGACCAGACAATAGACGCAGGCTGCGCGCACCAACGGCGGCCGTATGTTCGCCGGCCCCTGAGTTTGGTCGCTGCTGTCGCTGAAGTCGAATTGAATTGTGCTCCCGGCCTTCTTGACTTTCACGTGAATGCGAATAGGACGGGTCAAATCGATGCCGTCATGGTCGACGAAACTTTCCCCTTCGGAGTCGCCGTCAGGCCAAGACGCGATGGCTTGGCGCACGCGATTTTCGGTGTGCGCCGAAAGAAGATCGGTGGAGTCGAGTATCGTTTCTTTGCCGTAGCGCTCCATGAGTTCGGCGATTCTGCGTTCGCCGAGGCGGGCCGCGCCGACCTGGCCGCGCAAATCGCCAATGACGACTACGGGCGTACGGCTGTTCGCCGTGATCATCGCTTCGATCTCTTTGATCGGTTGCAGCCGCGACATGTACTTCACCGGCGGCAAATGAAGTCCTTCCTGGTAAATTTCCCGCGCATTGCCCGAACCGCTCCCCGGTACAGTGCCGCCGATATCGCTCTTATGCGCCATATTCGAGGCAAATCCGACCCATTCATCCTTATAGAAAATGGGCGTGAACACGCCCATGTCCGGCGCGTGGGGACTACCCCCAAGATACGGGTGGTTAATGATGAAGGCATCTCCGTTGTGAATCTCAGGCGGCGGGTACGCTTTCAATATTGCCTCTGCGCAAGCCGGGAACGCGCCCATGTGCAGCGGCAATACAACATGCTGGGCAACGACTTCGCCCTGGCGATTGAGAATCGCGCAGCTGGCGTCTTGGGACTCGCGAATGATGGTGGAATAGCCGGTGCGGAAGAGAGAGTTTTGCATTTCCTGGACGATGCCGGCAAGACGCGCTTGGATGACTTGGAGGGTAATCGGATCAACGGTCATAGGTTAGGTATTAGGTGATAGGTGACGTTAGGGCGCAGCATGCTGCCCTCCCCTACAATTGTTGGGCGCGCAATGCACGTGTCTCGGATTCGTTAAGAACAAAATCGTTGCCCTGTGCGTCAATGGCGACCCGGTAAGCTTCTCGCGCCTTTTCTTGGGTGACGTAGCCGTGGCGCACATCATTGAGCACTCGTTGGGGATCTCGTTCCTGTGGATCGCCCAATCCACCGCCACCGGGAGTATCCAGGCTGAAAATCTCGCCTGGGTGCAGCACGTGATCCGAGAACCGCGAAGGGATCACCCGCTCGTCGGGTTGGCCGGGATTTAACGTGCATCGGCCAGTCTGTCCATCGTCGCCGCCGTCGATGCCTTTGGGAGCGACGCTGTGTTTGGTCGAGCGCAAGGAAAAACGCGCGTCGTTATCCAAAACTTCATATTCGCGGACGAAGCCCAGCCCGCCGCGAAATGCTCCGGGTCCACCCGAGTCGGGAATCAATTCGAACCTTCGTAGACGCGTGGAGAACTCCGACTCGATGATTTCGATGGGCGCGATCTTGGCGTTGGACTGATTGACGTTGGTGCCGGAGACGCCATCCTTGCCACTACGTCCACCGGAACCACCGCCGAAGATTTCGTATTGCACATAGCCTTTGCCGGTCTTGTTGCTGCGACCGCCGATAATGATTGACCGGCTACTGCACCCGTCGCCGACTTTCTTGTGCGGCGTGATCTGACTGGACGCTTCGAGCAGTGACTCCACCAGAGCATGGACTGTCGGGTTGTAGGTATTCACCGGCGCGGGAAAGTGAGGATTGACCACGCTGCCGTCGCGAACTTTGATGTCGATGACCTTCGCTAGTCCATAATTGATGGCGAGGGCGGGATCCACAAGGCAGGTGAGAAGATAGCAACAAGCCGCGCGGACAATGGTCGGACGAATATTCGCCGGACCTTTGGTCTGGTCGGCACAACCGGTGAAGTCGAAGAGCAGGTCTTTGCCTTTCTTTTCGATGCGCACGTGCAGGCGCACCGGTTTATCGAGGTCGATTCCGTCGCTATCGACGAATCTTTCGCCCTCGCCGACGCCGTCCGGCCAGGAAGCGATTTCAGCACGTACCTTGGCTTCGGTTAAGGCAAACAGTTGCTCGAACGAGCTGAGAATCGTCTCTTTACCGTAGCGCTCCATCATCTCCTGAAAGCGTTTCTCTCCCAGACGCGCTGCGCCGACTTGGCCGCGCAAATCGCCAATGACCAGCTCCGGCGTGCGGCTGTTGGCCCCGAGAACCGCTTCGATGTCTTTACTGGTTTGATAGCCGGTAACGTACTTGATCGGCGGTACGTGGAGACCTTCTTGATAAATCTCCCGGGCCTGACTCCAGCAGCTTCCTGGAACAGGGCCGCCGATGTCGCTTTTGTGCGCGAGGTTTGCCGCGAACCCGACCCACTCGCCCTGGAAAAAAATGGGCGACAGCACCGCCATGTCCGGCGCGTGCGGGCTGCCACCGAGATAGGGATGGTTGGTGATAAAGGCATCGCCTTCGTGAACTTCGCCAGCGCTGTAATTTTTCAATATTCCCGCTGCGCAAGCAGGGAAAGCGCCCATATGCAGCGGCAACACGACATGCTGGGCGACGACTTCGCCCTGGCGGTTCAAAATTGCGCAGCTGGCGTCCTGCGATTCCCGGATGATTGTCGAATAGCCGGTGCGAAACAACGAATTCTGCATCTCCTGGACGATGCCAGCTAAGCGCGCCTGGATCACCTGTAAGGTTACGGGATCGACAATTGACATAAATCTCAAACCTCAGTCTACTCTTTGAACTATTTGAACGATTGGAATGAGTTCCCGTCGCAGTTCAAGCCGTGCGAGCTGTTCAATTCGTTCGAGCCGTCGAACCATTCACTTCTGCTCTCGAATGATGATGTTCCGATAGTTGTCCACGGTTGCTTCCTGCTCGGGATGAATCACCGTTGTCGTGTCCAACTGCTCAACAATCGCAGGACCGCTGATTTTGTGACCCAATTCCAGCACATCCCGATTATAAATTTGGGTATCCAGCAAGCCGTGCCGCTTGCCGAAGAAGATTTTTCGCGTACCCGTCGTTGCTTGCTCGACTGTGCGGCCGGTGACTTTTCCGGGGGAGAGCTTGGCCTGGGGTACGAGCCCGAACGAAATGAGCCGAAGGCTGACCAATTCAACCGGTTCGGTCTCCGCCTTGTGGCCGGAATTTTGCTCGTGCATCGTGTCGAATCGCCCGCGCATCAGTGCGAGGTCCTGCTTGGTCAGCGGCGGCATCGGGCAGGGCACCGTCAACTCGTACCCCTGGCCCGCATAGCGCAAATCGAGATAGGGTTCCATCTTGATCTCGCTGTCTTGAAACCCTTCGCCGTGCAGATCGGCTCTCGCCTGATCGATCAATCGGCTAAACATGGGGTTGATCTCATTTAGCTCGAGATCGTCCAGTCCGACGAGTTTAGAGCGGACGTAGTCGTGTTTTACGTCGGACATGAGCAACCCGAGCGCCGAGTGAACGCCGGGTGTCAGTGGAATCAGCACGGAAGGGATGCCCAAGTCGAGCGCCATGCGTCCCGCATGCATGGGACCGCCGCCGCCGAAAGCCACCAGGGTAAAATCGCGTATATCATAGCCGCGCTGCGAAGAGACGGCCTTGATGGCCTCTTCCATTTTGACGTTGATGATATCGAGCACGCCATCGGCCGCTTCCAATAAATCCATTTTCAAAGGCTTGGCGATTTTATCTTCCAGGAGCCGCTCGGCCTTGGACTTGTTGAGTTTCATGCGACCACCGAGAAAATGATCAGGATCTAAAACGCCGATCACCATATTGGCGTCGGTAATCGTGATATTTTCGCCGCCGCGATCGTAACAAACCGGACCGGGATCGGCGCCGGCGCTGTCAGGACCGACCTGCAGGCCGCCGACGGCGTCGATGCGAGCAATGGTACCTCCGCCGGCGCTGACCGTGTGAATGTCAAGCATGGGGAGAGCGATGGGTCGCAGGTTGATCTTCCCTTGGGTGGTAATGACCGGGTTGCCCTGGTGAATCAGCGCGACGTCGCAGCTGGTGCCGCCCATGTCGAAGGTGATGATGTTGTTGATGCCGACGCGCTCGCAAGTGCCCATCGACGCGATGACACCTCCAGCGGGTCCCGAGAGGACCGTGGCGACCGGCTTTTTCGACGAGCCTTGAAAGGTCGAAACGCCGCCGTTGGACTGCATGATGTAGAGCTTTGGCGTGGTCACACCCAATTCTCTCATGCGGCTTTCAAGGTGGCCCAAGTAATTAGCCATCACCGGCTGGATGTAAGCGTTGATTACGGTGGTGCTCATCCGATAAAACTCGCGGATTTGCGGCAGCACCTCGTACGAAAGGGACAAGCCGGCTTGCGGGAATTCCTCGGCGAAGAGATCTTTAATCTTGAGTTCGTGATCGGGGTTCAAAAAGGAAAACAGAAAGCAGACGGCCACGGACTGCACGTCTTTCTTCTTCAGCCGCCGAATGGCTTCACGCGCAGTTTCGACGTCGATGGGTTTCAGCGCGTTGCCGCGAAAGTCGACCCGTTCGGGAATCTCTTCTGTATAAAAAGGGGGAGCCAGAAGGCGCGGCTTCTCGAAAAAAAGATCGTAAGTCGCCGGACCATAGCCGCGGGTTTGCTCCATGACTTCATAGATGCCACGAAAACCTTGCGTCACAAGCAAACCGGTTTTTGCGCCTTTTTCCTCCAGGAGCGCATTGGTGCCAACGGTGGTTCCGTGGCAAAAAAAAGAAATTTCACCGGCGGCAGCACCTTGATCTAATAATTCTTTGACACCCGCCAGGATCGCTTGAAACGGTTCCTTTGGAGTTGACGGGACCTTGGTAATGCCGATCTCGCCGCTATCTTCGTTGAAGAAAACAAAATCGGAAAATGTTCCTCCGGTGTCTACGGTCACTCGGTACTTTGGCATAGGTGTTTCGTCTACCATTAATCCACCGGCTCTTCAATCACGGCGGGCCGATCTCGACGCCTGTTCTCGACCCGTTCCGGTTGATAATCCATGAAGGAAAGCCTTTGCCGGTTTTTGATCAGAAATAATATTTCGGACGCACCGGCTTGTAATTGTATACAGTTTGTTATACAAACTGTGTTCGTAAAGAATGGCAGCAAAGAACGGTTTTCAGGGGAGGAAATGGGTTCGACGATGAAGAAAAAACTACGGGCCCCGTCGATTGCCGAAGCGCGAGTGTACCGGGAGCTGAAATCAGCGATCATGGGTGGATTGTTTCAGCCCGGCTCGGTGCTGGTTCAGGAAGAGCTGTGCGACCAGTTCCGCGCGAGCCGCACTCCGGTTCGTGATGCGTTGACTCATCTGCAAGCCGAAGGCCTAGTGTTGGCAATGCCTAACAAGGGCGTAGTCGTACGAGATTTTTCACCAAAGGATGTCCACGATATCTATGAAATTCGAGCTTTGCTCGAAAGCGCTGCGGCAAAGGACGCTGCGGGAAGGGTTCCGCGGGCAGAACTCGAAGCCATCATAGCAAAAGCATCAAAGCTAAACGCGAAAAGAGATTTTTCATTTAGTTTGGTCAAACAACTTGGCACGGAGATGCATCGTTTGATCATTGCCACTTCCGGAAATCTGATCATGAAGGACTTGCTGAACCGTATGGAAACGCTCATCGAAATGTCGCGGATTCCATTTCGTGGCGCGTTGGAGCGGCTCGAAGAAATCAACCGGGAACACATCGAGATTGCCCAGGCGCTGCTCAAGGGCGAGGGGGAAACGGCCGCCGACCTCATGAAGAAACACCTCTCCCGCACCAAAGAGGCGCATTTAAAGATTCTGATGGGACGCAGTTACGGCTGGAGCGAAGCGGCGAATCGCCGGTAGGGACCGAATGAAAGGGGCAGGCTCGTGAAAGGTTACAAGTCATTGATGTTCGTAATTTTCATCGCACTTTTGTTCGGACTCGTGGAGGCGAGAGTATCTGCGGCGCAGCCGAAACCGGAGAAGGCGACGGTACACATCGGTTACGCCTCACAGTCCGGAGCATTCGCGCAGCTCTGGATCGCGGCGCAAAAAGGCTATTTTAATTCCGAAGGTCTGAATGCGGAGATCCTGTTTACCCGCACCGTGACTGGCGTTCAGGCGATGATCTCAGGTGAACTGGATTTTGTCGCGACCGGATGTCCCGAGCTTTTTCGAGCTAAGCGTTCAGGGTTTGATCTGCGCGTCATCGCCGACTTTGCTCCGGTGAACGTTTACTTGATCGCCTCGCGCAAAGAGATAACCGACCCCAAGCAACTTAAAGGTAAAAGCATCGGGGTGAATCAACTTTTAGACACCTCCCATGTATCGGCGCGCTTCGCCTTACGCCACGCAGGGGTTGATCCAGATTCCGTCAACTTTATCCAAGTGGGTTCTACCCCGGAGCGCTTTGCGGCGCTGCGCGCCGGCACAATAGATGGCGCAGTACAAGCGGCGCTTTTCAAACCGGTTCTAGCGAAACAGGGCTTGAACAGTCTGATCAGCCTCTACGATATGAAAATTCCATATTGCAGCGGGGGATTTGCGGCGTCAGCGGCGACGCTCAGGAAATACCCCCGCTTGGTGGAGGCAACGATGCGCGCCGTCGTGCGCG
The DNA here is from genome assembly GCA_009379725.1 of Deltaproteobacteria bacterium. Classification (GTDB taxonomy): domain Bacteria; phylum Desulfobacterota; class Binatia; order UBA9968; family UBA9968; genus WHTF01. The sequence goes on from WHTF01000021.1 coordinate 30,814, forward strand.
GCCACGCGTTTCTAGGCAAGGGTCCGGAGGATCAGTCGAAGGCGATTATGGCGCGCTATATGAGACTCCCGGTTACCGACCCCCGGTTGGCCGCATCCTATGGATTTTTCGCGAAGGATGCTTATTTTGGTACGCCGAAGATTACCGCCGAGTCCGCGCGGACAACCCTCGATATGATGAGTGAAACCGACCCAAGTTGGAAAAAGGAAAGAACCGAGAGCTTTATCGATGCGTCGATCATGAGCCGGCTTGAAACCGCTGGTTTCATCGATGCGGTCAACAAAGAATTTCGAAGCAAATAAACTAATTTGATTTCGCGGCACGGCGGACTAGCTGTATCGCATAAATCGCGCCGACGAAAGGTGGGGAAGTCATGGCCCAACGATCCCGAAACCGTCCAGCTGATTTCATTAAAATATTATTCTTCGTCACGGTGCTCTGTGGCGGTACCAAAGCCGCGGGCGCGGAAACAGTGCGTCTCGCATTTTCCTCATTCAGCGCCACCAACGCCGGATTTTTTACCGGGATAGAAGAGAAACTGTTTGAGCGGCGCGGCATCGATTTAATTCACCTGTATATTGCATCTTCATCCATCGTGTTACCAGCGGTGCTGACGCGGGAAGTGGATGTCGCGACGCTCAGCGGCGAAGCCGTTATTCGCGCCTATCACCAGGGTGCCAAAAATCTCGCCATCATCGGCACTCAGGTCGATAAATTTACGTTCTCGCTGTTTACCAAACCGGAAATCAAAACACCTCAGGACTTGCGCGGCAAAATTCTCGGCGTTTCCCGCTTCGGAGGCAGCCTCGATACATCTCTGCGTTACGGCTTGCAGCAGGTCGGCCTCGATCCTAAACGCGATAACATCACGTTGGTACAGGCGGGCGGTATGCCGGAGATCATGGCCGGTCTCACGGCCGGTAAGTTGGATGGCGCGATGCTCCTCTCTGTCTATGCCCAGCGCGGCAAAGAGCTCGGCTATCGCGAGCTGCTCGATCTTGGCACGCTCGATGTTTCTTTCCCCCAGGGTGTAACGCTCACCACGCGCGAATTTCTGCGCGACAAAAGGGATTTGGCGAAACGATTCATGGCCGCCTATCTCGATGGCTTGGAGCTGTTTCTCAATAACCCGCGCATTGGCAAGAAGGCGCTAGCGAAATTCACCGGCGTTAAAGAGGAAAGATTTCTCGACGCCGATTACGCCCAGTACACGGAAAAGTATCTGAACAAGTCGATGACCACCGAGCCGCGCATGCTGTCAATCGTATTCGATCGAATCGGCGTGGCGTCGCCCGACGAGCGCGGGAAACTTTTCAAAGGCTTGGTCGATAACAGCATTCTAGCGGAGGCGAGAGCGCTGGGCGCATCGACGACGCGTTAGAAGGCGTTGTTCGTGATGCAAAGGCAAATTTGGCAGAACCGCCAACGACGAAAGTGAAGTCTCCAAGGGAAGTGTTAAGGGCAACTCCCATGGTTGCCCCTCCGGAAGGGCAGACACAGTGGTCCCTAGAAAATCCAATTTAGCAAACCGCCATGATGACCAATCACCCGACGCGCTTAGAAGGCGCGCTTGATCTGCGAGCCTTTTTAGCCGAGGTCAAAGCGGCCGGCGAGCTGCAAGAAATATCCCGCGCACACTGGAACCTGGAGATCGGCGCTTTGACCGAGCTCTTCGCTGAGCAAACGCCGACACCCGCGCTGTTATTCGATGAGATTCCGGATTATCCGCACGGCCGGCGAGTGTTGAGCAACGTGCTTTTCTCGCCCTTGCGTCAAGCGCTGGCGCTGGGTGTCTCGACCGATCTTCGCGGTATTCCTCTGGTCCAGGAAGTTAAGAATCGATTGGCGCAGCTTAAACCGATTGCGCCGGAAGAAGTCAAAGACGCGCCGGTCGTGCAAAACGTCGCCCAAGGCAACGATGTCAACGTTCTGAACTTTCCTGCGCCTCAGTGGCATGAAAAAGACGGTGGCCGCTACATCGGCACCTTCGACGCGGTGATTTGCCGCGATCGTGATAGCGGATACATCAACGCCGGCACTTATCGGGTCCAGGTGCACGACGAAAAGACGGTCGGTTTGTGGATCATTCCCGGCAAGCACGGCAACCTGATTGCGCAAAAGTATTGGAGCAGAGGCGAAGATTGCCCGTTCCTGATTCTCTGTGGCGTTCCGCCTTCGATGATTCTTGCCAGCGCAGTGGGGATTCCGTGGGGGATAAGCGAATTCGACTTTTTGGGAGGGCTTCTCGATACCGCCATACCGATCGTCAAAGGCAGTGCCACAGGCTTGCCCATGCCCGCTTTTGCAGAATTGGTGCTCGAAGGTGTTGCGCCGCCACCTGAAAAGGTGTCGCGTCCGGAGGGTCCTTTTGGCGAATGGCCGGGCTACTATGCTTCCGGCACCATCGACCGGCCGGTCGTTCGAGTGTCGACGATCTATCACCGCGACGATCCGATCATCACCGGCGATCCGCCATTAAAAACTTATCTTAATACCGACATCTACATGCACATCCGCGCCGCGAACATATGGTCGTCGATGGAGCGCGCGGGCATTCCCGACGTCAAAGGCGTTTGGTTTCCGCGGCAGGGGAGATTCGTCGTGGTGGTTGCGATTCGCCAGCGCTATTCCGGCCACGCTCGACAGGTCGGCTATGGGGTGCTCGCGACGCGTGACGGTGGCCGCGACACGCGTATGATCGTGGTTGTCGATGACGACATCGACATCACGAACATCAACGACGTGTTATGGGCGATGGCGTCACGCTGGGACCCGAAGCGGCAATCGGAAATGGTTGATGTGCCCGCGAGCGATCTTAATCCGACGGTCACGCCGGAGCAAAAGGCCGCCAACGACATGGTGAGTTCTTGCATAATAGTGGACGCCTGCCGGCCTTATGGGCGGAGGAACGAATTCCCGGCGGTGAGCAGCGTGAGCTCGGAGTATCGGCAAATGGTGTTGAAGCAGTGGGCGCATTTATTCGGGAAACAACTTTGAATGTGATGCGTCGCGGGAATTTAGAAACAGATCCTTCGCTTCGTTGTTCAGGATGATGGTCGGGCGTAGCACCGTTTCGAACGAAGAGAGAAATCCAGTTTGCGGAAACTGCATGAAGCGTAAGTCAAACTAGAAAGGAACCAATCTATGATTACAAAAGAAAACATCTTTACGGCGATCGCCGACGCCTGGTGGGAGCGAAAGCCCAAGATCGTCGAGTTCGTCAACAAACATTTAACCGTCGAAGGTGCGCGGATTTTCACTCCCGAGCACACTTACTTCGCCGATCACTTTCCGCGCTGGTTCGGCAACGTGATCGCGAACTGCCCGCACCTCGAACCGCGCAGTTACATGATCGGCAATATGTACGTCGAGGAAGTTGATGATCCGACGATTCACGATACCCATCACGGCAGCTTGGTGACGTTCGGCGAGGGTTTGGGGATGACGCGCGACGAGGTGCTGAACCACCTGCCTAGCATTGCGATGCGCATGGGCATTCATTATTGGGATAACATCAGTCGCACCCGCCCCTGGCTTGAAGGATTCGCTGCCATTGGCGCGCTAGAACTGACCAATCACGGAGAGTTAGCCGCCCGCTACGGAGAAACAGCGCTAAACTCACGTAAGAAGTGGCAACCACTCGGGCTGGATTCCAAATATCTCGTTCACTGGGAGGCTGCGGATGCGGCGGATCCGGACGAAGGCGGCCACGCAGACGAGACTGTGCGCATTATTGCGAAATATGCCAAAACAAAAGAGGAAGGACAGACCGTGCTTGAAGTTGTCCGGGAGAGCATCAATGTTTTTCGGTTCATTTACGACCAGATCGCCGACCGCGCCATCGCGGCCGGAAGATCCAGGTAGGGAGTCGAGTCATGGAAGCAATTTTTGTCGGCACGTTAAATGGAATTTTTAAAATAAGTCGCGCAGCAAACGCATCATGGCAAGTCGAGTCGAAGAATCTTGCCGGCATGGAAGTGAACGTGCTCGCAGGTCATCCAAAGCGGCGCGAGATCGTTTACGCCGGTATTCGCGGCGGCGGTCTCTTTCGAACCGATGACATGGGCAAAAGCTGGCGTCGCCTTGGCGAAAAAGTTTTGTCCGACAAGATTCGCGCTCTCGCCCTCGATCCGTCGCAGCCGGAGACCGTCTATGTCGGCACCGAACCGCCGGCCTTATGGAGAAGCGGGGACGGCGGAAATAACTGGGAAGAGATAGTCGGCGTCGGTCGTTTGGCCAATGAAAGACAGTGGACTTATCCGGTGCCGGTGATTCAGCCGCATATTCGCAGTATCGCCATAGATCCTGGCAATTCGCGAAAGCTTTGCCTGGCTGCGCAAGTGGGAGGGGTTCTACTCAGCGAAGACAGCGGCGAATCATGGAACGATGTGCGTTATCCCATCGACTTGGATGTGCACTCGGTAACATTCGATCCGGCGGACGGCGCGATTCTGTATGCAGCGACGGGGGGTGGAGAAAATTATCCGGACCCGACACCGCCTCCGAAGGGGAGGCCGCTCTATTGTTCCCGTGACGGCGGCAAGTCCTGGAAGTCTATCAGCGATAAGTTTCAACGGACTTATTCGGTGCCGGTTCGCGTGCACCCCGTACACTCGCAGACTCTATTTATCGGCGTCGCCGAGGAGCCGCCGCCGCTGTGGCTGAATCGGTCTACCAAGGCCAACGGCGCGCTCATGCGCAGCTCCGATGGCGGCGCTACTTGGCAGCAACTGGCGGGAGGATTCCCGAGTCCGTTTGAAAGCATGGTCGAGTGTATCGAGTTCGATCCGGAAGCGCCGGATCATGTTTTCGTCGCCACTGGCGGCGAGGGCGCGCGATACATCAAGCTCGATAAGGGCGAGATTTTTCACAGCTCGGACTGCGGCGATAATTGGCAGAAGCTGCCGTTGGTTTTTCCGATCATCTACGCGTTGGCGTTGCAGTAGCTGATCGGCCTTTGTGTCTCAAGGTAAACCGTGCCGAATGATTCACCCATAGCTTTAATCACCGGCGGCGACTCGGGTATCGGCTTGGCTATTGCCCGCAAGTTCGTGACGGAGGGTTACTTCGTGGCGATTTGCGGAACTGATCGAAAGAAGGGCGAGCGCGCTTTAGCAACTTTGTCACCACCGAAGTCGGCGGCGGCCTATATTGTCGCCGATGTCCGTAAAGAAAGGCAGATTCAGAAAATGATTGGCAGGGTGATCGCTCGTTTCGGCCGATTGGATTTGCTGTGCAATAACGCCGGCATTCAAAAACTCTCTGCCCTTGAGGCTGCTTCTTCAGCGCTTTGGGACGAGGTAATTTCGGTGAATGCACGCGGCGTTTTTCTTTGCACCAAGTATGCATTGCCTCATTTGAAAAGAACCAAGGGCTCTATTATCAACATCAGCTCAATCGGCGGTCTGGTTGGTTACGCCGGTGGTAGCGCATACTGTGCGTCAAAAGCCGCGGTTATTATGATGACCAAAACCTTCGCTCTCGAGCTCGCTGGCTGCGATGTTCGGGTAAACTGTATCTGCCCCGGCGCCACACGGACTCCGATGATTCCCGCAGAAAAGCTCAAAGATCTGCCAAAGCAGGTTCCCCTGGGGCGGGTCGGTGAGCCTGAAGACGTTGCCGAGATGGCGTTGTTTCTTGCTTCAGATCGCGCCCGGCAAATCACCGGCGGCGTTTTTGTCGTCGATGGAGGAATTACCGCGGGCCGACCCAGGCTCAGCCAGGTTTAGCATATATTCGGAGTAGCAGGCGCCGCATCGATAATTAAGGCTTCAGTTTTTCGCCGGGTTAATAAAATCGAAATTTCATTGAATGTCGTACCGGGTTTTCGCTTGACAGCTACGAGTCTAGGTAATACTCCCGATTGAGTCATGGCGACAACAACGGGACGAAGAAGTTTTACTGCAGGCGTGCTCGACCGGATCGAACGATGCGGCAACAAGCTGCCGCATCCGTTCATTCTCTTCGTGCTTTTTTCCCTTGCGGTTCTGGTGCTTTCCTGGCTCGCCCATGCTTTGGGCCTATCGGTCACTCATCCACTGACGGGGAAACCGATTGTCGCCGTCAATCTTCTCGATCGCCAGGGGATTCAAAACATCATCACCAAGGCGGTCGGCAATTTTACCGGCTTTGCTCCGCTCGGCACGGTGCTGGTCGCCATGATCGGCGTCGGCGTGGCCGAGCGCAGCGGCCTTTTTTCGGCGGCGCTCAAAGGCTTCATAAAAAGCGTGCCGCAATGGCTGATTACCGCCGCGCTGGTCTTTGCCGGTGTCAATGCCAGCCTCACCGTCGATGCGGGATACGTCATTCTCGTGCCTCTCGGCGCCGTGTTGTTTGCTCAAGTCGGCCGTCATCCCATCGCCGGACTGGCAGCAGCCTTTGCGGGTGTATCCGGCGGGTTCAGCGCCAATCTGTTTCTGACTCCCCTCGACCCGCTTTTGGCCGGCCTCACGCAGGAGGCCGCCCGGCTCTACGATCCAAGCTACGTCGTCCCGGCCACCGCCAATTATTATCTCATGGTCGCGTCCACTTTCTTGCTGACTCTCATCGGCGCGGCGGTCACCAATTGGATCGTCGAGCCCAGACTGGGACCTTATCGATCCGAGGACGATCGAGAATCGAATGTTCTTCTTGCCGGAGAACGGCGCGGATTGGCGGCCGCTGGATTGGTCCTGCTATTTGAGATCGTTTTGCTGCTGTTCCTGGTCGTTCCCGATAACGCGCTCCTGCGCGACGCCAAGGGCGGCCTCGAGCCGTTTTTCCAGGGGATGGTGGTTTTGATGTCGCTGGGCTTCTTGTTCCCAGCTCTTGCTTATGGCATGAGGGCGGGAACCATTAAGAGTAACCGAGACGTCGGGCGGATGATTGATGAGACGCTTGGAACAATGGGGAGCTATATCGCCCTTGCTTTCGCGGCGAGCCAGTTCGTCGCCTACTTCGCCTGGTCCAACCTCGGTCTGATTCTCGCCGTCAGCGGCGCCGACTTGCTGCAAGCGTCAGGGTTGTCGGGAATCCCGCTTGTGCTTTTATTTATCTTTGTCTGTGCCGCCATCGATCTCTTCGTCGCCAGCGCCTCGGCCAAATGGGCGGTTGTCGGCCCGGTGTTTGTGCCCATGCTGATGATTATGGGTTTCTCCCCTGAGCTTACGCAGGGGGCTTACCGTATCGGCGATTCTTTCACCAACATCATCACTCCTCTCATGCCGTACATGCCACTGGTCATCGCCTTCGCCCAGAAATACCAACCCCGCATCGGCCTGGGGACATTGCTGACATTGATGCTGCCGTATTCGATTGCCTTCGCCCTCGGTTGGACCGTCTTGCTCACAGCATGGCTTCTATTAGGAATTCCACTCGGCCCGGGCTCAGGCGTTGTTTACCCGCCCATGTAATCGCTGGCGATAGAGAACGCTGCGAGGCTGTCCATTGACTCAAACTTCGCCGGGGTTACTCTCTTTACATTACAAGTGAGATTGAATCGGTATTTTATCACTGGTTGCATCAATGCAATTGAAATCCCAAACAATGCCGCAGTGCCGCATAGGCACATCCGGGTTTCACTACAAGCACTGGAGAGGAATTTATTACCCGGAGAAACTGTCTCCCAAGCAATGGTTCGCCTATTACTCCTCGCGCTTCGATACAGTTGAGCTTAATAACACCTTCTATCGTTTGCCGTCGGAAGAGTCTTTCGACGCGTGGCGAGCCGGCGCTCCGGACGGATTCTGTTTTGCCGTAAAATTCAGCCGCTACGGCTCGCACATGATGAAACTGAAAAATCCCAAGGACACCATCCGGCGATTTACTGAGCGCGCCAAGCGCCTTAAGGATCACCTGGGTCCGATCCTTGTGCAGCTCCCGCCGAAGTGGGACGTTAACGCGGAAAGGTTGAGAGACTTTCTTAAGGCCGCACACCCGAGATACCGGTGGACCGTGGAATTTCGCGATCCGCGCTGGTTCACCAAGGAAATTTACGATGTGCTGCGGCGGTATCGCGCCGCTTTGTGTATCCACGACATGATCGCCGATCACCCGCGGGAGATTACCGCCGATTGGGTGTACATGCGATTTCACGGTGGCCATTATGACGGTAATTACGATGACGGGATACTTAGGGTCCATGCGAAAGAAATAAACGGTTATTTAACGTCCGGATTGGACGTTTACGTCTACTTCAACAATGATTTGCATGGCCACGCGGTGAAAAATGCAGCAACATTAAAGACGATCTTATTCAGTCCGGTGGCTCGTTGGCCCGGCAGGGCCCGAGAATCGTCATGATGATGATGCCGCGGCGCAGGTCGCGCGGGCTTCCCAGGAGCGACGTTTTAGAAGAACGCCTTTGGGAGCGGAAAACGGAAATTGCCGGTACCCGCGATCGAGGAGCGCGGGTATCGGCCGGGTTCGGCGCGGGCGGTGGCGCAGCGGTCGGAACAATACGCGATTGGCGCCGCATGGGCTCTTTGGGCTCTTGGCGCGGCAGTTGGTTCGCCAGGCGCCCCTTGATCCGCTGCAGTATGAAATTGAGCAGCGGCGCAAGGATAAAAATGATAACAAGAAGAATCTGTTCGAAAGTTATGTTGCGCATCGCGGGCGCCTTTACCGTTTCTGGGTCGTAGTTGGGTCTTCGCCGGTTTCGGCGATGGAATCGCGCATCGCGGTATCGGCTTGTACGTTCTTCATTCGATAGTAATCCATGATGCCGAGATTGCCGTTCCGGAAAGCCTCAGCCATAGCGCGCGGCACCTCCGCCTCAGCTTCGACGACGCGGGCGCGCATCTCCTGCTCTAACGCCACGGCCATTGCCCGTCGCTCCTCGGCCTTGGCTTGAGCGATCTGCTTGTCAGCATCGGCTTGATCTATTTGCAGCTTCGCGCCAATGTTCTGACCGACATCGACGTCGGCGATATCGATGGAAAGGATCTCGTAGGCCGTTCCCGCATCCAGTCCTTTACTCAGTATATTCTTTGAAATGTGATCGGGATTTTCCAGCACAGCCTTGTGCGTCGCCGCGGAGCCGATGGTGCTCACCATGCCCTCGCCGACCCGCGCGATGACCGTCTCCTCGCCCGCGCCGCCGACCAGCCGGTCAATGTTGGTGCGCACCGTCACGCGAGAGACCGCCATGAGCTGGATTCCGTCTTTCGCGACGGCGGCGATTTTCGGCGTCTCGATCACCTTGGGGATGACCGACATCTTCACCGCCTCCACTATATCACGCCCGGCGAGATCTATGGCGGCGGCCCGCTTGAAGGGCAAAGCGATGTTGGCCTTGTCCGCCGAGATCATGGCGTTCACCACCCTGACAACGTTGCCGCCTGCAAGATAGTGCGCCTCGAGATCGTTGAGCGGTATATCCAGCCCGGCTTTTACGGCGCTGATGCGCGCCGTGACTACGGTGCTCGGCGGCACCCGGCGCAAGCGCATGCCGATCAGGGTGAAGAGTCCGACGTAGGCGCCCGACGCCCATGCGGCGATCCACAATGGTAGCGGGACGAAATACAAAATAAACGCCAATCCGACTACGATTAGTATCAGTAGGGCCAAGCCTCCTGTTAAACCGGTTTCTATTCCCGTCATTTGTCACCCCTTTCAGTTTTTGCACGGTGTCGGCGCACGACGATACGGTTGCCGTCGACGCGGCTTACAATGATCGGTGCTTGAGACTCGATAAACTCCCCGTCTGATACGACGTCGATCCGCTGATCTTCAATCTCTGCAAGACCAGCCGGCCGCAACGGCGAGAGCGTCATCCCCTGTTTGCCGAGCCAACTGAGATCGCTTTCGGGTGCTGAGGCATACCCCTGTCCGGCGCCAAGACCTGCTTCAAGAATCAGCCGGCGGCCAAAAGGCAGACGCGGCAACCAGCGCAGCATCAGGATACTGGCCAGCACAGCAAGGAGCAAGGAAAAAACGACATGACTCACGACCGTGAGAATATGCTCCCACGTGGCTCCCCCGCCGATCTTGCTCAGGCTGAGGCCGGCCAGCAAAGCGCCAATACCGGCGACGCCCGCGATCCCGAAACCGGGAATAACGAAGGCTTCTAAAAATAGCAGCACAAGACCGGCGCCGAAAAGCAACAGCTCTTCCCATCCTGCCAGCTGAACCAGCCAATGGCCCCAGAAAAACAGCGCCAGACTGGTGATACCTATGGCACCGGGGACGCCAAAGCCGGGCGTGCGGATTTCCAGGATGATGCCAAGCATCCCAACCGTCATGAGCAGAGAGCTGAGCACCGGGTGAGTGAGGAAACGAACCAGA
>WHTF01000022.1 GCA_009379725.1 Deltaproteobacteria bacterium
GGAGTTTGTTTCCTCGTTCTCAATCACCTGGCGGCCCTGACCTTTATTCGCGGCTCGTTAATGATCCCGTTCCTGATGTTCCTGGTGTTCATTGGCGCCTTTACCGCTAACAACAGCATCACAGATATTATCTCCTGTCTTATTTTCGGAGTGATCGGCTATTTCATGGTGAAATTCGGCTGGCCTCGGCCGCCACTTATCCTGGGACTGATTCTCGGCAAGATCGCGGAAAACTATTTGTGGATCTCCACCGCTGCCTACGGTGCGAAATGGTTGCTCTTTCCGACGGTCGTTACACTGATTGTTCTGACTATTTTCACCGTGGCTTATCCAACTCTGAAGGAACGATGGGGCAAGGCCAAGTATGAGCGGCCGGAAGACGCGGTGTAGTCGAACATGACAAGCCGCACATCGGTTTATGAGCCGCTAGTAAACATTAAATCGGTCGTTGAAGAACAACAGAGCACTTAGCGTTTAATCGGGCATAGGCGCGCAATTGGCAGAGTTCGCGGAAAACCGCACAAACAGCAAGGAGAAAAAAATGAGGAAATTATTTTTGGCATTGGCAATGTGTTTTGCCCTCTCGGGGCTGGCGATGGCAGCGGTCAATATCAACACGGCCACCAAAGAAGAGCTCAGGAGTCTTAAGGGAGTCGGCGAGAAAAGAGCGCAGGATATCATCGACTACCGAACCAAGAACGGCAACTTCAAATCGGTCGATGATCTGCAAAAAGTCCCCGGTGTCGGCCCAAGCCTTATGAAACAGCTCCGGCCGCAGGTGACGACTACCGGCAACACCATGATCGAGAAACCGGCGCAGAAATCTACCAAGACCAAAAGTTCCGATTCAACGAAAGCTACGAAGGGCGACGCCATGAAGGCGGAAAAGAAGTAGCCATCTCTAAATCCGTCGCGACCCCGCCTGGCATCTCAGCTCGGGCGGGGTTTTTTTCCAAGAAAGCCATTAAATTCTCGCTAGTCGTCCTTCGGAAGCGTTTTTAATAGATTTCGGGCTCATCCCAGCGACATACCATTCGAGCTCGGCGGCGATTGTCAATTTCTTTCTTCTGCGCTACGGCCCTCAGCAATCAGTCCTCGGAACTTATTACTTCCCACAGCAGTTCCGCCGGATGCTTCGCTTTGCGACCGGTCAGATGCTCAATCTGCTGCCGGCACGAAATACCGGGCGCAACGATCTCGACATCGCCTGCAGCCGCTTTTACGGCCGGCCCGAGGCGGCGATTACCGATAGTCACCGAAAGATCGTAGTGTTCTTTTTCGAAGCCAAAAGAGCCTGCCATACCGCAACAGCCGGAGTCGACTTCGCTGACGTCAAAGCCCGCCGCTTTCAGCACAGCGATCGTCGGTGCCGTTCCGACCAACGCTTTTTGGTGGCAGTGGCCATGAAGCAGTGCTTTGCGACCGGTGGTTTGAGAATTTAACGAAAGCTTGCCCGCATCTCGTTCTCTGAGCAGAAACTCCTCCAAAAGAAAAGTATTCTTGGCGACGTTCATGGCATCGTTGGTGCGCAGGAAATCAGGGTACTCGTCTCGTAAGGTCAGCAAACAGGACGGTTCGAGGCCAACAATCGGGATCCCTCGCTCGGCGAATGGCGCAAGCTGGTCGACATTCCATGCCGCGTTGTTCTTGGCTTCTCCGAGCATTCCCTTCGAGATCATCGGCCGGCCACAGCAGCGTTTATTGGCGAGCATCACCCGGTACCCCAAGCGTTCAAGCAGCCGCGTCGCCGCGATGGCGACGTTGGGCGTATTGAAGTCGTTGAAGGTGTCGTGGAATAGCACGACTTCACTCTTGGCTCCGTCCCCTTCGGCTTTATGACCATTGAACCAGCTCTCGAAGGTCTCCTTGGCAAATTGCGGTAAAGGCCTGCGGCGGTCCACGCCGGCAAATGTTTCTATCAGCCGACGATTCATCTTCGAATTGGCCAGCCAATTAGAAAGCGGCGCGAACTGCGAGCCGATGCGATTTAGCCGCGCAATGCCGCCGAACAGCCGGTTGCGCAGGGGCAAGCCGTTGGCGCGGTGATAGTGATCGAGAAACTCGTACTTGAGTTTCGCCATGTCGACATTGGAAGGACACTCGGCTTTGCAGGCTTTGCATTCGAGACAGAGATCCATGATTTCATGGAGGCGATGACCCGTGAATTCTTCTTTCGGCACCTTTCCTGACAACACCGTGCGCAAGGCGTTCGCTCTGCCGCGCGTTGAATGCTCTTCGTCCAGCGTTCCCATGTACGAAGGGCACATCGTACCGTCCAATTTCTTGCGGCATTCACCCATGCCGTTGCACATTTCCACGGCCCGCGCGAAACCGCCTTGGCTGCTAAAATCCAATGTCGTCTGCGGCTCCCAGGTTTGGTATTGCGGACTGATCTTTAACGACTCGGTCATCGCCGGCGAGTCGACGATTTTGCCCGGGTTCATTAGATTCTTAGGATCAAAGGCCCGCTTCACCTGCTGAAAGGCTTGGTACAGATTCGCTCCGAAAAGCTTCTGATTGAAATGGCTGCGCGCCAGGCCGTCGCCGTGCTCGCCCGACATCGAACCGTTAAATTCAAGCACAAGATCCGAGATGGCGTTCGCAATCGATACCATCTTGTGTTTCTCGCTGTCGTCTTTGAGGTTGATGAGCGGGCGAATATGCATGCAACCGACCGAGCAGTGGCCGTAGTAGCCCGCGACCGTATCATGGCGCGCAACTACCTCGCGAAAGCGCCGGATAAACTCCGGCAACATCGACGGCTCCACCGCCGTATCTTCGACGAAGGCGATGGGCTTTTTGTCTCCCTTGATGCCGAGCAGCAGCCCGAGACCGGCCTTGCGCACGCCCCAGATCGCCTTGACCTCTTCCGGCTTAAAAGCGAGGGTCGCCGCATAGCCGATCTTATGTTTTTTCCGGACCTCTTCGAGTTTATAGACCTGCTCCCTGACCTCTGCTTCCGTTTCACCGGCATACTCGACCATCAGAAGCGACTCCGGTGTGCCTTGGACGAAGCCAAGCTTTCTCGATTGTTCGATGTTACCGCGGGCCAGATTGAGGATCATCTTGTCAGTGGATTCCATGGCATAAGGCGTCGTCTGTAGAACCACCTGGGCGCATTCCAGCGCTTCGATGTCATCGTTGAAATGGATGACATCCATTGCCGTCCACTTGGGTTTCGGCACCAGCCGCATCTTGGCTTCGACGATGGTCGCCAAGGTCCCCTCCGAACCGGTCACGATGCGTGACAAATTAAAGGGCTGCGACTTGATGAATTCATCCAGATTGTAACCGGACACGCGCCGCATAATCTTTGGATAGCGGGCAAGAATTTCGTCCCTATGTTGCAGTGCGAGTCGTTCGACTTCGCGATAGATGCTGCCTTCGAGCCCGTCAAGCCCGGTTTTCCTGCTCAGTTCGTCGGGCTGGAGATTTTTCAAGACAACGTCGCTGCCATCGGACAATAAAACGGTAAGCTCCAGAACATGGTCCAGTGTCTTGCCATAAGTGAGCGAATGGGCACCGGACGAATTGTTGCCGATCATGCCGCCGATGGTGGCGCGATTGGATGTCGATGTATCCGGACCAAATTGAAGCCCCATCGACCGCACATGAGCGTTCAACTCATCTTGAACCAATCCCGGTTGCACCCGGCACCACGGCTCTTCTTGATTCACTTCGACAACATTCTGCATGTACTTGGAGAAGTCCAACACGATCGCCTGCCCCACTGCCTGCCCGGCAAGCGAGGTGCCGCCGCCTCTGGGCAAGATCGAAACTTGGAAGCGATTGGCGATCTCGATTGCGGCCTGTACATCGTTTTTGTGACGCGGCATGACGACACCAACAGGCTCGATTTGGTAAATGGACGCATCGGTGGAGTACAGCAGGCGAGTATACTGATCAAACCGCACCTCGCCGTCGATACGCTTTTTGAGTTCTTTTTCGACCTCTAAATAATCTCTGCTTGAATTCGCTCTCATCACGGCCTCCGCAATTCAGCCAAAGTCCCGTTGTTTCGTTTGCGCTCTTGAAACCTGTGCCACCCTATGCGGACCTTTGAAGCCTTGAGTTCTTCATCCCCAACGTAGCACTAAGACGCCGGCCACTACCAGCACGCTGGTCCTGGCATCGCCAAGACTAAACGCATCAGGGATATTAAAGAAGCTCCTTCGCCTGCCGAAAAACACTGTGGAACATCGGCTGCGTCAGTTTGCCTGTGAAAGTATTCTGCTGGCTCGGATGGTAGGAGCAGATTAAAGACAGATCGTCCGACAGAACGCTGGCTCGGCCGTGACCGAATTTCGGGCGCGGTTTGGGAATCGTTCCGCCGGCTTCCTCATAGCCTTTCAGAAACGAGTCGAAAGCGATCTTACCGAGAACGATGACAACGCGCACCTGCCTCATCATTCTTAGCTCTTGAACAAGAAAGGGACGGCAGCGTTCGAATTCAACCGGAGCGGGCTTATTCAGCGGCGGCGCGCAATGCACGGCGGCGGTGATATAGCAGTCTCTCAACGCAAGACCGTCGTCGCAATGCTCCGATTTCGCCTGGTTGGCAAAACCAAAAGCATGGAGCGCGCGGTAAAGCCAGTCGCCGCTGCGGTCTCCGGTAAACATTCTTCCGGTCCGATTGCCGCCGTTGGCCGCCGGTGCAAGCCCGACGATCATAACTCTCGCCTGGGGGTCGCCGAACCCCGCCAGGGGCTTTGCCCAGTACTCCATGCCGTGATACCGGCGCGGTGGATTTGTCGCGCAAGCTTCGCGCCAGCGAACCAGGCGCGGGCACTTGCGGCACTGAACAACGCGGTTATTCAATTCGATAAGCTGTTCCATTGGCAATAGGGACCTTATTCCTTGCACGAGCCGAATTGAAAATCATTATCACAAAATTCACGACGCATCTAAGCCATTGTCGAGGACATGCTTGATACCCCGACCAAAAATAAATGCCAAAGAAGGTTGATTCGACCCAGTTGGTCCATCGCGTCGTCCATGATAGATGAATACAAGACGCCCAAGAGGAGAAAGAAAATGGCCGAGCAAGAATACCGAATGGAACGGGATTCCATGGGTGAAGTACGGGTTCCCAAGAGCGCCTACTACGGCGCCCAGACTCAGCGAGCTGTAGAGAACTTTCCGATCAGCGGTATCGGCTTCCCGCCAACCTTCATCCATGCGCTGGCGCTGATCAAATATGCCGCAGCCACGGCCAATGAAGGTCTAGGATTGTTGGATGGCAAAATTGCCGGAGCCATTCGTGATGCGGCAAAAGAAATCATGGAAGGAAAACACCACAAAGAGTTCGTTGTCGATATTTTTCAAACCGGATCAGGCACATCCACCAACATGAACGTTAACGAGGTCATTGCCAATCGGGTACTCGAACTTCTCGGGAAATCCCGCGGCAGCAAGGAGATACACCCCAACGATCACGTAAACATGGGACAATCGAGCAATGACGTAATCCCGACGGCGATTCATGTCGCTGCGCTGGGGGCGATACGGCAGAATCTTCTTCCCGCTTTAATCGGCCTCCACAGCGCGCTCGAAAGTAAAGCGAAAGAATTCGATTCCATCGTGAAAATCGGCCGCACCCATCTCAACGACGCCACCCCTATTCGACTGGGTCAGGAATTTAGCGGCTATGCACGGCAGATCGAGCTCGGTATAGAACGTATTAAAGCCGCTTCGAATGGGCTCGAAGAGCTTGCGCTGGGGGGGACCGCAGTCGGCACGGGCATCAATACGCATCCGGAATTTGCCATGCGCGCCATCAAAGTCATCTCTGAAGAGACCGGCATCGCCTTTCGTGAAGCCGAGAACCATTTTGAAGCGCAGGCGGCACGAGACGCCGTAGTGTACGTGAGCGGCGCAATCAAAACTTTGGCGGTCAGCTTAACCAAAATAACTAACGACATTCGATGGCTCGCCTCCGGCCCGCGCTGCGCGATCGGCGAGATCGGTCTCCCCGAGACGCAACCGGGCTCCTCGATCATGCCGGGCAAAGTCAATCCCGTGCTCTGCGAATCGGTGCTTCAAGTAGCCGCCCACGTGATCGGTTGCGACGCAACGATAATGATTTGCGGGCAAGCGGGTAACTTTGAATTGAATGTGACACTGCCAATTGTTACGCTTAAGATACTCGAGGCCATACAGTTTACGGCCAACGCGGTGAAGGCTTTGTCGGAAAAATGCGTGATTGGCATCGAAGCTAACCAGGAGCGCTGTAACGAGCTCGTGGAAAACAGCCTTGCCATGGTTACGGCACTGGCGCCATTGATCGGCTATGACGCCGCCGCAAAGATCGCGCACGAGGCCATTGCGAGCGGCAAGACTGTTCGACAGGTTGCTCAGATGCACAAGGCGCTGCCGGACGAGCGATTAAAAAACGCCCTCGACCCTTGGAGTATGACCCTTCCCGGTAGTCGAAAAGAGAAGTAAGTCACCGCGTGCAAAGCTGTTTTTTTTCTGTTATAAGCCGAGAATAATTCAAATAGCTTGAAGGGAGTTTCCATGATCCAACGACCACAGCCCTACAAGCGACAAATTTATCTTTGTATCAATAACCGAAACGGCGAGAGCCCCTCTTGCGGCTACAGTGGCGGCGAAGATATCGCGGAAGATCTGAAGTAAATCGCCAAGGAAATGAATTTAAAAGGCAAGCTGCGCGTGGGTCGGAGCGGCTGTATGGATCTCTGTGCTTTTGGCCCGAATATGATGATCTGGCCGGAAGGGCTTTGGTATATGAAAGTTACCAAGGACGATATTCCGCAGATCGTTGAAACTTATATGAAGCTTGAAGAAGCAAATAAAGCTAAAGAGGAAACCGCCGCGGCGAAATAAACCAACTTTTGCATCGCAGTCGCCTTCCTTTCGATTTCACGAAAAGAAAATAAGCGGTTTCCCGTTCAACTTGAATCGGAAAACCGCATTTTGGCGTCAGTTGGATGCTCAATTCCATCTTCAAGGTTGCTTGACATTAAGTAGAAGCCATCCACTATTAATTATAAGTATAAGACATTAGAACTTAGAACCTTTAAGGCTAAAGGATGCAATCGTGAGCGATAAGACATTAACCCTGAATCAGTTTCGCACATTGCGTAAGGACGCCTGGTGGAAAGAGCCGCTGCTGGTGGTTGTCGTGCTAGGCGGATTTGCCATTTATGCTACCTGGGCGGCTTTTCAAAATGCCCACTATTATGTGGCGCCCTACTTGTCTCCCTTTTACTCGCCCTGTCTTGCCGAGAACTGTGACCACTTGACACTTCCACTAGTGGGCTCTTGGTGGAATTTATCGCCGGCATTCTTGATTTTATGGGTGCCGGGAGGATTTCGCGCCACCTGTTATTATTACCGCAAAGCCTACTACCGCTCGTTCTTCCTGTCTCCACCGGCTTGTGCCGTGCGTGATGCTGCCAAAAACTACAGCGGTGAATCCCGTTTTCCATTTCTGCTGCAAAACCTGCACCGCTATTTTTTTTATCTTTCCATCGTCATTTTGGTTTTTTTGTGGTGGGATGCGATCTTAGCGTTTCGCTTCCCGGAAGGTTTCGGGATGGGCGTCGGGACTATCGTTCTTATCGTTAATGCATTTCTCCTTACGCTGTTTAGTCTTTCCTGCAACTCTTGCCGGCATATCTCTGGCGGTTATTTAAACTCATTTCACAGCGCGCCTTTAAGGTACAAATTCTGGAGTTTCGTCAGCCGGCTCAACCTCCGCCATATGGAATACGCCTGGGTGAGCCTGATCTGGGTTGCATTGACGGATCTTTACGTCCGTCTGCTCTCTATGGGCGTCATTCATGATTTGAGGTTTTTCTAATGGCTGAAGAAAAGTACGAAACTCACGAATACGATGTTGTTGTAATCGGCGCCGGAGGTGCGGGTCTTCGCGCTGCAGTTGAGGCCTCGGCCAGAGGAGCCAGGACCGCTCTGGTTTGCAAATCACTCCTCGGCAAGGCTCATACGGTAATGGCTGAAGGCGGCATCGCCGCGGCGATGGGTAATGTTTATCCCGAAGACAATTGGAAAGTACATTTCCGCGACACGATGCGCGGCGGCAAGCTGCTCAACAACTGGCGGATGGCGCAGATCCATGCGCAAGAGTCGCCGGACCGGGTGCTTGAACTCGAAGAATGGGGTGCCCTTTTTGACCGCACCCATGATGGACTTATTCTGCAGCGGGATTTTGGCGGACACCGTTATGCCCGGCTGGCGCACGTCGGCGATCGAACCGGTCTGGAAATGATTCGGACCTTGCAACAGCACGCGGTGCACAAGGGAATCGACGTCTATATGGAATGCAACCTGCAGCGACTGCTGCTGGACGGTGGGAGGATCAGCGGCGCCTTCGGCTACTGGCGTGAAAGCGGCAAGTTCATTCTGTTTAAGTGTAAGGCCGTTGTGCTCGCTACCGGTGGGGGCGGAAAAGCGTGGAAGGTGACTTCCAATTCTTGGGAATATACCGGGGACGGAGTCACCATGGCCATTGACGTGGGCGCTGACTTGATGGACATGGAATTCATGCAGTTTCACCCCACGGGCATGGTCTGGCCACCCAGTGTGCGTGGTATTCTCGTGACCGAAGGCGTGCGTGGCGACGGCGGTACCCTCAAGAACACCAACAACGAACGCTTTATGTTCAACTACATCCCGGAGTTCTTCCGCGCTGAAACGGCTGAGACGGAAAAGGAAGCAGATGCTTGGTATGAGGACAAGAAGAACAACCGGCGAACTCCTGATTTATTACCCCGGGACGAAGTCGCTCGCGCCATCAATTCCGAAGTCAAGGCGGGCCGTGGTACGCCTCATGGCGGCGTATTCTTAGACATCGCCTCGCGACGACCGGCGGACTATATACAACGCCGGTTGCCGTCCATGTATCATCAATTTAAAGAGCTCGCCGACGTCGACATCACCAAAGAGCCCATGGAAGTCGGCCCCACCTGCCATTATAGTATGGGCGGGGTCAGGGTTGACGCTGACAGTACGGCGACAACGGTTCCCGGACTCTTCGCCGCCGGTGAAGTCGCCGCCGGGCTGCACGGCGCCAATCGCTTAGGCGGTAATTCGCTCTCCGACCTGTTGGTCTTCGGCCGGCGCGCCGGTCTCTATGCCGCCGAGTACGTGAGAACGCACGAAGGACCGGTCACTATAGACCACGGCCAGGTCGATCGCTATGCGAAGGAACTCTTGGCGCCTTTCGAAAGCAAAGGCAGTGAGAACCCGTACGCTGTGCACGCCGATCTGCAGGACTGCATGCAGGACCTGGTGGGTATTATTCGAAGCGAATCGGAGCTACGGAAGGCGATTGAAGTTATTGCCCAACTCAAGGAACGGTCGGTCAATCTTAAAGTTGAAGGCAATCGACACTATAATCCGGGCTGGCATTTGGCCCTGGATCTTCACTCCCTGTTAACCTTTGCGGAAGCGGCCACCGTTGCCGCGATTGAACGAAAGGAAAGCCGGGGCGGGCATACGCGGGATGATTATCCGAACACCGATCCGAGGTTCGCCAAGATTAACCTCATAGTCCGAAGAAAAAACGGCGATTTTACGGTTTCGCAAGAGCCCCTTCCCGAAATGCCCGATGAACTCAAAACATTGCTTGAGGAGAAAACGTGATGGCTGCGCAAGATGTCAATATGCGGGTGTGGCGGGGTGACGCCAGCGGCGGCGGGTTCAAAGACTACCGCATCGCCGCAGGCGAAGGCATGGTGGTACTTGACGTGATCCACGCGATCCAAGCGCAACAGGCAAACGATTTGGCCGTGCGTTGGAATTGTAAAGCCGGAAAATGCGGCTCGTGCAGCGCCGAAATCAATGGCAAGCCACGGCTCATGTGCATGACTAGAATGAATACTTTTCAGCCCGGCGAAACCATCACCGTTTCTCCCATCAAGACCTTTCCGATTATCCGCGACCTGGTGACGGACGTATCTTATAATTACGAGAAAGCCAGGCAAGTTCCGGCCTTCAAGCCGAAGCCGAAAGAAGCAGATGGCACCCGGCGCATGTTTCAAGAGGACATCGATCGCGTGCAAGAGTTTCACAAATGCATCGAATGTTTTTTATGTCAGGATGTCTGTCATGTCATTCGCGATCATAATGACAACAAAAAGGCTTTTGCCGGTCCGAGAATTTTCGTCCGTTTGGCAGCGTTGGAAATGCATCCGCTCGATGCTAACGATCGCATCGATTTAATCAAAGAGAAAGCGGGTATCGGTTACTGCAATATCACCAAGTGCTGCACTGAGGTATGTCCCGAACACATTCACATCACCGACAATGCCATTATCCCGTTGAAAGAACGCGTAGCTGATCGGTACTATGATCCGATCGCAAAACTATTAGGATTGTTTTCACAGAAGAATAAATGAACTCTCGGAACGGAAACAGAGCCCTGAACCTCGCCAAATAGAAGGCCCTATTTGTCTGGTTCGACGCGGTTACTGCGCTTCAAATACATTCGCACCCAATAGTCGTAGAGCGACGATGCCGTAAATTCCTCGTTAACCCGGTGCTCAAGCGCCGAATCGTATTGAATCTCGATTTTTTGTCCGTCTTTGCGGACCGATATCAAGCGGCCCTGTTTTTGGTCGACAATGGCTCCTACAGCCCGGATGATTTGCGAAAGCGAGTGAGCGTCGGGCTTGCCGCGCGTGCCTCGCTTGGTTCGGCCTTCATCATCCATGAGACTCAGTTGGTCAGGTGTATAACGCAGCTCAATCGACTCCCAGGCATCGAGCTCTTGCGGCGGGGAGCGAAAAAGCTGCCAAAAACCGCGCGGAAATAATTTTTCCACCGGTTGTTCTCTCCGCTTGCGGCCTTGGACACTAACGAAATCGCCCTCGATTGTCAGGGAAAAGGATTCCATCCGGAGCGATTCCAGCGCTTGTCCGACCGGGCGAAGCACCTGCGTATAACTTCGACTGCTATCCAATACCGAACTCCCCGTTTAAGATAACCGACCTGAAGATACTCGATTGAGGGCAAAGATCATCGGCATAAGCATGACATCCCCAAAATCCCTGTCCATAAATGGAAATACACTAAACAATAGTCACCTACTTCGAGGTCTGCTTTCGGTAGATACGCACCCAAAGATCATAGAGTGCCGGAACTCCTAATTCCTCCGAGACTTTTTTACCGTTTAATAGTTCGTATTCAAAAGTGACCTTTTGGTCGTCCTTATTGATAGTCAAAAGTCGTCCACTCTTATGATCCACAAGCGCGCCGACGACCCGCAACATCTGTGAGATAGAGTGAATATCGGGAGTGAGATTAGGATTACGCCGCCGTGATTGACCCTCCCGTTCGAATCGTTCGATGTCCTGCGAGGTCATGCGCCATTCCAATATACCGGTCGCAAGTTTTAATGCGCCCTCTTTGTCTTGCGGACGAGTATGGGTTACCTGCCATTCCGCGAGAAGAGCTTTTTCTCGGGGGGTTATCTGTTTACGCCCCGGGGTCTTGTCACGCACAACAAGATCCTCGTTCTCGAAAAGCAAGGCGAACGATTCGATTCGAAGTGCCTCCAACAGCTGCCCGACCGGGCGAAGCAAAAGCGCGTAAACTATTTGATCAGCCATGGGTATCAAAATATGACTCTTTCAGTGTAATCGCCATAAAGGACAAAGTCATGAGCGGCGATTCCAGGTAAATCCGGCCAGTTTCAAAAACTCGAGCGATTGGTAATAACGATAAACGGCTACGCACAACTCTTTCCTAAGAGATCGGTTACGATTTCTAACAGCCGACTACTCCGCCAGACGATTCATAATAAATTTTTATCTACGTGTAGTCTTCTTATAAGTCAAGAAATTTCTGCTCGATACGTGATCTCACACGCGCGAGAAAAACTGCACTTCAAACTAAATTCTTCGGAAACTGCCGCTCGTTCGCTGCATCCCTTGAATCTGCAATCCGCCTTTATTGGCGGAGGCATTTCCCTTTTCTAGCAACTTGTCCAGGGCTTCGTCACCCGTCAAACCCTCCAATTTAATCTTAAGGCGCAGGTTATTAGCGCTATCAGAATTCATCAAGGCTTGTTGGAGAGTGATTTTGTTTTCCTTGTATAATGTGAACAGCGCCTGGTCGAAGGTCTGGCAACCTTCCTGAATCCCCTGCTCCATGGCCTCTTTAAGACTGTCGATTTCTGCTTGCTTGATCAAATCTTTAATCCGCGGAGTATCGATCAGAATCTCGATCGCGGCCACGCGCGCTCCGTCAACCGAAGGGATCAAGCGTTGAGAAATGACGGCACGCAGGCTCAAAGAAAGATGCATGAGGATCTGTGAGTGCCGCTCAGCCGGAAAAAAATTGAGGATACGTTCAAACGATTGAGCGACGTTGGTTGAATGAAGCGTTCCCAGACAAAGGTGACCCGTATCAGCGAAAGTGATGGCCGCCTCCATGGAGTCTTTATCGCGGATTTCACCGATCAGGATAACATCAGGCGCTTGGCGAACCGCACGCTTGAGCGCATCGCCAAAGGAATGGGTATCAAATCCTAACTCTCGCTGGGTCACGATGCATCTCTTGTGGCGATGAACGAATTCGATCGGATCTTCCACTGAAATAATATGGCCCGGACCGGATGAATTACGATGATCGATCATCGCCGCCAGGCTAGTGGATTTACCGGAGCCTGTCGCGCCGACCACTAGGACCAAGCCGGCCTTTCTCATGACGATGTCTTTGAGCACGGCAGGAAGCTTTAATTCGTCTATCGATCTGATCTCAAATTTTATTTTACGAATGACCAACGCCACGGAGCCGCGCTGCCGCAAAACATTGACGCGGAAACGGCTGAGATCGGGAATTGAAAGGACAAGGACGAGATCCATCTCCAGTTGAGAATTAAACTCCTCCCACTGCCTTTCGTTCATCACCGACTTGGCGAGCCTCTCCAGATCCGGCGGAGTAAATTTAGACTCCCCTATCGGCTGGACAATTCCTTCAATACGATACATTGGCGGAGCGCCGACGGTGAGATACACGTCGGAAGCCTCCTTTTCCACCATCACTTCAAGCAGTTCTTTTATCTCCATCTTCTTCCCTCGAAGGTAGCTTCGAACCTCTTAGTCCTGATACCCGACCTGATGACGTCTTATGCCCCTTGCAGCCGAAACAGACTGTTGCTTGCTAAAGTCTCCGATTTTGCCTCTTGGCGGTCCTCTGGTTTGGCCTGTAACGGGATCCCTTCCATTGCCTCGTCAGTCATTAGACCCGCCATTTTGATTTTCAAACGAAGATTATTAGCGCTGTCCGCGTTCGCCAGCGCTTCCTCGATACTGATTTTTCCCGCTTGATATAATACAAACAAGGCTTGGTCGAAGCTTTGACAACCTTCTCGGATTCCCTGCTCCATGGCTTCCTTCAGCGTGTCGATTTCACCTTTTTTTATTAAGTCCTTGATACGCGGAGTATCCAAAAGAATTTCCACAGCCGCAACGCGTCCACCCCCCATGGCTGGAACAAGGCGCTGAGAAACAATACCCCGCAAATTCAATGAAAGTTGCAACAATACCTGCGAGTATCGGACCGGTGGAAAGAAATTGAGTATCCGTTCGAAGGACTGGTTCGCATTGGTCGAATGAAGAGTTCCGAAACAGAGATGTCCGGTATCCGCAAAAGTTAAAGCCGCTTCCATCGTTTCAGAAGTGCGAATTTCGCCGATGAGAATGACGTCCGGGGCTTGCCGCATCGCATTTTCAAGGGCATCCTGAAAAGAGTTCGTGTCAAATCCTATTTCGCGCTGGGTCACAATGGATTTTTTATGCTTATGAACAAATTCGATAGGATCTTCCACAGTGATAATGTGTCCCTCATCATTGCTGTTGCGAAGATCTATCATCGAGGCCAGTGTCGTCGACTTACCGGACCCCGTCGCGCCGACGACCAAGACCAGACCTCTTTTTAACATGGATACGTCCTTCAATACCGGCGGCAAACCAAGCGATCCAAACGACGGGATGTCCACTTTGATTTTTCGGACAACGATCGCAATAGAGCCGCGTTGGCGCAGAACGTTGACGCGAAAGCGGCTGACTTTCGGTAGAGAAAGCGCGAGATTCATTTCTTTCTTGTGTCTAAATTCATCCCACTGCTCCTCGTTCATGAATGACTTGGCCAATTCTTCAAGAGACTCAGGTGTGAAGGGCTCATGAGCCCCCTCTCGAACCTTACCATCGACTCGATACATAGGAGGTCGCGCAACCGTAAGATAAAGATCAGAGGAATCTTTTTCCACCATAACCTTGAAATACTCTTCGATATCCATCACTCCCGACCTCACAATCGATGTCTAAACCGACCGCACCATGGAACCCGCGTTGACTGCGCCGAAAAGATTGGGATTCGAGCTCCGCGATTGAGCTTCATCCTTCGTTACCAGCCCGCGAGCCACGACATCGAGTAACGCCATATCCATGGTCTGCATGCCGTCTTTTTTGCTCACCTGCATGGTCCCGGGTAGTTGATGGATCTTGCCCTCCCGAATCAGGTTTCGAACTGCGGTGGTGCCGATCATTATCTCCAGTGCTGCTGCCCTGCCTCCGCCTTTTTTTTTCAACAGGGTCTGAGTGATCACAGCCTCTATAGATTCGGCAAATTGCGCGCGAATCTGGGCCTGCTGATTGGGTGGAAACACATCGATTATGCGGTCAACGGTTTTGGGAGCACTGGAGGTGTGCAAAGTGGCAAAAACGAGATGCCCCGTTTCAGCGGCCGTAAGCGCAAGTTGAATGGTGTCCAGGTCGCGTAATTCTCCAACGAGGATGATGTCGGGGTCTTCTCGGAGGGCCGCTCTGAGAGCGTTAGCGAAGGAGTGCGTATGAGGACCTAATTCTCGCTGGTTAACCAGACATTTCTTGGATTGGTGGACAAATTCGATGGGGTCTTCGACGGTAAGAATATGGCCCTCAAAAACATCATTGATATGATCGATCATCGCCGCCAGCGTCGTGGATTTTCCCGATCCCGTGGGTCCGGTCACGAGAACCAGCCCCTTCTCCCGGTCACAGAGCTGCTTCAGTATGGGAGGCATTCCCAAATCTTCAAGTGTGATAATCTTCGTCGGTATGGTACGAAAAACAGCTGCTTCTCCTTTTCTTTGGATGAACACGTTCACACGAAAACGCGCTATTCCACCCAATTCGAAGGAAAAGTCACACTCATGAGTTTCCTCAAATTTCTTGCGCTGCGAATCATTCATAACGTCATACACCAGGTTATGAACCTCCTCCTGCGCCAGCGGCGGATAGTCCAACTTTTTTAAGTCTCCGTGGACGCGCAACATAGGCGGCTCGCCGGCGCTCAGGTGGCAATCCGACGCCCCCTGCTCAACGCCGAACGCCAAAAGCCGAGTAATATCCATAGCTGTTAACTCCTAGCGAAGCTTTGAAAGTAACTTATCACCGCAAGATATAATGAGGGTCTTCGAATTTCGACTACCGTGGATTTAAACCGGAGCAATAACAATACCACCCCCCGCGTGCCAACCTTGGCCGATTGCAAAAGGCGCCGGGGAAGGCTGCCGCAATCGTTGCCTTTATTCATAAAATTAAATATTTACTAGGTATTCTTTGGATTGTTCTTCGACCGATGCTGACAAACAAAATCGCTCTTATTACCGGCGGCGGTACCGGCATTGGCAAAGCCATCGGTGTACAATTGGCCAAAAATGGCGCCAAAGTTGCGCTCGCGTCTCGTAGCCACGCGCATATTGAGCTGGCTGCCACGGAGCTAAGGGCTCTAGGATTATCCGTCTTGCCCCTACAAATGAATGTCCGAAGGAAACAAGATATCGATCAAGCTGTGGCTAGAGTGTTCGCGGAATGGGGAGCTATCCATATTCTTGTAAATAACGCCGGAATTTCCGGCCTGAGCATGATCGACGATCCGGATGATGCTAAATGGTATGATATCGTGGATACGAACCTGAACGGCATGTATCTGATCACGAAACAGGTGTTGAAGCATATGCCGGATCATTCCGGCGGGCGGATTATCAACATCTCTTCGGTCTTAGGAAAATTCGGCGTCCCCGGATACACCGCCTACTGCACGACCAAACACGGCATGATCGGCTTTACCCGCGCCTTGGCTTTAGAAGTGGTCCAACGTGGCATTACAGTCAATACCATCTGTCCTGGATGGGTCGACACTGAAATGGCGGCGCTCGGCATCCATGAGACTGCTGCGCTTCAGGGAATAACGCCGGAACAGTTCAAAGCGCAAGCCGTGGCGGCCGTTCCCATCAAAAGGTTCCTCGATGCCGATGAGGTGGCTCACCTGGTCTGCTATGTCGCTTCGGAGCAAGCCCGGGCCATCACCGGTCAGGCCATTAATATCTGCGGCGGCCAAACCATGGTCTAACCCGTTATCATTTTTTCTACCGGTTTTCTGAAGAGGACGGATGAACCGCTTATTGGCTCTCTTGAACCGCAAACAGAAGATTTTTTTCTCCTGAGCTGATAAACAGGAGCTGTGACTACCGACACCATTCAAGTTCGTAATCCCGCGACTCTGCAACCCCTTGCCGAACTGCCCGTTGCTTTGCCCGCCGACGTTGCCGCCGCAGTCGCACTGGCGCGCCAAGCTCAGACGCATTGGCAAAGCAAAAGTTTTGCCGTGAGAGGAAAAATACTTCGCCGTTTGCGCGACTTACTCATCGACGAGCAAGAGCGGCTCGCCGACATTCTCACTTCGGAAAGCGGCAAGCCGCGTGGCGAAGTCTACGGCAACGAGCTCTTTTATGTATGCGATGCCATCGGCTTTTGGGTAAAAAATGCCGAGAAATGGCTTAGCCCGCAAAAGATCCGGCCGCACCTTTTCAAAATGAAGAAAGTCCTGTCGATGCATCAGCCGCTGGGTGTTATCGGCATCATCAGCCCATGGAATTTCCCCCTGGTATTGACTGCCGGCGACGCCGTGCCGGCGCTGATGGCCGGAAATGCTGTCGTCATCAAACCTTCCGAGTTAACTCCCCTCACCGCTTTATTTGTCGCCGAGCTGGCGCAAAAAGCTGGATTTCCGGAAAATCTTCTGCAAGTGATGATCGGCGGTTCGGAAACCGGTGAAGCGTTAGTCGACAATGTCGACATGATCGCCTTTACCGGCAGCGTCGACGTCGGCAGACATGTCATGCGTCGCGCCGCCGACCGATTGATTCCCGTATCACTGGAGCTCGGTGGCAAAGACCCTCTGATCGTCCTCAAAGACGCCGATCTGGAACGCGCGGCCAATGCCTGCGTCTGGGGCGCTCTGGTGAATTCCGGCCAAGTCTGTACTTCCATCGAACGGGTTTACGTCGAGGAGCCAATCTACCCAATCTTCGTCGATAAAATCGTCGAACGCGTGAAGCGGTTGCGTCAAGGTCAAAGTAGAGACGAAGTCGAATTAGGCAGCATGACCTCGGAGGAGCAGTTTAAAAAAGTTGCGGCGCAGGTAAATGACGCAGTCGCCAAAGGCGCCAAAATACTCACTGGCGGACGCACCCATCCAAGCTTCTCGGGCCTTTATTACGAGCCTACGGTGCTTGTGGATGTCACCCATGAGATGGCCATCATTCAAGAGGAAACCTTCGGTCCCGTTATCCCGATCATGAAAGTGAAGAACGCGGATGAGGCGGTGCAACTAGCCAACGATTCCCGCTACGGACTGGACGCCTGTGTTTTTACACGGGACCGGCAGAAGGCATGGCAGATGGCACAGAGTCTGCACACGGGCACGGTGTGTATCAATGACGGTTTAGTCAACTATATCATCCCCGATGCCCCTATGGGCGGGGTGAAGGATAGCGGCTTCAGCCGGCGCCATGGCGCTGAAGGAATCCGCAAATACTGTTATCAAAAAACCATCGTTATCGACCGCTTCGGCATGAAAAACGAGCTTCCGTGGTTTCCCTCGAGCCGCAAAAAAACCGCGCAAATGCGCCGCATGATTAACCTGCTATGGCGGTCCGGCTGGAGAAACAAATTTCGTCCTCCCCGCCAATTCCGCTGAAAATCGTGTCCCTTGAACTAACCGGGGGATTCGACTAAGTAATAGAATATTTTCAGATAAAAATTCCAGGAGAGGTTACATGGCTAAAGACTTACCGAGTTTTATTGCGCAGGAAGGGGCAAAACGGGAGGGGTCCGTCATTCGTGAGAAAAGCTTCATCGACGCCAACAATTACGAGACCGTGGCGTACTTGAAACACCTCGACGTGCGCAATGAACCCAAGATGGTCTTATTTGAAAACGTACCGGCGCTCAATGGCCAAAAGTCCGAGTTTCCAATGTTTTACAACCCCTGGGTTTTACGCCAGTATGTCGCCGACTCACTCGATATGGGTGAGATCAAGTCGCCCATGGACGTTAGCCTCGAAGTCGCCAAGCTCGAACAGCAGCAAGGCAAAGTCGATATCATTGCCGCCGATAAAGCCCCGGTTAAACAAATCGTACTCACCGGCGACAAAGCCGATCTTAGAATTCTTCCTATGCCCATGCACCAAAAAGGCGATGCCGGCCCGTACCACACCATGACCTGCGCCATGAAGGGATTAGATCGTGACTTTTATGACATCACGTTCACAAAGAACAAGTTCCATGATCCGAAACACATGAGTTTCTCCGCTCACAAGCATCACCATCTTGAAGCCATGGCGTGCGAGTACGAGGAAAAGAATCTGCGTGCGCCAGTGATCGTCGTTTTGGGGCATCACCCTGCTTTTTATCTATCCTCCTGTGCTATGACGGCGATGGGGAACAACGACTATCTGACTGCGTCGGCTTTTTTACGCGAACCGCTGCGCCTGACACCTTCGACGACTTGGGGTGATAAATTTATGGTACCGGCAGACGCTGAGGTTATTATTGAAGGAGAAATCCTACCGGGCGTGCGCCAGTCGCAAAACCCTTTCGGCGAAATCCTAGGCTATGCACAGCCCAAAATGGATGTGCCGGTGATCGAAATTACAGCAATTACGCACCGGCGCGGCGGCATTGTCGAAGACTTCTGGCCCGGCCATATGGATCATTGGAACCTCGGCAGTATTCCCAAAGAAGGCAGCACCTATAACGTCATCAAGAAAAATGTCCCCGGGATCAAGGGGATCCATCTCGCCGCTTCGGGCTGCGGTCGTTGCATTTGTTACATTTCGATCAAAAAGGAATTCGAAAACGAACCAAACAAGGCAGGCATGCAGGCTTTTGTCGAGATGCCGAATCTTAAACTTGCCGTCATCGTTGACGAAGACATCGACGTCTTCAACGAGCGCGAAGTCATGTGGGCCGTCGCCACCCGTGTGCACTGGGATAAGGACATCGAGATCATTCGCGAGGTCCAAAGCTTCCGCGGCTGGCTTGGCGACGCGGTCGCGATCATCGACGCAACCATCCCACTAAAGGCAGAATGGCCTGTGCGCAACGAAGTCGAGCCCGCGGCTTTCGAGCGCATGGCTAGGTTTTTCAAATAACTATAGGACAACGTCATGGCTGAAAGAATTAAATTCATCTACAAAGCCACCTGAACGACTTGCCGTAAGGCAAGAAGTTTCTTGCTATCCAAGAAGGTCGAGTTCGACGAGCGGGAGTATGGTAAGAACCCGTTTTCCGAGAAGGAGTTGCGCGCGATCATCGGCGATAGTCCCATCGAGCAGTTTTTAAACACTCGTACTGCGCTTTACCGCGAAAAAGGCATGAAGCAAAAGCCGCCGTCAAAAAACGAAGCCATCAACCTGATGCTGAAGGATGCCAATTTACTCAAGCGTCCGGTCATTATCAAAGGGAAAAAGAAACTCACCGGCTTCAACGAAGCCGAAGTCAAAGAACTGCTCTAAGCGATGATCTTTACCCCAGCGCCGATGTCGTCGGCGCGCCTCATGATTCTTTTTCCTAGCGACAAGAGATCAAAATAAGTCATGACCGACCCATTGCTTCCCGGCTTAACCCTGTTCAACAGAGGCAAGGTTCGGGACATTTATGATTTGGGCAATACGCTTTTACTGGTTGCCAGCGATCGGATTTCGGCGTTCGACGTCGTTCTGCCTGTTTTAATTCCCGGCAAAGGCAAGATCCTCACGGCGCTATCGGAATACTGGTTCGGAGTCCTAAAAGACATTGTACCCAATCACCTGATTACGACAAAGGTCGACGATTTTCCCGCTATCTGCCAACCGCACAAAGAGAAACTAGAGGGGCGCTCGATGCTGGTTAGAAAAAGCAGGCCGGCGCCGGTCGAATGCATTGTTCGGGGGTACCTTGCAGGCTCCGGTTGGAAGGACTATCAAAACACCGGGAGAGTCTGTGGCATCCCGCTGCCGAAAGACTTGGTGGAAGCTTCGCGCCTCGATCAACCGATTTTCACCCCATCCACCAAGGCTGCAGTCGGCGCCCATGACATCAATATCACTTTCGACGACATGATTATGAACGTCGGTAAAAAACGAGCGGAGAGCATGCGCGACGCGACTCTCGCGATCTATAACCGCGCGCATTCGTTGGCTGAAAAGAAAGGAATTATCATCGCCGATACCAAGTTGGAATTCGGCATTGAAGGCGATGATGTCATTCTCATCGACGAAGTCCTCACCCCTGACTCTTCGCGTTTTTGGCCGGCCGACGGATACCAGCCGGGAAAAACGCCCGACAGCTTTGACAAACAATTCGTGCGTGACTACCTGCTCGGTCTTCCTTGGGACATGAAGACGCCGCCGCCCGCATTACCGGCGGATATCGTCCAGAAAACCTACGACAAGTATGCGGAAGCACTTGCGCGGCTTACTGCATCCTAACGATCAAGGCTCACTTGTTTGATTGCTCCTGCAACAATCTCGGTGGCCTTGTGCGGATTGCTGTCGTGCGGAATATGGATAAAACCGAACTTCACTTCAAGCGCCTTGCGACCGATGTTATCTAAGATCACGTACATCGAATAATTACAGACATAATCACCCGCGTTGTTTGACCTGCCGACCTGCGGGCGAAGCTTGATCTCTAGCGTCGTCGGTAGAAATCTCGGCCCATTGTGTCGAATCGGCGGAGACGTTCCAGCGCATCCTCTAAGCGAATCGGCTCGTAGCAGGAAGAAATCCCCAGGACTGCCACCGCGCAGAGCCTCTGATCCCGAGCCCCTGCGGTATGTCCGTGGATGATTTGACGATTACGATGAGCCGTTTCGATACTGTCAAGGAAGCTCGTCATCGCAGTGCAGCAGCCGCAACCAGGAAACAATTTCCACCATGCCGAGAACACTCGGATCGGCGAGAGCTTCAGTCATTTCAGCTTGGGTAAACGACGCGGTGTTGCAGAGGAGCGGGTCCTGCCGCGCGACCATCGAAACGAGAGTATAAACCCTGACAGGATGACGCTCCACTTCCTCCCAAAAAACCTTGAGCCCGCGAAAGCCAAAAACGGTTGCCAGCTCGTCGCATGACGCAACGATGGCAGTTGTCCCGTGTGGCAGAAACGACTGAAGATTCTCGAATGGCCGAGCATAATGACCTATGTGAGTGTGCCCATCAATAAAACCGGGCGAAACATAAAGCCCGGATGCATCGATAATTTCCGTCTCTTCTCCGCAGCTATGCTGCGCGCTTGGCCCTAGATAGCAGATTCGCCCGCCGATAACGGCGATTTCGAAGCCCTCGGGAATCTCTCCGGAATAAACATTTATCAGCTTGCCGCCGGTGATAATGAGATCAGCTTTGACTTCGCCGATGGCTGCCCGGATTAAGCGTTGGAATTCTGCCTTTGTGCGGGTCATCGTAAGCTTTTAACATAGGCTCTGCTCTAATTCCAAAGTTGTGTACGTTGCAAATTCGCCGTAGGATTACGCTTCGACCGGTGGCAAATCGACGACACTGCTCTGTCGTCGATATTTAGTAACGGGGTACAAGGATGGCTTGGATCAATTTAATTATCGCAGGCATCTTGGAAATCGCGTGGGCGATCAGCCTTAAATACACGGACGGTTTCAGCAAACTCTGGCCAAGCCTTTCCACGGTAGCGGGAATGATCGCCAGCTTTTATTTTCTTGCGCAGGCACTGAAGGTGATTCCTGTCGGTACGGGCTACGCCGTTTGGACTGGTATCGGGGCGGCCGGAACCGCTATTCTGGGCATCATTCTTTTCGCCGAGTCGGCTGCTCCGGCGCGCTTAGCGTGCGTCGGGTTGATTGTGGCCGGTATCATCGGACTGAAACTTACTTCGTAATAGTTACTCTCGGCTCGCGCCGCGAAATTCCGGATGACATGAGAATTGAATACCGGAGAGTCTTCAAAACCCTATCGCCAGAAGTGATTAAATTTGATATCTCGTGAGAGGCGAAAGACACTACTCTGCTGAAAGGTTAATCCCATATGATTATCGACTGCCACACACATTTAATGCCCGAGAGTTGGTTTCATCCGAAATCGCCAAAGTCGATTTTTGATCTCGACCGGCTGTTCAAGGAACAGGACGAAGCCGGGGTGGACATCACGGTCTTCGGCAACAATTGGATCCGCTCGCCTGACGGAGCCGATCCGCTTCGGGTTGCCCAGGAATTCAACGAGCACGCCGCTGAGCTGACTACTAAACATCCGAAACGCTTGCTCGGTCTGGCCTGCTCGGTCCCATTCGAAGACGACCAAATCCTAAAGGAAACCGAAAAAGCGATCCGCGAGTACAAACTCAAAGGGATCATGATAAATTCGAGTGTGAACGGCGAGTACCTCGATTCTCCGCGTGCCACGCCTTTTTTCGAGCTGGTCAGCGCGCTCGAAGTTCCCCTGTTTGTCCATCCGCCGAAGTTTACCATCGGCAATGAGAAGATGGAGATCTTTCGCTTGCCGGAGCTGCTCGGCAGGCCATTCGACACGACGCTTTCTCTCACCCGATTCATATTCACCGGCGGGTTCGAGCGCTTCCCTAAACTCAAGATGGTCTGCGCCCATGTCGGCGGCGCTTTACCGATGCTGCCCGGCCGTTACGGTTCGGGCTATGAGCTACGGCAGGACATGAACTTTGGCCCCTGGGAGCCGGACGTAATGACTCGCCCACCGGCCAGCTACATCGAACAGCTCTATGTCGACACGGTTTGCTATCATCCGCCGGCAGTTCAGTGCGCCATCGATACGATCGGCATTGACCATGTCGTCTTCGGCAGCGATTCGCCCCCCGTGCCCATCCCACTCAAGAGGGCGGTAGATACGGTACGACAACTGCGCATTTCGGATGCGGAAAAACAGAAGATCCTGGGCGGCACCGCGGCAACGCTCCTCGGTCTTAACAACTAGGATTTCAAGGATATGGACCGGACCGGCTGCACCGAGAACAAGCATCTAAACGACTGAAAGGATACAGCAAAGATGGCGCGACAACTCAACGCAGGCGATTTATTTCCTGAGTATACGGTTCAATTGACTGATGGTCGGCCACTCAACATCCCGAATGATTTGCGTGGCGAGTATGGCGTTTTGATCTTTTACCGTGGTGTCTGGTGACCCTACTGCGTTCGGCAGTTAGCCGATTTCCAAGCCCACATGGAGCAGTTTAAACAAGAGAATGTCGATGTGATCGCTCTCTCCGTCGATTTGCTCGACAAAGCTAAAGAGATGGTTCAGCGGGTCAATGCGACATTTCCCGTAGCTTATGGGCTGCAGGTTCCGCAAGACGCGGAAAAAGTGGGTGCCTATTGGGAAGAGCGGCGGAAAATTATTCATGCGACCAATTTCATTATCGATTCGGATAGGAAGGTCACGCAGGCTTGCTACAGCACCGGACCCATCGGTCGAATAGTCGCGGAGGACGCGCTCCGTTCGATAGCCACGGCGAAAAAGCGCAAAACCGCAAGCGTGCGTGCTGCAGGATAGTGATGAGATGATCTAAGGCTGTCACATGCCGGGACGCAAAACTTCGCCGATAACCCGAATTGCGTTTTCGACATCCGATCGATTCACATCCAGATGCGTGACCATGCGGACACGCTCCGGGTCGACCGGCACTCCCAGCACGTTGCGCCGGGCGATTCGCTCGAGAAATTCTTTGGAGCTCAGTTTCGTCTCTCTAATGTCATAAATGACGATGTTGCTTTGAACGTATGTGGGATCCAGACGAATCCCTGGAATTTGGGCCAGTCCCCGTGCGAGAATTTCGGCGTTGTCGTGATCGATATGAAGGCGCTCGGGCCCATGCTCCAAGGCAACTAATCCAGCCGCCGCAATTACTCCGGCCTGACGCATGCCGCCACCGAGCATTTTGCGAATCGACCGGCAGCGCTCGATGAACTCGCGTGAACCGACGATGATCGAGCCTACCGGCGCGCCTAATCCTTTACTCAAGCAAAACTGGACCGAATCGAACTTCTTGGAAACCTCGGCAACGCTCTGGCCGAGATGAACGGCCGCATTGAAGATTCGCGCGCCATCGAGATGAACCTTTAGCCCTGCCTCATGAGCGCGATCGCAAATCGCGTGGGCCAAACGCGTTGGATAAACCGTACCGCCCGCCATGTTGTGAGTGTTTTCCAGGGAAATCAGAGCTGTCTGGGCGCGATAATAAATCTTTGGGCGAACGGCGCGCGAAATCTGCTCCCAGGTCATAATGCCGTTATCCGTGTTAATAACGCGCGGCAGCACGCCGGCAACGGCGGTCATCGCGGCCATTTCATAATTGTAAATATGCCCGGCCGCTTCGCAGATCACTTCCTGGCCGGGCTGGGTTTGCGCCATGATACAGGTGAGATTGCCCATAGAGCCTGAAGCAACGAATAGTCCCGCTTCGCGTTCAAAGATCTCCGCCGCGCGGTCCTGCAAGCGGTTGACCGTCGGATCTTCCAGAAAAACATCGTCGCCGACCTCGGCCTCAGCCATTGCCTGGCGCATCGCCGCTGAGGGTTTGGTTACGGTGTCGCTTCGTAAATCGATGACTTGACTACTCATTCGAAAGTTTCGCTGAACTTTGAAACCTCGACGGTGCTTGAATCATTCAAGCGGCCCCTCTATTTCCCGGATCGTTTCCGGCGCCAGCGATGGACGAACAAAGGCGTTATAAATACAATCGTTCTGCAGCCACATGATGTCCGCGCGTTGTCTCACGGCGTCGCGCATCTCATTTTGCAGCTTCTCTTCCATGCAGTGCTGCTTGATCACATTGCCCACCATATCGCCGTGACCCTCGTCATGATATTCATGAGCGCGGAAGAAATCTAAGCTGTCGGCCGGAATCCAGGGATAATACTTTTCAATGGCCTCGCGCTCTTCTTTCATCCGCTTCGGACCGCCCCCTTCAAAGACCAGTCCTGTTCCTATCGCAACGGCCCAATGACTCTGCTGCACCAACGAGACATACATCTCCAGCGCCGCGCGGATTCCCGGCAGGGGCTCATAATTTAAAATCTCATCGGGCGCAATGTCCAATCCGCGGGCAAACTGCACCCACAGTTCGCGATGGCTGGGATATTTCCCGCCGAACAGGTCTTCCCCCTCCTCTTCCACCATATTCTCCAACAGGAGCCGGCGTAATTCTGGAATAGGACACTTCTGATAACGAATGCCGAAAAAACGGTGGATGTTGCGAAATTCGTGAAACTGATTTTTCGCCCACCACTGGAGCTGCCCTTTGCTAAGCCGTCCGCTGAGGAGAAGCTGGCGCACCGGATGAGGTTTCGGGTGGCGCT
This sequence comes from Deltaproteobacteria bacterium, assembly GCA_009379725.1. GTDB lineage: Bacteria > Desulfobacterota > Binatia > UBA9968 > UBA9968 > WHTF01. Next base: position 25,651 of record WHTF01000022.1, read on the forward strand.
GCTGCAGCGTTTGTTGCAGATCAGAGATCAACTCTTCAGGTGAAAGTATTCGGTTCATACCGACCTCCTTGAGGATAAAAAGTAATAAGGGTGATTCCGATGGCAGTCATAAGACACAATGGGAGTCACAGGCGCTGGTCCCTTTTTATATTGTTTTTCCCCCCGTCCTTTACTAGCATACTTCTGTGGTTTCTCTATCGCTACACGGCCTGACGAAAAAGTTCGGTCGCATTCCGGCCGTCGATGAAGCGAGCCTCGACGTGCACAGCGGCGAGTTTCTCGTCGTCGTCGGTGAAAGCGGCTGCGGCAAGACCACCACGCTCAGACTCATCGCAGGATTGGAAACACCCGACGCCGGCACCATCTTCATCGGCGGCGTGCCGGTTAATGAAATTCCCGTCGGCAAACGCAATGTGCAAATGATCTTTCAGAATTTCGCCCTCTGGCCGCATATGAGGGTGTTTGATGAAAGCCGTTATAGCAACCTTTCCCTACCTCTCAAAGTCCGTAAATGGTCCAACGATAAAATCGGCGAGCTGCTCCGACCCCTGGCCAGGCGCGTCGGCATAGAAGACTCTTTCTTTAGCCGCAAACCGATGGAACTTTCCGGCGGGCAGCAACAGCGGGTTGCGCTCGGTCGGGCCATGGCAACCGCGCCGCAAATTCTCTTGATGGACGAACCGCTCAGCAACATCGACCCGCCGAACCGTCTCCGAATGCGCGGCGAGATCGTCAAATTCCATCAGGACAACAAGTTGACGACCATTTATGTCACCCACAATGTCGCGGATGGCATCGCTTTGGCCGATCGAATCGCGGTCATGAGAAAGGGACGTTTCGAGCAGGTCGATAAGGCCGAGAATTTGATGCGCAACCCCGCCACCGATTATGTGGCAGACTTCTTCAAAGCCGAACAGATCAGTCATAGAGTTCGCTTCTCATAAGCAAGTCGCCCATGACAAGACCGCTATTATTGGTTTTGTTGATTCTCTTATCGCCTGTTCCGGCTCATTCCGCGTGTCGAGAGCTCGACGTGGCGCGCGGATTTCACCGGCCGGCCTATGCCGCGCAAGCCGATGCCGTCGTCGAGTTTTTCGGCCACAATTTTTTTCAGATTACCTCGAGCAGAGGAACCAAAATCATCACCGATCCGATGGCGCCGGGCATGTATCCGACTCCCGACGTGACTCCCCATGCGGTTACGGTTGGCCGGGAACATCCGAATCACAACTACGTTGAAATCGCCAAAGGAAAGCCCGTCATCCTGCGCGGGTTGGGAAACTACGGGGCGGAATGGAACAAAATCAGCACCACGGTGCGCGACGTGCTTATTTACACCGTGCCGGTCTATCAGCAACAATTCGGCAATGCTCTGAAGGGCGCGGCGTTCGTTTTCGACCTTGGCAGCCTGTGCATTGCTCATTTAGGCGACTTGGCGCATAAACTGACTCCGGAACAAATTAAAGCCTTCGGCAAAGTGGATATTGCGATGATTCCCATTGGCGGCACCTTTACGATGCCGCCGGACACCGCCCGCGAAGTTCTGCAGCAACTCAAACCCAAAGTAGCCATCCCAATGCACTATCGGGAAAACACCGCGCTTTTGGACATGTTTGTCAAAGATTTTCCTCACAAGTATCTGCCAACTCACAGCTACGCTTTCAGCAAAGCCGCCCTGCCGGCGCCGACACAGATCATGGTGTTTACTCCCTGGCGAATGCGAGGGTATCGGTAAAGATTTTTCCGGATCATGAATTTAACTGACAGGTAAACCCAGATTCGCAGCCCGAGAAAATGAAGTAGCTTTTTACCGAACCACTGAAGCCACGCTTGGGGGCGTTCTAGATCTTGAATGCTTCCAACGTTTCGCGTGCGAAAAGCCCATCTAAATTTAGCTTCTGCTTGATCAATCCTTGTTCGAGTAAATAGCCGTGCAGCGTCTCTAAATTTCTCCGGTTTTGCTCGACGCCGTAAGGCCAGTAGTCGGCCGTCATCAGTTCGCGCGTGTCTTCGTATTCGGCCGAGGTCCAGGGCAGACTGACGCGCAGGATGTTCGTGTCGTAAAGTTCTCTCATACACAGATCTTTTGCCGCGCAAAATGCTTTATAGAGGGTTTGCGCCACCCACGGATCTTTTTCATAAATGGACCGTTTGATGACGATCACATGCATGATCGGAAACAGACCGGTCTTGGCAAAGTATTCCATCTCCGCTTGCCGATAACCAGGGAACAGCCGGCGCACATGCCTTGCGCCATCTAAAAAACAGGTCGGCATACGGGGCGACATCATGGCATCGATCTCGCCGCTCTCTATCATGGCATTCAATGTCGTATCCGGACGGCTTTCGAGGCGGACTCCAGCGGGCATTTCGAAGTCGACGCGATCCTTGCGGCCCGGATGCTCTTCCCCCGCTTGGACCCAATGGATCTCGCTCGGTGCAACGCCGTATTCATGCTCGAACAGCCCCCGCAGCCATACCGCCGCTGTCATGCTGTATTCCGGAACCCCCATGCGTTTGCCGCGCAAATCTTCAACTCGTTCGATGCCTGAAGCCGTATTGATGAAAATGCAACGATGGCGAAACGTGCGCGACGGAAAAACCGGGATAGCCACGAACGGGCGCCGGCCGCGCGCCGCGGCGGTCAAAAAAGCCCCCATCGACAGTTCCGATACGTCAAATTCTTCATACTTCATCATGCGCCAAAAAATCTCCTCGACGGACATGACGAGATAGTTGATCTCAATACCCTCAGGTTTGATGCGTCCATCTTTAATTGGACGGGTCCGATCGTAATCTTCACACGCTAAAGTGAGTTGCATGTTTCCCATGACTGTTTATCTATTCTCCGACTGGGCTCGAGCGACAAACTTCACAAACTCTTTTACTTCGTTGACAAGCCCTCGTTCTCCCTGTTCCGCCAGGACGCTGGCCAAGAACGCGCTGCCAAGACAAATACCGGTAACCCCCGCCTGAACGTATTCCTTGACGTTGATTAGACTAACTCCGCCTGAGACCATGAAACGGACCTGCGGGAACGGTCCGGCTATCTGGCGGATAAAATTCGCGCCGCCCAAACAATCGGCTGGGAATATTTTCACCAGATCGGCCCCGGCGCGCACCGCGGCGAGAATCTCCGACGGCGTCGCCGCCCCTGGATAACAAGCGACATCAGCCTCATGACAAAGAGGAATCAGATCGAGCTCTAAGGAAGGCGATACCACAAACTGCGCTCCGGCGGTAATAGCTGCTTCAGCCTGCTTCGTGGAGAGCACCGTTCCGGCGCCGACGTGCGCCTTGCTTTCAGCAGCCAGGTTCTTGATTACATCGAGTGCTCCGGGAACGCTGAACGTGATCTCGACAAAATTAACTCCGCCAAGAATGGCTGCTTTTGCCGTAGCCATCGCTTCTTCGGAGGTCTTTGACCGAATCACCGCAACCAAACGACGGTCGTGTAATTCGCGAATCAGATCGGATCGCTCCATCGACTCTGTTCCTTAGCTTAGACTCAGTCCGCCATCGACAATCAATGTTTGCCCGGTGACAAAATCACCGCCCGTGACAAGTCCGAGAACCGCACCGGCGATATCCTCGGAGCTGGCGATACGTTGCAAGGGATACGCCGACGACGCATTGGCAATCACCTGCTGATACTCGGCGCCGAAATGCTGGCTCATCCAGGGCGTATCAGTAAAAGCCGGCGCGACACAATTGACCCTGACCCTCGGCGCCATCGCCACGGCAAGACCTTTGGTCATGTAAATTAGCGCCGCCTTGGCAGTTCCATAGGCCAAAGATGAAATCGTCGAAGTGGCCAGCACGCCGGAAATCGATGATATATTGACGATCACCCCTTGAGTCTCAGCCAGCATTTGAGCCGCCGCGCGGGCACAGCGGAACGAGCCTTTGACATTGACGTCGAGGATTTCGTCCCAGATCGCATCGGTTAGGCCTTCAAGATCTGCCAGCTTCACCCAGTGCGTCACACCGGCATTGTTGACCAGGATATCGAGACGGCCGAAGTCTTCCTTGATCTTGCCGATCATGCCGCGGACCTGCTCATCGCTTTGGACATCAGCTTGAATGCCGACCGCCTTCACGCCGCACCTTTCAATCTCGCTTGCCAGTTTTTCGGCCTCTTTAGCCGACTTGCGGTAACCAATAACAATCCCGCTCACCCCGCCTTTGGCAAGGCTGCGCACCACCGCGCCACCGATTCCACCGGCGCCGCCGGTTACCAGGGCTACTCTACCTTGCAATTCCATATCTTCACTCCACCTCGCTCGCAATCTCAAATTTCAGATCCCAAACCTCATAATCCGGTTTAAGTTTGAGATATGAGATCTGAAATGCACGCCGCCACGCGTGCTTGGCGTGCTATGATCGCCGCAGTTCGGCCGTCTTCTCGGTATCGATCATCCATTTAGCCGGCAGTTTGACTAAATCATCGGGTCTCCCGGTGTAACGAATCGCCACGCCGTATTTCTGTTCGGCTTCAGCCACTGTAATGTAGCCTTCGATTACATCCCAGCGCACTTTCTCGACATCGCGCTCGAATGGATCGCCGTAGCCGCCCCCGCCAGGCAAGTTGATGTGGACAACGTCGCCTTGTTTAAGGTCCATGAGCGCTTTTGCATGGAGACGCGTTCCATCGCCTAATGAAACTTCTCCGGTAGCGCCCGCCTGCCCGCCCAGGAGTCCTGGGGCCGGATAAACAGTGCGATCGGCAATGGAACTGACGCTCCATTTGCCTTCGCCGCGGCGGCTAAACTCAGTGAGCTGGCCGAGGCCGCCGCGCCACTTGCCGGCTCCGCCGGAGTCGGCACGCAGTTGGCGCCGCTGCAAAACTACCGGTGAAAGGCTTTCGATAACTTCTGCCGGAACTCCCGCGACTCCGCTCGGAAAGCCAACCGCGTTAAGACCGTCCTGGGAAGGGCGAGCGCCGGTGCCGCCGACCTGGAATAAAGTCAACGTAAACGACGGATTCTGACCGCGCCATACACTCAGCCAGATGGGATCGGCGCCCGGCGCCATCAATCGGCCCGGCATTGCGCCCGACAGTGCGGCAAAGATTGCGCTGGGAATGAAGTGGCCGATCACTTGCCGGCTGGCCACCGGCGCCGGTTCCAACGCGTTGAGAATACTGCCCGGCGGCGCGCTGACATGGACCGGCCGGAAGCTCCCCTCGTTATGGGGTACGTCGGGACAGATCGCCGCCTTGATCGCAAAGCTCGCATAGGCATGAGTGTAGTTCAGCACGACGTTGATACCGCGGGTGCTTTGTGGCGACGAACCGCTGAAGTCAATGAAAATCTCGTCCCGCGCCACTCGCAGCGCGCAACGAATCACGATGGACTCTTCGAAGCCATCACTCCAGGTTTCATTGCACCATTCGCCGCTGGGCAATTTGGCGATCTCGGCGCGCACCGCGGCTTCCGAACGGCGGATGATCTCATCGGCCACTGGGTCGATGCTGTCGAGTTCGAATTCCTCCATCATCTCCAGCAACGCTCGCCCGCCGGCATCATTGCAGGCGGATTGCGCGTAAAAGTCGCCGATGACTTCGTCGGGCTGGCGCACGTTGGCACGAACGATCTGCATCAGTACTCGATTCGGCTCGCCGCGTTCAAATAACTTCATGATCGGAATGCGCAGCCCTTCTTCAAAGACCTCGCGCGCTTCGGCGGAAAGTATACGCCCGCCGATATCGGCGCTGTGGCAGGTATTAGCAAACAAAGCGACCAGCCGCCCGTTTTTAAACGTTGGCGTCGTAATAGTGATGTCGTTGATCTGACCGGCGGTTTGCCACGGGTCGTTGGTAATTAAAACATCGCCCGGCGCCAGACGATCGGGCGGAAAAGCTGCGAGAAAATGCTTCATCGAAGTCGCCATGGCATTGATGTGCCCCGGCGTGCCGCTGAGGGACTGCCCGATCATGCGCCCTTTCGTGTCGAACAAACCGCATGCCAAATCTTGGCTCTCGCGCACGATGGTGCTGAAGGCGGTGCGAATCAGCGTGTCCTGTTGTTCGTTGGCTACCGATAGAAACCGGTTCCAAATAACTTCCAAAGTGACCGGATCGATGGCTTTATTTTGCATCGGTCAAATCCACGATGACATTGAGCCTCTCGTCCACCCGCGCCCGGCCACGAACACTGATGATCAAAGTCGACTCGCGTTCCTCGACGATGGCCGGTCCTGTAAACGCCATTTCCGGCTTTAGTGCGTAACGATCATAGATCGACGTCTCGATATAGCCACCGCGTTCGGCAAAATAGGCCAGGCGCGATCCTTTTCTTGCATCGCCACTATTCGCCGTATCGCGCCGCAACTGCAGATTCATCTCGGGTTGCGGCCCGCGCGCAACCACGCGCCAGTTAATCACCTCCAGGGGCACCTCGGGTCCTTTGCGACCGTAAAGCGCCTGATAGGTGTTTTCGAATGCGACGAAAATTTCATCAAGATGTCTCGGCTCCAGCATGCCGTCCGGCAGTGCAACCGGCACCTCGTGTCCCTGCCCCACATAACGCATGTCGGCAGTACGCTCATAGGAAATATCTTTACTGGACAAGCCTGAGCTTTTTAAGATTTTCCGACCTTCTTGCGCCATTTCGTTCAGCAGCCCGTTAGCGAATTGCCAATCGAGCTGATCGAATCGACTATAGGCGCTGCGCACGAAATCGAATGCCAGAGGCGCGGCGAGCAATCCGAACGTCGAACCTACGCCGGCGCCGAATGGCGAGATCAATGCGGGGAGCCGAAGTATCTCGGCAACATGGCAGCCATGCACCGGTCCGGCTCCGCCGAAGGCATACATCGGCAAGCGCCGCGGGTCTTTGCCGCGTTCGCCTAAATGGGCGCGCGCGGCGTTCGCCATATTCTCATTGACGATCTGATGAATGCCCCATGCCGCTTGCTCCACGCTCATGCCGAGTCGTTGACCCAGACGCCCAAGGGCTTGACGCGCGCCGTCGAGATCCAACTGCATTTTCCCGCCAAGAAAATACCGCGGATCGAGATAGCCGAGAACGAGATCTGCGTCAGTGACAGTGGGTTCGGCGCCCCCTTGTCCGTAGCAGACCGGTCCAGGATCGGCGCCGGCGCTTTCCGGCCCGACTTTTAAAAGTCCGAGAGAATCGATACGCGCGATACTCCCGCCGCCCGCGCCGATCTCAATCATATCGATGACCGGAATTCGCATCGGCAACCCGCTGCCTTTCCTGAAACGGTAGACGCGGTCGACTTCGAACTCGTGGGTCTTGAGCGGTTGACCGCCTTCGATGACGCAGAGCTTGGCCGTGGTGCCGCCCATATCGAAAGACAGCAAATCCTGATGCCCGGAAAGCATTCCGGCCCGCGCCGCAGCAAGGGCTCCGGCTGCGGGTCCGGACTCGAGCAGGCGCACCGGAAAACGCGACGACGTATCGCGGGTTGCGATACCGCCGCTCGAAAGCATGACAAAGAAGCTGCCGGCAAAACCGATGGTCTTTAGCCGCTCGGCCAACTGCGCCAGATAATCCGCGACTCGTTCTTGAACATAGACATTAGCGAGCGTCGTGCTCGTGCGCTGAAACTCACGAATCTCGGCGACCACTTCGGAACTCAGCGATACGCGAATATGCGGCGCGACTGCCGCGATGATCTCGCCGGTGCGCTGCTCGTGAACCGGATTGCGGAAGCTATTGAGATAGCTGACACCGATGGCTTTGATGCCATTATCGCGTAGTTCGCAAACCAGACGGCGCACGAAATCTTCGTCTAGCGGCTGGAGCACGCTGCCATCCGCGGCCATTCGTTCCGGGATATCGAAACGCAAATGGCGAGGCACCAGCGGTTTGGGCAGATCGAGGTTCAAATCGTAAAGCTCATAACGATGCTCGCGGCCGATCTCGACGGCGTCGCGAAATCCCGACGTGGCAAGCAGAGCCGTGGGCGCGCCCTTGCGTTCGATCAGGGCGTTGGTCACCAACGTCGTGCCATGGATGAGTGTGCCCCGCTCCTGCGCCTTCACAGCACCGTTTTGCAGCACGGGCTTGAGAGCATTCTCGACCGCCAGGCTCGGGTCGCCCGGCGTCGTCAGGGTCTTGCCGATTACCGCAGTGCCATCTTCACCAACCAACAGCATGTCGGTAAAAGTCCCGCCGATATCGATACCAACGCGATACATACAAAATCAGTTCAAAAGTTCAATGTTCAAGGCCGGAGGTTCTGGTGTGTTTTCCGAGAAAAACCTTGAACTTTGAACCTTGAACCTTGAACAAAATCTTTATTGTGCAAAAAGATCCAACAGACGTTGAGTTTGGTGCGCGGCTGCCGGTCGCAACAGCGGAATCTGCACGCCGGCGTCGCGGTACTGCTGCACTCGCTCCTTGACTTCGTCCGGTGTGCCACTGGCGGTCATGCCTTCCACATACGAATCGGGAATCGCCTTGATGAGCCCTTCCATGCCGCCTTCGGCATGCGCCTTTTCGAAAAGCGGAATATCTTCTTTTCTGATGTAAGGCTCGCCCACGCGCATCTTCGGCGCGGCAATAAAGGATATCTGCACCGGATCGAGTTTGGTTGCGACTTCCCACCTAACCGCGTCGAGAGCTTTCTGATGATCGTCTTCCACCGAGCAATTGATGATCTGCGAAACTGCAAATTTGGAAAAATCCCGCCCGGCTTTTTCCGCGGACTCTTTGATGATCTTTAACGCATTGACCGTGTATTCGGGCGAGCATACGGCATTGAGAACGACGCCGTCGGCGATCTCGCCGGCTAGACGTAAACCTACGGTGGCGGTGGCGGGTAAATAGATGGGGATATTTGCCCGGATCGGTTTCCACCCCAAACCGACATTATCGAAGTTCACGTAGTTGCCATGATAGGAGCACCGGTCGCCTTTCAGAAGCAAACGTATCGATTCCACATAATCGCGCAGCACCTCAGTCGGCGTTGCGCCCACGTCCTGGCGAATCGCATGCACACGGGCGTGGCTCTTCGTGCAAGCGCCCGGGGCGATGGTCATGCGGCCGCCGGTCAGTTCGTCCAACGTCGCCAGCGATTGGGCCATCACCACAGGCCCGCGCAATCGGACGATTTGCGTCGTTCCCAACTTTAGTTTTTTAGTCGCCATCCCAATGGCCGACAGGGAACTGACAGAGTCGCGCATCAATTCGATCGTCTCCGAAAAAAAAGCCATCTCAAAACCGCGCTCTTCAGCGTTCTGCATGACCTCGGCCATCTCTCTCACATTGGTGAACTTGCCGTACCCGAGTGCGTAACCCACTCTATCTCTCGCCATTAAAAAACTCCTTTTCGCTCAAGCCGCGCGAGTTTGTCGAAATCCGACTCACGCAAAACTATAGTCTTATTCATGCTTAAACGCGACTGAACTGTTAACGCAGCAATTCTCGGCACGCAAAAACATATCGACCTGCAATGGACTCTTGGGCGCGAAGCCCATCATCCCACCTCCAGTACTCGATCATGCCGATCTCTTATTTCACTTTCATATTCCATCCGTAAATGCGTTCGCTCGGTAGCGGTCGATAGTCCACGTTCTTGGCCAGTCCAAATAATAGTTGATGGCGCCAGAGAAAATGGGCCGGCGCTTCTTCAGTGATCATGCTCATCGCCTGCGCTAGGAGCTTCTTGCGTTTAGCCGGCTCGAAGGCTTGCCGCTCCGCCGAGAGCAGTTCGTCTACTTTCGGATTCGAATAACCGATCCTCGGCGATCCGCCGGTTTCGAAGTACTGCGCCAATGCGGCACTCGGATCGACCACTCCGCCCCGCCCCATGTAATAAAATGGCACTTTACCAACCTGTACGTTTGCCCATAGGGTCGCCCATTCCGGTGTGAGCAGTTTCGCACGAAAGCCGGCGGCATTGAGCATCGGCACGATAGCTTCTGTAATTTGCTTATCCAGCGTGTAACGGCCCACCGGCGTCGACAGCTCGACATCGACGCCGTTAGGATATCCCGCTTGCTTCAATAACTCGCGCGCCTTTTCGGGATTGTAGGTATACTTCGGTTGCAGATTCGGATCGTAACCATACTGCCCCTCGCCGATGGGGCCGTCGAGACGCGACGCTTCACCCCGCAGCAAAGTCTTGATGATCGTGTCCCGATCGATGGCGTACGCCACCGCTTGACGAACCAGCTTATTGTCCCAAGGTTTGACCTTGGGCATCATCCCCAAGAACATGATCTCCGCGGTGTGAAACTTGACGATCTTATGATTGGCGCTGCGCTCGACGCGCTCACGCAGATGCGGCGGCACAAACTGGGCGATTTGAATTTCATTGTTCAAGAGCGCCGTCACACGTTGCTCCGGCTCGCGCATATTACGGAAGACAACCTCATCCGGCGCCTGGGGATACTGCTTCCACATCGGGTGGCTCTTGTCCTTGCCGATGACTAAACGTTGGCCTGGAATCAGCTCACGGAATTTGTACGGGCCCGCACCGAAGGGGTACTGGCGATCCGCAACGTCGGCGCCATGTTTATCATAAAGGTCTTTGCTCGTAACAATGATGCGATCGAACAAGTAGTCCAGCAAGGGCGCCGTCGGTATTTTGGTGGTAACCTGCACGGTGTAGTTGTTGAGCGCCTTCTCGCTGGCCACTGCGGCGATATTTTGGCGCTGTTTACTGTGCGGATCGTTACGAGTACGGCCCATGGAGTGAACGATATCGTGCGCCGTCACCGGTGTGCCATTATGAAACTTGAGCCCCTTGCGGACATGAAAGATCCAGTTGTTCGGGTCCTTGACCTCCCAACGCTCGACCACCAGCCCGACATGTTGCCCTTTATCGAAGTCATAGGTGCCGAGGCACCCCAGCACCTGGCACCAAACGCTATACATCAGGGAAACGCTGTCAGCGTATGGATTGAAGGTATCCATGGTTTCGGTCACGCCGATGGAGATGCGAGTCTCCGCCGCCTGAAGCGGTCGTATCGGAGCGGCAATTACCAACACGGCGAGAAAGACAAAGGCTATCGCTCCTCGTTTCATAAAACCCTCCGGCAAAACTTTACTTCCATAACTGTTTATAAAATCCTTGGCTGTCTAACTCCTTAACGAACCGATCGTCGTAAAAAGCTTCGGGCTTCGCGTCCTTGGCTTTGGGGTTTCTAACCGCGGCCTGATTCAAAACCTCCTGGATACCCTCGCGTGTGTTGTAGGGAATCTTGTCCACATAATCCAGGGCGTATTGGTATACCGTATCGAGAGTTTTGGCATCCGTGGCGCGGGCGTATTTGCTAATCGCGCGCCGGCTGAGTTCCTTATCCGTAAACAGCCGGTACACCGCCTCCGAGTACGCCTTCAGAAATCGTCGCACCAGATCGGTATTGGCGTTGATAAACGATCGACGCGCCATAAAAGCATCGTGGGGAAAGTAAACGCCGGCCTTGCCCATATTCATTAATACTCGCGCACCGGCCTCCTCGGCCCGAAGATTGGTCGGGCTGGAGAACGGAGCCGCGACGATGGTACGAGTACGTAACATTGCCGCGGCAGCAAAGAGATCCCCTGTTTGGATAAGGGTCACGTCTTTTCCAGGTTCGAGCCCTTGCTTGCGCAAAACATAACGCATCGTGAAATCGGTAGAGGAACCGAAACGGGTTACCCCGACCGTTTTCCCGCGTAGGTCACCGACCGTTTTGATTTCCGGTAAAGCCATGATGTAAAAAGCCGGAACTTTGACCATCGACCCGAACATAACGATGTCGGCCCCGCCCAAGCTCGCATCGACAGCGGCGCTCCCCGCAGCCCCAGCGATTGGCAGCTCGCCGCCTAGCATCGCCTGTACCATTAGTGAGCCCGAAGCGATTAGCACCAATTGAGAATCGATATCGTATTTTTCGAAAATCTTTCCCTCTTGCGCTACCCAGAGGCCGGCGAAAACACCGCTAGCGCTCGAGTAACCGTGCGCCAATCGATCCCGCGCCATCGTCAAATCCGGCAACGCTGCAATCAAAATCAAGCTCAAAACAGCCGATTGGATTCGTTGGTTCACGTTGATCTCCTTCTCTCGAACTGAAAGAATTTGCCGATCTGAACACGCTAGGACCATATCAACCGCGGAAAACTGCTGTCAAGGAAATTGCACCTTGACATGCGCGGCCAAAGCCTATTATGACCCTCTTGGAAGCTGCTCCCCAGGCATTGACTCAAAGAGAGTTTGCCGGATCATGCAGCCAAGAGTCCCCTCGTGCACAGGAGGAATCTTTAATGGCCAAGCGAAAGGCGGCGCGCCTCGGCATTCAACTGGTAATCGGCGTTTTATTAGCTGTTCCGAACATGCTCCTGGCGCAGGACTTCTACAAAGATAAGATCGTCCGTTTTATTGTCGGACAGGCCGCCGGCGGCGGCTACGACACCTACACGCGTACGGTCGCGCGCTACATGATCAAACATATTCCCGGCAATCCAGCGATCACGGTGGAGAACATGACCGGTGCCGGCAGTTTGGTGGCAGCCAATTACCTTTACAACAATGCTAAACCCGATGGCCTGACCGTCGCCAACTGGAACAGCGCCTTCGTTCTCAATCAGGCCCTCGATGATGCCAACGTCCGGTTCGATGCCCGCAAGTTCGGCTGGATCGGCGCGCCCAGTAAAGGCGTTCCGGTCTGCCTGATTATGGGATTTACCGGCATGAAGACTTTCGACGACATTTTAAAAACAGGAAGGCAGGTTAAAATCGGCGGCACCGCGCCCGGCTCGCACAGCATCGACTTGCCGCTCATGCTCAACAAAATGCTCGGCACCAAATTTAGCGTTGTCTCGGGCTACCAGGGAACGGCGCAGATTCGTTTGGCCATGCAGCGCCGCGAAGTGGGCGGCCAGTGCACCAATTGGGATTCCGTAGTCTCTACACAAAAGGACTTGCTGAACGCCAACGGCGACGACAAAATGACGCCATTTTTGATTCACGCGCGGCTCAACGATGCGGAAGTGACAAACGTGCCGCTGTTTAGCGACGTCCTCAAAAATGACACTCATTTACAAACATACAAAGCGTACATGTCGCAGATGGAGTACCAGCGCCCGTTGACGGTCGCGCCGGGAACACCCAAAGATCGTATGGACATTCTCCGCCGCGCGTTCCAGGCGACTCTGACGGACCCGGAGTTTCTCGCCCAAGCGAGCAAATCCAGGTTGAATGTGACCTATGTTTCAGGCGAGGAAATCGAAACGATCGTCAACGAAGTCTTGTCGATCGCACCCGGCGTGAAAGAGAATTTGCGATTCCTTTCGCAAGCGAAATAGCCGCACCGGCAAATCAAGAATTAGCCCTAGGAGATTCACCATGGCGAAAAATGGCTTTAAAGTGATGGATTCCGACATGCATGTCTTCGAACCCGCCGATCTGTGGCAACGCTATATCGACGCGCAATTTGCCGATCGCGCGCCGGTGGGTCTCAATCGTTCTTTTAGAGACCTAGGAATAAAAGTCGAGGGAAAGGTTCTGCCGATCCCACGCCAACCGGAGAATCCGGCGCTGGCGAAGTATCGCCAGGATTTCTTCGAGGAAAAATACGGTGACGCAGGCAAGCGAAACTTCGACGCCGTTTCACAACTTCAAGCGATGGACAAGGAAGGCCTCGATGTCGCAGTCCTCTTCCCCACCCGCGGCCTCTGCGTTTTAGGGATCGACGGTCTCGACCCGGATTTTGCGGCGGCGATTGCCCGTGCCTACAATGATTGGCTGCACGACTTCGCCCAAACTGCGCCGGACCGAATTTACGGAGTCGCCATGGTCGCGCCCCACGATGTCAACTCCGCGGTCCAAGAGATTCGCCGCACGTTCAGAGAATACGGCTTCCGCGGTATTTTTATCCGCCCAAACCATGTGAACGGGCGGAAGTGGAGCGATCCGTATTACGACCCCCTATGGGCCGAGTGCGAAAAATTGAATCTCCCTGTGGGCTTTCATGAAGCCGGCAGAGTTTATCTGCCACAGCCCGCCATGTTCCAGTTCTGTTCAACTTTCTCGATGTTCAACACCTTCGGCTTTCCCTTCGCCAACATGCTCGCCTGCGGCGATATGATTTTTGGCGGCGTTATGGAGCGTTTTCCGAAACTCAAGGTCGCCTTCCTGGAGGGCAATTGTTCCTGGGTGCCATGGCTACTCTGGCGCATGGGCGAATACGCCGAGACTACGGGTAAAGCGGAGTATCCCTATCTCACATTAAAGCCGCTGGAATACTTTCAACGTCAGTGCTATGGCGCGGTCGAATGCGACGAGATCACCGCCAAGCACATTCCCGAATATGGTCTTGAAAACAATATGGTCTTCTCGACGGACTACCCGCATCTCGACGTGAAATATCCTCACGCCATCGATACGTTTCTCGAACTACCGTTTTCCGACACGACGAAACGAAAATACCTTTGGGACAACTGCGCGCGGATGTATAACTTCGAATAAATCGTCTTTTTGAAACCCATAATGTCTTCACGCGTCTTGCAAAATGCCAACCCTATACCTCGACGTTACTGAGAACGCTACCCGGAAATTAGCCCCGCTCGTCTAAGTTGCCTCCGTAGCCAAGGCTCCGGCTGAACGACCTGAAAGGAACGGCACTCATAGTTACTGACCCGTTTGGTCATGCCGCTTTTCCGAACGAATTCCTCCGCTTCCTTCATTAGCTCCTGTTTCTGTAATTGTTGTTG
>WHTF01000023.1 GCA_009379725.1 Deltaproteobacteria bacterium
TTGGCAGCGCTTGGTCAATCTGTTCGGCCCGCATTGGCGGGTACTGTTGAGCCATCTCATCCTGTTTGGCTTCATTTATCCTGCTGAGCAGGCGAAAGTTCCTCTTTGGGTTACCCAAAGACTATTAGCTTCCCTTGATAAAGAACTCGCCGATCCTTCAATCCGGGAACAGATATGTCAAGGACCGTTCTTATCTCGTTTACAATTTCGCGTCGACACGGAAAATTGGGGCTATAACGACGCGCGTCTGACCACCATGTCACCGGAAGAAGTCGTGCAGTGGACGGAAGCGGCGAATGAGAAGGAAGACAAGCCCTAGTCTGCGTCCTCGCGCTAGCATTACTTCTTCTTTTGTCCGATTTCGATCTCTCGTTCCAATCCCGGCAGTATCGCTCTGAAGAAAGCGTTCTGAACCAGACCGAGAAAAATTTCCAATGTGCTGGTTTCAGGATTCGAAAGTTTTCCTGAAATCTTTGTCGTCGTGGCCACTTCTTCACGCGGGCGATTTTCGAGTACCCAGGCAAGCCCGCCTAGAATGCCCTCGTAAAGTTTGGCGAAGAGACCTTTTTTCCGGTCTTGTTTTGGATCGTAGACATCGACTTCCTTAAACAATGGCTTTACGTAACCGTTGATCGATCCGTCACGAACCGCGATTTCCGAGAACAATGAAAATTGACCGGCCACGACGTCGACGCCTAGATAGGATCTCAACAGCGGGTTAAGGGCTTGCAAATCAGCTTGCTCAATGGCCAGTTGCAGGTCGAAATTAGGGCTTTTCCCTTTTGGCCTCAACCGCCCAAGGAAACGACTTTTGCCGGAGTTCATAAACCTTCCGATGGCTGTAATCGTTGCCGTTCCTTCCTTCGCTTGATTACTCAGGTTCTGAATCTTGACTTGTGCACCGGTCGCAAACAGCCGGTACTGGGGATTACTTGCTTTGTTGACGATCCCCAACTCACCGTCGATGATATTGACCTGGTCCACGTCTACTTCCAGCGTCGGTTCGTTGCTGTGCTCCCGAATGACTCGTTCCGTCTTCTTTGACAATTCCTTGGTCGGCGAAGTCGCCGGTTTGGTATGCATGTAGTCGGCTGCCAGGTTATGAATCTCGAGCTTCGGCATAGTGAGAATTCTTTTGTTTTTGGCATACTCGATATTGCCGCTGGTGCTGAGCACGCCCCGGCGCACCGAAAAGTTATAACGTTCAGTGATGGGTCTGAAGTAGTCCAGTTCTATTTGCTCGGCGCGAAGCGAAGTTTTGAAAGCTACATGAGGCTCGGCGAGAAAATCGGCGTGTCCCTCCAGCTTGATCCTGCCGCTCTCGAAGACCCTTCCATCGACATAAACCTCCGAGGGATATTCGCCTTCCTGCGCTCTGACGTTGCGAATGTTGTATGCGCTGAAGTTCACGTCCTTGAGTTCCAACGGACGATAAGATCCCTGATCCTCGTAGGTAAGCTCGCCTTCGGTCACGACCAATTCATTGATTTTGAGCGGGTAAATAGCCGCGACCGCGGCTTGCCAACCACGCTCTTCGACGGGTACTTCGTCCTCTAATTCGCTCCGGGATTGTTTGAGGTTGATGAAAAACTTGGGATTATTGATTTCGAAGTTGGCAACGACGCGGCCGAAGAGCAGCGCTTTCCAGTTGACACTCGCGGTTAGATTAGGAATCTGAGCGATGGGGGGTTCGGGCTGGGCATCTTGGATGATCACCGCATCTTCAAGATCGAGACTAAAACCTATTGGGTGGAAATCGAGTTTGCCGATCCGAACCGTATAGCCCTTGAGCGCCCCATTGATTCTATCTTCGGTTCTGCGGCGCAAAGGTTCATCGATGAAGAATGCGACACCGACGACCAGTACGACCAACAGGCCAAGGATAGCAACGACCCAAACGAACGCCTTTTTCACGTTTCACTAAATCGGCAGGCTTGACCATAGCCGGCTCGGACTAAAGCATCATATACGTCCCATCAATACCAGGATAATAATCACTATGAGTATGAGACCAAGACCCCCGCTCGGATAGTACCCCCACCCTCCACTATAAGGCCAAGTCGGAAGAGCTCCGATCAACAAGAGTATGAGAATGATGAGTAAAATGGTACCCATTGTGCGTTCCTCCGTTGTTTATTGCCGACGCGTATTTTTTCTCCCTCTCTCGATCTTTGTTGCTGAGGGAGCAAGCAATATGCCAGTGTGCGAAAAAGCAGATTTGCTTGCTTGATGGTTGTCAAATCACCGGGATCGCTGTGATCTAGACTGTAGCGTTTGTAAGTGCGCTGTATCATCGGCGACACATTAGCGATCGTTTTGTGTCAGATATAGAGTCATTGCTTTGCGTGGTTATGAGGAAGAACAGAATGGAGGTACTTTCGACTTCGAGGAGTGGAGTGTGGCACGTTCAATTTTGAAAGCTACAAACCCAAATCCTACGAGCCGCTTTTCTGCCGGTTTTCATAATAGGCGCGGCCCCGGTTATAGCCACGGCGAAACGCGTCATCTTCGCAGACATCAGGATAGAGCTCGCGCAACTTTCCCGCCGCTGCTTCTTGAGACTTGCCACGAAAATCAGGATGAAGAGCAGCTTCAAAACCGCATCGATACCTGCTTTCATGACTTACGAATTCTCCAGCCGGCGCGTCATACTGCTCCTCTTCGCTGTCACGTAAGCCGATCCACCATTTCTCACGCGCCGCGTCGATGCTTTCGGCGCCGTTGCGCTCCATCACAGCCCGTCCTTCTTCGATAGCTCTATCGGCGGTCGATGTAGCAATCACGACTGTTCGGCACTGCCTTAAAGCATCTTCATAGAAAAATATTTCGTCCTTTGGCAACCCGCCGGAGAGTTGGTTCTCTATGGCTCCGCCGCCTGCAACGCCGGCTAACGCTCCGCCTATGCCCAGCGCACCCGCGCCCAACCCGACAGCGATTATCGATCCAACTCCGGGCAAGATCAGGTTGGCCGCCACGCTGCCCGCAGCCAAACCCACCGCACCGCCCACAACGCCGCCGATCGCGCTACCCATACCCGGTTGCTCCCCTTCATCGCTAGGCACCGCATCGAGTTCTCTTGTCGGAGTTCCAGGCGCGAGCAGGACGACATTGTCGCCGCCAAAGCCAGCTGTCCTTTGCAACTCCGACCATGCAACTTCGGCTTCGTTTCTGGAATTGAAAATGCCGGCAATGGTTCCCATAAGGTGAGCCCTCGCTTTCTTTCCGGAATTCTCAACGCAAGAGAAATGCCATATGGTTCGCATGCGTCGAACCACAAACAGCGCAAGCTTGTCGGAAAAGCGTTGACGAGAGTTTCATCAAGACTACGGACATAGCCCTATTCTTTCCCATGGGCGGGACGATCCGGAACTCCTGCTTTGCCAGCAATAGGACAACTACAGAAGTATTTTGGTTACAGAAGTATTTTTGTTGACATGACACCCGCGCGCCCGAGGTATTTCATCCCTTTTGGTAAATAAGCACTGGCATTCGCTTTGCACAATTTCAGCGGAAAAATAACCAGGAGGAAGTTTATGGCTCAAACTAGTTATAAGCCCAAGGAGTTTAAACTCTCCGGACTTAACGGTATCTCAGATCAAACTTTGGAGATGCATTTCAGCCTCTACCAAGGTTATGTCAAGAACACCAATTTACTTACCGAAATGATCTTTGAGCTAACGCAGAAGAAAGGCGCTTCGGGAAAAGATCCGGCTTACGCCGAGCTCACACGCAGGCTCGGATTTGAATATGGAGGCATGGTGCTGCACGAGTACTATTTTGAGAACCTCGTGGCAAAGGGGAAAGGCGACCCTGATAAGGAAATCAAACAAGCAATGGAGAAGAGTTTCGGCGGCTTGGAAAATTGGCAGGAAGCCTTCACCGCTGTCGGCGAGATGAGAGGCGTCGGGTGGGCGATCTTGTATCAGGATCCCGCCACACAGCAGCTATCGAATCACTTTATAGCGCTGCATCAAGACGGCGTTCCTTCCGGCTTCAAACCGATCTTGGTCATGGATGTGTGGGAACATGCTTTTATGCTCGACTACAAACCCTCCGAGCGCGGCAAGTATATCGAGGCTTTCTTGGTCAATACGAACTGGGAAGTCGTCAATGCACGCCTCAAGAATCCAGCGGCGGCAAGAGCGGCGGCCTAAATTGACAAGGCTGAAAGATGAAGGATGAAAAACTTCGGCGCATTGAATTTCCGTTTTCTCTCCGGCATCCCTTCAGACCATCACCTAACGTGCATGACAAAAAGGGGGAGCATTGATGAACACTCGACTCATTGAAGAACTTGCCGCTTCGCTCCGGCGCAAGCGGTCATCTTTGCTGTTGCAGGAGATCGCCGGCAGCCAGACCGGGATCGATACGATCCCTGATGGTCACGAAAGCGAGCTGGAAGAAAGCGCGCAAAAAGACCGCATGATACGGCTGGAAAGTCGCCTCACAGAACGGGGCCAGAATATGCTTCGGCAAATCGACAATGCGCTCGAACGTATCGATGCGGGTACATTTGGAGAGTGTGAAAGATGCGGCAACGACATCGGTAAGGGACGGCTAAAGGCGATGCCGATCGCCGCACTCTGCATCGACTGCGCTACCGCGCTGGAGAAAAAGCAACGTCTGCTGGGAGAAAATGGAGACATTGAACGCCTGCCGATCAGAGACAACGAACTGGATCGTGGCTTGGGTTCGGAATAGAAAAGGCAATGATAACGTTATCACGGAGGATAGCAAACCACCGAACTAAAAAGACTTCGATGCGGTACTGGCGGGCAAGCTCAAGTGGAAAGTGGTGCCTTGCTCGACTGCGCTGGAGTATGAGATCGCGCCGTCGTGCGCGAGAACGATCTGTTGGACAATGAACAGCCCTAATCCCGTGCCGTGCGGTTTAGTCGAACTGAACAAATCAAACACCTTGAGGTCGTCGGGAATTCCGACTCCCGTATCAATAATGTCGACACAAACTGCATCATCGCACGGGTAGCCTTTGATCGTGAGCTTGCCACCATAGGGCATGGCCTCCACGGCGTTCTTTACCAAGTTAAAGAATGCTTGCTTGAGCTTTTCCGAGTCCCCGTTGATGGCGGGCAAATCAGGCGGGCATTCCGATACGATCTGAACGTCCCCCCTTCCCTCCAACAGCGCGATTGTCTCTTGAACCACCATCGCGAGCTTGACCGGATGCAGATTAAGCTTTTGAGGCCGCGCAATGGTCTTGAATTCGTTGAGCAGCGCCGTCAGCCGGTCAATTTCGCTTTTTAGATCCTTTAGCGTGGATAGCATGTGCTGGGGCGCCTTGATCCCCTCTCTGCCGATAAAACGTTCCAACAACTGGACCGTCGTCGAAATACCGTTGAGTGGATTTCCGATCTCGTGCGCCAACATCGATGCCGCAGTTCCGATGGCCGCGAGATGTTCCTTTTCTCGCAGTTTTTCCCTGAGACTTCGCTCTTGCGAATCGTCGCGCAAGAGAACGAGAAAACCCTGTAAGCCATGAGCATCATCGCGCAGAGCAAACATGATGACTCGAGCGTAAAAACGCGAGCCATCTTTACGCACGAGCGATTGATAATCTCGAAATGTTCCTTGATCGCTCGCCTCGTTGAGCGCTTTTTCCAATAACAGTTGCCGGCGTTCTTCATCGGCAAAGAAAAGCGACAAACGCTGTTCGAGCATATCGTAACCTTCGTAGCCCAAGATACGGTTCGCGGTTCGGTTCCAATCGACAACGCGACCGGTCGCGTCCGTTATCAAAACCGCATAGTTGGTTATATTTCGTAATAGGTTACCCAGGATCTGCTCGACCTGTTTGCGCTGCGCCTCCTCTTGCTGAAGCTCCTCCGTTTTAGACATCAATTCGGATGTTTGCTTGATCACGCGCTGCGCCAGTTGCTGATTGAGTTCCAGAATAATGCTCTCGGCTTTTTTGCGCTCAGTAATCTCGCGCACGACTTCAACGACATAAGAACCGTTTTCCGTGCGCAGCAGGGTGCTCGTCGATTCGGCCGCAAAAATAGATCCGTCACCGCGGCGGTACTGCCACTCGCCGCGCCAGAATCCATTTTTTTCAATTTCGGGAACGGCAACTCCATAGATGCGATCGAATGAAGATGGGTCGGGGTATAATCGTTCGGTTGTTTGTTGCAGAACTTCTTGAGCGGAATAGCCAAATAATGCCGCGGCGCCATCGTTCCAATAGACGATGCAACGGGATTTAAGCTCTATAACAACGATGGCTTCGACAATTCCGTTATAGAGCGAAACTAGCAGGTCTTCGTCGAGAGGTGGCGGACAGTTACGGCGCTGGGATGTTGATTCGTTTGAAGCCATCGATGGGGGGCCTTCTCACAAAAGATTTTGGTCCCGAAGAGTTGATGCAAATATCGGTTCTAACGCATCAACAGTTCTCCCAGCACTACTTATCTCAGACATAAAGCCAATTCTCTTGCTAAGTCACTAATCATCGTCCCGGGGGGGGACGCAAAGCGCCTGCCTAAATGCGAATATGGGACAAATTCCTCGCTACTCTCAGGATCGAACTTGATTCGCAACTGGCATGCGAGTTGCAGTTTAGCACACATTGCGCCACATGCGAGCGATACAGAATGGGTTGAGTTGTTCACGTTTCCCCTATCACCTTAAGCATCATGGCTCCCGTGCCGACAAAAGTTCGAGCAGTGGGCTCGAACGAGAGGCAGCCGATTTATGACATACCTACAGGACAAACGAGCACAAGGTAAATTTTTTTTACTGATTACTTTTTGCTCTGTGATAGCCGGCGTCATTGCCGGCACATATCTAGTACCGAGCCTGTTAACCGCGCAAGATCAACCGGCACAAGTCCAACACGACGAGAAACCAACCCTGACTTTGCCTAACTTTGTTTCTCTGGCAAGAACCTTCGAGCCCTCTCTCGTGCATATCTCAGTCACGCAAAGCCGCCAGCATGCTGCCGAACAATTTGGTGAAGGCAGTCATTCTAGCGCCGATCCGCGGGAAAGATTTTTTGGCACACCGCGGGCGCCCGCTCCAGCGCCGAGGCGCGGTCTCGGATCCGGTTTTATCATCGACAGTGACGGTCATATACTGACCAATTATCACGTTGTGAACAATGCAGACAGAGTGATTGTCAAACTTTCCGATAATCGTGAGTTTGACGCAAAGATAGTCGGGCGAGACGCAAAGACAGATATCGCGGTGATTAAAATAGACTCCTCTGACGCTTTAAAGGCCGCTCCTTTAGGTGATTCGGGTCAGTTAGAGCGGGGCGAATGGGTGGTGGCGATGGGTAGCCCGTTCGGCCTTGATAAGACGCTTACGGTCGGCATCATCAGCGCCATTGGACGGCGCATCGGCGCCGGCCCTTATGACAACTATATTCAGACCGATGCCTCCATCAATCCCGGAAATTCGGGAGGGCCGTTAATTAACCTCGAAGGCTACGTTGTCGGCGTCAACACCGCCATCGTCAGTCAGTCCGGCAGCAACATCGGTATCGGGTTTGCCATTCCGATCAATCTCATCAAACAGATTCTCCCGGACCTCAAAAACAAGGGCAAGGTAACCCGAGGTTGGCTGGGCGTAACCATGCAAACAATCACGCCATCGATTGCCGAATCCCTCGGCCTGGAAAAGAGCGGCGGCGCATTAATCTCCGACGTGACGCAAGGAGGGCCAGCGGACCAATCCGGCTTGCAACGAGGCGATGTCATCATCGAATACGACGGCAAAACTATCACCGATGCCGGCGCGCTACCCATTTTGGTCGCACAGACTTCCGTCGGCCAACAAGTTCAAGTGAAGGTACTCCGGAAAGGAAAAGAGCTGCCGATTGCAATCGCCGTCGGCGAGCTCAAGGAGAAAGAAGTCGTAGCGCCCAAAGTGGAGAAAACGCAGCTTGGGTTAACGGTCCAAACCGTCGATCCGCAAGTCGCTGAGAGTCTCGGTCTAACCGGCGCGCACGGCGTGCTGATCACTTCCGTTCAGCCCGGAAGCGCTGCCGAGGACGCAGGGCTGACGCGCGGCGACGTCATTCTGGAGGTCAATCAATCGCCGGTTAAGACCACCGAAGATTTTCATATAGCGCTAGGCAAATCCAAGACCAACGTTTTGTTTCTGGTGCGCCGGGGAGAATCGAACTTGTTCGTGGCCATGAACGTGCCAAACTCCACAGGCTGAACCAATCTCTAGATCGAGCAGGAAACCAGGGGGAAATAGCCGTGAAGGCAATAGGAGCGAAGCTCTGGGCAATACCGGAGGGATATATTCCTGGATGGAGTCACGGTCCCGAACCCGAATTCACCAGCCATGAAACCGTCTGCATGCTCAACGTATCAGATCAAGACGCGCACGTCGAAATCACTATCTTTTTCTCGGGCCGTGAGCCTGCCGGCCCCTACTCGATCACGGTTTCCGCGCGCCGCACAAAACACGTTCGGTTCAACGACTTGACCGAGCCGGAGAAGATTCCACGGGAAACGGACTTCGCCAGCGTCGTCGAATCCGACGTACCCATCGTCGTGCAACACACGCGCCTTGACTCGCGCCAGGCCGAGAATGCATTGCTGAGTACGATAGCGTATCGGGAATAGCTCGACGACCGTCGTGCCTCCGTCAAAGACAACGGAGTTGCGCTGTTCGCTTCGCTATGAAGCAAAGCCATTGCGAGCGCATCAGCGATACCCCATCGCGCCGATCACAATTTGCAACACCCGCCAAGCATGAACCGCATTCCCTAGGTGCCGTGTTGAGTCCGGCGCCGAATAATGGAAGTTTAAATGCAACAAGAATGAACCACAGCGGTTATTTTTTTTTCATCTTGGCCATTTGGCTGCTTTTCAGTCGCCCGGTATCAGCCGTTCAAATCGACATACTCGATCCCACCCGAGAGTGGCGGGTCGGCAGCATCGAGATTTCGGGAAACCAGCGGCTTTCGAATAGCCGGCTTTTAGCCGAGATGCTCACGCAAGCCCGTCCCTGGTATCGTTTCTGGGAAGAGCGACCGATCTTCGATCCGGTCACCTTTGAGACCGACCTGGACCGGTTGCGCCGCTTTTACGAGTCTCAAGGTTATTACGAGAACCGGATAACTCACGATCTTCAGGTCGATGAGGCCAAGGGAATCGTCAGCCCGAACGTCTTTGTCGAAGAAAATGAGCCGATAGTGATCTCTCAAGTCGTTATCGACATCGCCGCCGAACAGACGGCAGAAAGCCCGCCGTCTTTGCCGGAGAAACTTCCGGTGACGCCCGGCGAGATTTTTACCGAAAAGGAATATCAGGAAGCGGAGCTGCTATTGCGCAACTCCATTATGGATCACGGTCACGCGTATACCAAAACCCAACGCGGAGCCGAAGTAGACTTAGATACGCATGAAGCCCGCATCCGCTACTCGGCGCAGCCCGGACCCAGGACGGTATTTGGTGCATCCGAGGTCAAGGGAACCGAGCAGGTGAAGCCGTATTTAATCCTGAGAGAGCTCGCCTACGAACCGGGGGAATTATTTTCGTTGCGCAAGATCCAGGAATCGCGGCAGCAAATCCTGGCGTTGGATCTTTTCAGCGGCCTCAGGATCAATCCCCGGGAGACCGCCGGAACTCCCACAACGGTTTTCATGGACGTCGAGGTCACGGAAAAGCCGCCCCGCGAGATCAGCGCCGGTATTGGCTACAGCACCGAGGAAGAATTTCGCGCTTCGTTGAATTGGCGCCACAACAACTGGCTGGGAGATGGAAGACGATTATCGCTCCAGGCAAAATATTCTTCCATCGTCGCCACCGGAGCCATCGAGTTCCTTCAGCCCCACTTTCTGACGCGGCGCACCCAAGCCGGATTGACGCTGCGCCATGATCTGCAGGACGAGGAGACCTTTCTGCGCAACGTGAGCCAGTTTGCCGGTCGTCTCGACCATCGCTTCTCTCCAAGGCTCGCCGGCTCTCTCGGCTACCGTGTAGAGTATAACCAACTCAACGACGTGTCAGGAGCCACCCCTGAAGCTTTGGGAGATATCAGGACAAACGGTATTTTAACCGGTCCCAGGTTGGGGCTCGTATGGAATACCACGGACAGCTTGTTGGACCCGACCCGAGGCGAAGTGCTGTCGTTTACCGCAGATCAAGCCGGCGGCATCTGGGGCGGCCAATTCGATTTTTATAAATTGACCACCGAGGCCAAAAAGTACGTCGCCGTCGGCTGGGAGACCATTCTGGCCGGCCGCTTGAAAATCGGCGTTGCCGACGCCATCGGTTCGAGAAAAAACTTCCCTCTTTTTGAACGTTTTTTTTCCGGCGGTCAGGCCAGCGTGCGCGGCTTTGAAAGGCGCCGGCTTGGCCCACTTAACAGCGACGACGAGCCCCTCGGCGGTCTTAGCCTGATCGAAGGCTCCATCGAGCTGCGTCGTCCGCTCTGGCGCGAGCTGGGTGGAGCGTTGTTCGTCGACTTTGGTCAAGTCTCCTTGCAACCCTTCGATATTCCCGTCGATGACGTTAAATTCGCCGCGGGTTTCGGCTTGAGCTATACGACTCCTTTGGGGCCGATTCGATTGGATGTCGGTTTTCCTTTCAAGCCTCCTCCCGGAGACCAGCCTTGGCAAATTCATTTCAGCATCGGAGCGTCGTTTTAACCCATGAAAAGATTGTTCATGATTCTGGGCAGGGCGGCTCTTGCCGTAGGATTCTTGTTGCTCGTGCTCATGGCAGGTTTCGCAGTCATCACGCATACGGATCGCTTCCGCGAATTTGTGCGCGAACAAATGGTGACAACGATCAACGACTCGGTCCGCGGTTCAGTGAGTTTGGGCCGCCTGGAAGGATCCCTATGGGGCAACGTCATTCTTCATAACCTCGCCGTACGCCATGAGGGCGTTGAAATCCTCGGGGTTCCACGGCTAAGAATTGCCTATTCTTTGCTTCCGTTACTGTGGGGTCGATTACAGATCTTTGAAGTCGAGGGCATTCGGCCGTCACTCCGTTTGGTGCGAGATCGAGATAATCAGTGGAATCTTGTTCAAGCGTTCTCCCCAAAGCAGCCCACGCAACAGGGAGACTCCGGATGGGTCGTGCTGTTGAATTCGCTTAGCTTGCGAGAAGGCAACATCGATCTCCGCCTTGCCGGACCGGAACCGCAAAGCTACTCTTTCAAGAATCTGAATCTTGACAGCCGGCTGCACATTAGACCGAACGCCATTACCGTCGATGTCAGCCGCGTCGTGTCGCGCTTGACCTCGCCGGATTTCCCGGAGGTCGGTATCGACGGCGCTTTGGCCTACCTGGATACGGGCTGGACCGACACTCTCGAAGTGAGCAATCTTGTGCTGGCCACCGGTGCTTCCCGCCTTCAGCTAAACGGCAAGATTGCCGGCCTCGAAAAGCCGGAGTTGCACGGCAAAATCGCTGTAGAACGGCTTGCCACGTCGGACGTCGCTCATTTCATTGCCGGTTGGCCGATCAAGGCCAACACCACCGGAACGATCCAAATCGACGGACCTCTAAATTCCCTTGTGGTGGATCTCGACCTCGCGGCAGCCGGTGCTAAATTGGCGGCCGATCTCCGGCTCAACGTCGCGCAAGAGACGCCGCGCTATCAGGCAACTATCGATGTAGTCAATTTCGACGTAAAAACGTTGTTCCCCGGAAACGATATTGCAGGAATTTTGAGCGGCGCCATCGAGGCCGAGGGCATCGGCTTTGATCTTAGCGCTATCCACGCCCAAGGCGGGATCAAAATGCAATCTGCGGCTGCCGCAGGATGGGCTTTGGGTGATATTTCCATCGAGGGCCGGCTCCGCGAGAACGTGGCCACCGTCGCTGGAAAACTGAAGAGCAAAATGGGCGGCGCCTCATGGAACGGCGAAATCTCTTTTAAAGATAAACCGGCATACGATCTGGCGCTTTCGGTCGATCATCTCGACATACAAAAAACCGCCGGCGATGGAAATGGCCTTGAAGGAAACCTTAATTTTAAAGGCACGATCAAGGGAACGGGATTTGACCCCGCAGCACTGATCGCGCGCGCGAATCTGCAAATCTTGCCGTCGACGATCGGGCCGGTGGGAGTGCAACAGGGTTCTCTCATCGCCGCTGTGGCCGATCAGCGAATTCGAATAACTCAAGGAACGCTCACGACTCAAGATACGATGCTAACGGTGAAGGGAGACGTCGGACTCGATCCGCAACAAAACGGCAGGCTGGATTATCGCGTCCGCTCGGAGAACCTTACACCCTGGCTGGCTCTGGCGGATCTACAGGGTTCAGGCGCTCTCGAGTTGACCGGACGCGCCACCGGAAATATCGCCGCCCTTGAGTCGCAAGGCAAATTGAAGTTCGCATCGCTGCGCCTGGAAGATACCGTGATCAAGAGCGGCAACATTGATTTCGCTCTGCGCCGGCTCGGCACGGAGTTTCTACCGCAAGGAACGATGCAGGTCCAATTGGCTGAAATCCAAGCAGGCGTTGCGCTACAGAGACTCGACGGCTCCATAGGGCTGTCTTCGCACCAGCCTTACGAGATCCGGCTCGATTTGAAAGCGTCGGATCAGTCGAACCGGACACATACGTTGGTGGCTCAAGTCGACTACCAACCTGAAGTGATCGTCGCTCGACTGGACCAGCTCCGGCTCAACCTGGATGACGGCGTGTGGCAGCTTTCCCGCCGCGCAACGATCACCCAGAGCGGCGATAGCTTCGACATCGAAGGATTCATGCTGAGCAACCGTGCTCAGCAAGTGGCATTAAACGGCCGCTTCGCCACCAGCGGCGAACAAAACCTGACGGTTAACATCGAAGGATTTCCGGTCGGCGGGCTCTCGGCTTTCATGACCCAACCCATTGCGATGACCGGCACTATAAATATTCGCGCTCAGGTGGGCGGCACTGCAGCGGCGCCGGCAATCGTCGCATCGTTAAACCTGGCCGATGCCACCATCGCCGGACAACGCTATGGCGGAGCCGCCGCTGCCGTGGCCTATAGAGATCGAATCGCCGATCTGAAGCTTACCGTCCGCCAAGACGCTACTCATGAACTCACAGCAAACGGCAGGATTCCGGTTATCCTAAGTTGGAGCCCTCAATGGCAATTGGAAGCTGCCGGCGACATGAATGTTCGCGCTCAATCCGAAGGTTTGAGTATGGCTTTTTTGAACGCGTTTAGCGGGGATGCCGCGCAGAACATAACCGGAAACATCTCCTTGGACGTTCTTGCCCAAGGGCCGGTAACACAACCGTTACTGCGCGGCAGCGCGCGATTGAGCGAGGGTGCGGCTACACTTAAACCGCTGGGCCTGCAGGTATCATCGATAGCCGCGGACGCTAAATTCGATGGACAAACGGTTACCCTGCGCGAGATCTCGGCCCGCGCCAAAGACGGCCAGCTAAACGGTAGCGGCGTCATCGCTCTAAAAGACTATATGCCCGAAGATTTCAAATTGTCCCTTACCGCTTCTCGCTGGCCGGCAATAGCAACGCGACGGTACCAAGCGACGATGGCAGGGAATATCGAGCTTCGGGGTCCTCTAGCCAAGCCATCATTGACGGGCCAGATCGAGGTCCTCAATGCTGACTTGCGTCCCGATTTGGCTTTTCTGAGCCGTGGCAAGACATCGCTCACGCGGGATGAGACCATTGTTGTTATCGCCCAGCATAAAACGGCCGGCCAAAAACGATCGCCCCAAGAAATCAAAGAAGAAACCCAGTCCGATAATGAACTGCTGAAGAACGCTCGATTAGACATGACGGTCGTGATGCCGAATCAGGTTTGGATCAGGCATCCCGACGCCAATATCGAGCTTAGCGGAAAAATACGCGCGATCAAACAAGCCGGAGGAGACGTTGCTCTGACGGGAACGATCAATGTCGTCAGGGGTTGGATCGCTTTCCAACGAAGGCGCTTTAATCTGGTTCGCGGCGCCATCCAATTCACAGGCGGGGAAACGATCAATCCGGTCCTCGACATTTTGGCGCGATACCGCTTACCGGAATATCAAGTCGAGGTAATCGTCAGCGGGCTTCTGGACAAGCCCACTCTTGCGCTCAGGAGCGAGCCGCCGTTAGAGCAAGCCGATATTTTGGCGCTCCTGCTCTTTGGCAAACCCGTCAACGCTCTCGACCGAACCGAACAAACCACGCTGCAACAAAGCGCGGTCGATCTCGCCAGCGGTTTTGCCGCGGCGACGATCGGCAGCGCTGTGTCTCAAGCGCTTGGTTTGGACCGATTGGGATTGGACATCGGCGAGCTCGATTTTAGCGGCGGACAGATCGGCTTTGGGCGCTATGTCGGAGACAGCACCTATTTTTCCGTCTCGCAACATTTATCCGGAGAAGCCGGACGGGAAGTTTCGATAGAATACCGAATCGGGCCCGATTGGAAGATTGTCACATCCACGTCCACCACCGGCGCAAGCGGTATCGGTATCCTGTGGCACAAACGGTATTGACGCTTGCAGGCAACGGTTTTCCCCTACGGTTCAGCGTCAGCACCCTTACCGACAGTCTCGATCGATGCTGCACAACACCGCCGCCTTCATCGGTGTCCGCTTCGGTGGTGGATCGCCGGCAGGCGGCGGATTTTCCGGCTCCGGCTCGTCGGGTCGTGGCGGCGGCTCATCGACGGGCGGTTTTTTTGGTCGGTTGGGCGGCTCCTTGATGGGCGCCTTTTTCGGCCGATGGGGCGGCTCTTTGCGCGGCCGCGGCGGCCGCTTCGATGACGTCGCCACACGGACTCCGCAAGCACCATTGGCGCATTCTACCGGGTGTCGATACACGAACCGGCTATTCATCGTTGCGTCCGATCACAAAGCCGCGCACTCCGGATCGCCTGCCGCGTCATCAACGCGATGGTTCTTTGATGCCGCGATCAACCGCCTACCTGAAGGTTATTCACGACCTTCTTGACACCGTCGACTCGCGCAGCCAATTGCTCCGCTCTGGCTTTTTGTTCCGAAGTTTTCACCGTGCCGTTCAAGTAGACGACACCGTTAGTCGTATCGACGTCGATACGGGTGAAATTCGATGCCTTATCGGCGGTGAGCGTAGTTTGCACCGAGGTGGAGATGCGCGCATCGTCGACATTTCTTCCCGCGGTTCTGCCGGTCATGGCTTGGCATCCAGCCAATGCAAGAGTTAACACCGCCACCGCGGCAAAATGTTTCGTTGAATTTTTCATGAATCCTCCGCTTGTTTTGTCATTGGTTTTATTCTTATTGGCAAAACATTCGACCCGCCGGCGAAGCTCGTCGAGATGAAATGGTTTTGCGAGAACCTTATCGCAACCGGCGGCGATACATCGATTTTTGTCCCGCATCGAACTCATTCCCGTCATCGCGATGACGGGAATGTCGCTGTACCGGGTATCGTTCTTGACTGTGCTGACGAGTGAAAAACCCTCCCCACCCGGAAACAACATATCGAGCAAAATTAAATCCGGCTGGTCGCGCTCAAGCTGGTCCCAAAATTCCTGTTCATTACCTGCCGCCGTCGCGCGCCAGCCACAGAGTTTCAGATATTTCACGACCAGGTTGAGAAGATCCCGATTGTCCTCGACGACTAGGATGCGAAATGATTTCACAATAACTTACCTCACCGGTTCGGCACGCCTGCCTGGCGCGCGCACCCATAGCTAATTCCCCAATTGAACTCGTCCCAGAAACCGTTCAAACCCGCGGGCCACCGCGGCCCATGACCAAACTAACGATAAATAAAATGATAAAGACGACAAACAAAATCCAGGCGATTTGTGTCGCTGCGCCGGCAATGCCGGTAAGTCCGAGCACGCCGGCGATTAAACCGATTATAAGAAAAGTAATTGCCCAACTTAACATGATCCTGTCCTCCTTTTTCCCGCGTTCAAGTTGCTACAAGCACCCCACCTACCCAGCCTTTTTGTATGACACAAGATTTCCGCTGTCGCGTTCTCACTCCTTTACAATCTCATCAAGCCCAAAATTCCAGTGACGATGAGATAAATTGCGACGACATAGTTGAGCAGCCTCGGTATCAGCAGAATCAGTATTCCCGCAATTAGCGCGACGAGCGGTTGCAAAGCAATGTAAAACTCCATGATGGCTCTCCTCTATTATTTTCAAGTGGTGAATTATGGGGTTCAACTCCGTCAGCGGGTCGCGCACCCCATGATACTTGAAAGCCCATTGGGTTGTCCGCATGCTCCGTATGCTCCGTACTAGTTCGCTGAGTGGCTCGATAACTGTTTTTGCTAAAGCACCCCTGTGAGCTCAAACCGATTGTCGCCTAACCAGATACCTTCGAGTCGGACACGATCACCGACGCTCATCCGACGAAACTGTTCTTCAGTGCGATCGGAAGACGCTTGTGGAAGATAGACAGTGGTCATTCCGCCCGAAGCGCTCCGGAGCTCGATTACCCCGCGTTCGCTTAGCACCCGCTCAACCGTCCCCTCGATGGTCACGTTGCGCGCGCGGCCACTGTCGCGTACGCGAATGAATTCCGCCACCGCCCGGCCGCCGGAGGTCTCTTGCAGTCGAACCTCCACTAGGTCGCCGGTTCGGATGCGGCTGGCTGGAGCTTCTTTATCGTCAACGATCACACGCGTATCGTTGGTGTAGCTCACGACTTGGCTTTGCCGCTCATTGGTGCGCAGATAAATTTCCCGACGACTAAAATCCACGTCCTCCACGGAACCGGCCAATACGATGGCCTCCGTGCGAGAGCGCGACTCCAATGTCTGTCTACCGATCAATGAGACATTCTCACAGCCGGCATACGCTACCGGCATCGCCGTCAAGAAAATCAAAGCGACTATCGCGCCCGGCGCTTTTGACGCTCGCCTGTTTTTAATTCTGACCTTCATAGTGGTGTGGAGTTAACGCTGTTTTTTCAACTCAGCGATTCGATCTTCAGTGGCTGGATGAGTAGAAAGAAAGCCTCCTCCTCCCCCACCTCCTGAGGCGCGCGCGACCCAGCTCAGAGCATCGATCATGACGTCTCTAGAGTGCCCCGCCCGTTCTAGTATCGTCACGCCGTGGCGGTCCGCGGCATACTCTTCCGTTCGGCTATAACCGCGGGCGATGAGGTTCCCCGCGATCGGCGTCACCGCGCTGCTCCCGGGCAAGAGTTGCTCGAGCAGGATGACACCGAGGTTTAGGCCGACGCCCAGAGTTTGCAGCTTAGCGACATGGCCCAGATCGTCGTGAGCGATCTCGTGGGCCATGATGCCGCGCAGTTGTTCATCGCTGGCCTTTTCTAACAGGCCGGTGGTGACATAGAACTCTCCGCCGCCGGCATTGGCGGCATTGATCTCCGGTTGATCGATGATGCCGATCTTCACATCTTTCGGACTTTTAGGATTATTCATTTTTTGCAGCAAAGGCGTGACGATTCGGTAGAACCGTTCGGCTTGTCGAGGATCCACCCTCCGGATGTCTGCGGGTTGCCGGCGTTGATCGTTGCCACTTTCCCGTGGCGCAGAAGCGCCGTCCGCTACGACACAGCCGGAAGCGGACAAAACTAATGCTAAGGTCACCGCGCTAAAAGTTGATTTCATTGCAAGCCCGCACCAGAGCGGTGATCATAACTAATAGATGATCGAACCTTTCTCGATTTGTTTCCTACGATCGTCATATTCCTCGCGGGATATTCTTTTATTCTTATAGTCTTCGTCCAACTGGTCCATCTGCCGTTTAGCCTGATATTCATATCCCGCACCCGCTGCCAACCCGCCTGCGGCGGCTCCGCCTAGAAAAGCACAACTCCATTGAGTCATACTTACTAAAACTAGTAGCAAGACATAACGTTGCATAAGCGTACCCTCGCTTTCTTCTTTTCTCTAACCAGTAGCGAACTTGGAGAGAGCAATGGATGTGCCACAACTGAGAACGTACTTAGAAGTTCAATCAAAGTGTACTTACGAACTGAAAGAGCCAGTGTCCCATGATTTGAACGTCTTAAAAGTAGAACAGAGCATGATCGTATCGGCGCAATTGTGGGACGCAAACTGCACAAGCAAAGTTGGTATTCCCGATCCTTGAATCACAGCGCCCACTGAATCAATGTGTTATCGATCCATCTGAAGCCTGGCGCGAACTTCGCTGGGATTCAAAGCACGAGAAAATCTGCGACACAAGTAGAGATTACTGCTGCGATGGCGGATGAACTGATCGAAGAGGCTGGCGGAACCGAAGAGTCCTCACCCCCCACGTCGTCGCTGAGCGGACGACGGTGAGGGTGAGAGCGAGTTTGAACTTGACGCGGGATTGCTTATAACAACCGCTTACGGCCTTCTGGTGCCGGCCCCGGAGCCACCCCACATAAAACCAACACCGATATTGAACACATGGTTGCCGTTATCGGATTCGTTATTGATTCGCTCGAATTTATCCCAAAACCACTCGTACCGATAACCTAGATTCAAGAACGTCTGTTCATGAACGAAAAGTTTAACGCCCGCCTGAGGGCCGAGGGTTCCGGTGACGTCGCGATCGTTCCAGGCTGCGCCGATGAAACCACCGAGATAAGGCACGATGATGTCGGTGACTCGAAAATGATAGTTAAGGAATGGCGCGGTTGTCGCGATCCATTGATCACTCGCATCCTCGATAAAATTATAATTAAGCGCCTGTCGAAACCCAAGTTGCCATCCTGGGCTCAGGTAAACCCCATAACTTAAATCAAGATTTAAATTGCCGATGTCGGAGCCTTCTGCATGAAACAACCCCCCCGAAACTTGAACCTCGCTGGCGCCTTGGCGGGGTGCGGCGGCGACGCTCGCGACTCCAGCGAGCGAGCCGATCAAGGCCCAACTCACAAGAGAAAGAAAAACTTTTTTCATAGAATACCTCCGCTCATAAAATTTAACGCTTTATGTGAGCAACGAAGGTGCCATCTCGCCCGATTGTAGGGAAGCTTTGTAAAACAACAAGGTTTCGGTCGGCAGTTCGGGACGGTGTCCGGTAATTGATACTTTTCGCGCCGCTAGGTGTAGCGTGAATGCTACACTGAGACATGTTGTGCTTCTAATGACGGCCGAAGCGCCGGAAACGCTAAATTTTTTTGCCTCCGGCGAGAACCATCGGAATCCCGCCCGCCAATGCCGCGCCGCCAACGATCGGCGGTAGCGGAATAGTTTTTTTCTTTTTCCGCGGTGGCTTCGATCGGGCCCACATCAACGACCTCTACCCGCTCGTGTATGTGATACCTTGATAGGCCAGCGCTGCGACTCCGAGAATAATCATAACTACACCGACCACCATCATAGAACTCATACGCATAAATTGACCTCCGTTTTTCCAACCGATGGACTAAATCGATCGCCTGCCTTGGATGAGTTGAATCAGCAGCACGACCACCGCGATCACAAGAAGCAGGTGAATGAATCCTCCGATTGCATAGCCGCTAACGAAGCCTAACAACCACAACACCAAAAGAACTATAAAAAGGGTCCAGAGCATGATGGCCTCCTTTGTTGTGTCCTCTGTTGCCTCAACGGATTGAGGTTGGGCATAGTACATGCCCGAAGGCAACCAATGGATGTGCGCTTCACTGTTCGCATGAAATTCACTAAAAAAGTTTGGGCCAATTTAGAACTCACCTCCCAAATGAACCTGGATGGTTGCCGGCGGATGGCGGCAATTATGAGTGTTTTCGATCGGCTAGGGACATCAAAGTTACCTCATCGAGGTTCTCGTGAACGACCGCATCGCGGCGGCGCAAAAACTCCGCTACGACATCGCCATTGTCGATGCCGAAATCTATTCCGCCATGCAAAGCGTCGAGAATTTCCGTGGCCGCTATCTGTTCGGGCGGCCGCGCAAGGCTGATTCCCGCCGGCTGGGCAGCGCGTAAAAGCATGCCGCGGCCGACGAACTTTTCCAGCAGGGGATCAATCTGGTCGGGCGGCACTCCGAGTGTGCGGCTCAGATACCTTTCCGTCGCTGGAGGTTTGCCGGCAATAAAGCGGCGGGCAACCTCACACAACAAGGACAACGCCAGCCGTTCTTCAAAAATATGTCCCTGTTTTCCATGCGCGAAACTCGGCAGGTACACCGATGAATGTTGATGTAAATACGCCATCTCGCCACCGACCAGCACAATGAGCCAAGCCACATAAAGCCAGATCAAGAACACAACGAGAATCGCAAATCCCGAATAGATGGCGGCATAGCTCACTGAATTGACGATGAAAGCGGTAAAGGCAATGCTGGACAGCTGCCACAGAATCGCCGCGATCCCTGCGCCGATGACAGCCGAACTGAACGGCACATGCAC
This sequence comes from Deltaproteobacteria bacterium, assembly GCA_009379725.1. Taxonomy (GTDB): domain Bacteria; phylum Desulfobacterota; class Binatia; order UBA9968; family UBA9968; genus WHTF01. The sequence continues at coordinate 20,235 of WHTF01000023.1, forward strand.
GCTCGGAATGAACTTGTACAAGAAGGTAAAGCCGGCGCAGAGAAAAAGGAAAGGCAGTACCCGCGTCAGCAACGCCACTCTTATCCCAAAGACATTCAGGTCCACCAAGCGTTGCACCAACCAGTAACTCTGAGCGGATGCAATCAGGGCCAAGCAGGCAAAAATAAGCACGGGACCCACCAGGAGCATTCCCAGGTATTCACCGTATCGCCGGGTCCACGTCCGAGACGGCTGAGTTCGCCAGATTTGGTTCAAAGACTCTTCGATATTGCCGACCAAGTAAATCACCGAATAAAAAAGCCCGGCGACGCCGACGGCGCCCAGCACGTCGACACGGGTATTGTTGACGAATCCGATCAAACGGCGGGTAATCTCAATTCGATCAGGCCCGAGGGGAGCGAGCGCTTGAGTCAAAAACGGCTCGATCATGTATTGCGCGCCAAAGGCTTTAAGCACGGAAAAGGTTACCGCAAGAAACGGCACCAGAGAGAGCAAAGTCGCGTAAGTCAGGCTTGCCGCGCGCAAGCCGAGCATGTCGTCGTAATACCTCTTCAGAGCGATATACGCGAGTTGCGAGGAACGAATTCTCAGTGATTTTAAAGCGCGCAGCACAGAACTCGCCACCGGGTATCCTCCCGCTTGCGGAGATGAGAAACTTCCAACGTTCAATAGATGCCGGTCAGAAGCATACGATTAAGAGGGCAAAAAATATGCCGACAGCGACTCTGAACACGTACGAACTTTGCGACGCTCGCGTGTCTCGAATTTGATAACGCCGTCGAGACTGTCCCGGACTTGAGATGACCCGGCGATTTCTACCGATAATTCTTTGGCTCCCTCCGAAGTTAATCTTGACTGCGCTTTGGAACACCCAGGTATGAGAGATGCGGGGATAAAAACCGAAGGATTAGTTAGACGGTCGATTCTGCATTCGGGCTCGTAGCGCGAGCGGCGAACTATTCGGAGTTTTTCACTGGCTCTGGTCCGCACGACCTTTTAGTAGGTTTCGCGCAATCAGCTTGTCGACCTCCCTGATGTCGAAGGGTTTCATCAAGAACTCGTCAAAGCCCGCTTGGCGGGCGCGTATATGTTCTTCGTAACCGTGACCGGAGAGAGCGATAAACACGGTTTTTGCCAGCGATTCGATCGCTCTGAGCCGCCGGAATACCTCATAGCCGCTGATGTCCGGCAGACTGATGTCCAAGAGCACCAGATCGGGTTCGAATTCTCGAGCGAGCCGAATCGCTGCGTGTCCGGTTGAAGCGGTGCGCACCGTGTATCCCTCCATCTCCAGCAGACGGCTCGTCGCATTGAGCGCCACGGAACGATCGTCAACCACCAGGATACGCCAGTTCTTAGATGAAGTCCGCTCGTCGAACGCATCGACGGCCGGCGCGCTCTCTGCTTGCGCCAGCGGGTCGGCGCGCATCTTCGGCTGGTTCGAAGCCTCCTCGGTCGCCGATCTTGCGGTATAGCGTGCGATCACCGTCAATAGGTTTTCTATATCGATAGGTTTGGCGAGATAGTCGTCACAGCCGGCCTCGAGGCACTTATCGCGCTCTCCCAACATGGCTGCCGCCGTCACGGCAATGATCGGCTTGCGAAAACCTAGGCGGCGCACTCTTCGAGCCACCTCATAGCCATCGAGTCTTGGCATTTGGATATCCAGAAGAATCAAATCGAAGTCACCCGGCCTCTGTTTGATCACCTCGACCGCCGCTTCGCCATTCTCGATCGACGTCACCAGGCCTCCGGCCTTCTCAATAAAATAACGCATGAGGCGGCGGATATCGGGTTGGTCTTCGCAAACCAACACTCGGGCACTCATCTTGTCCGCGAACAATCGGTCGACAGCTTGGCTATTATCCTGTGCAACTGCCAAGCCGTAGGGCGAATCAGAAACAACCTGAACCGGCAGGGTGATTCGAAACGTGCTGCCGTGCCCCGCCAGACTATCGACTGCAATGGTACCCCCCAAGGCGCCGACTACGCGGTGAGTGATTGCCAGTCCTAAACCCGTCCCGCCGTATACTTTAGTCACGGAACTGTCGCCCTGGGTAAAAGGATCGAACAGATTCCGTTGCTGTTCTCGGGTCATGCCGATACCGGAGTCGCTGACTTCAAACTGCAGTTCGGATTCCGCGCTCAGAAAACGCACGACGAGCTCGACGCTGCCTCGCTCGGTGAATTTGATCGCATTGCTCAACAAGTTGATAAGAATTTGGCGCAACCTTTTGGGATCAATTTCAATCTTTTGCGGAATCACTCCGTCGTATTTCAGAATTAACGGCAACGCCTTTTCTCTCGCGTTTACTTCCATCAGCGCGTAGATTTCGGACAAGAAACCCGGCAAATGGATTGGTTCTTTGTCGAACCCGAGTCCTTTCGCCTCGATTTTTGCCAGGTCAAGAATATCGTTGATGATCTGCAACAGATACTGGCCGCTTTGTTTAATCGTCCGCGCGCACTCGATATCCTCGGGATCGCTCAGGCGATCCAACAAAATTTCAGCGTACCCCATCACTCCGGTCATGGGGCTGCGAATCTCATGGCTCATATTGGCGAGAAATTCACTCTTGGCGCGGCTCGCCCCGTCGGCCGCTTCTTTTGCCTCGATCAGCGCTTGTTCGACCTGCTTGCGCGCGGTGGCGTCGCGCAAAAGTCCGGTAAAGAAGCGGCGGTCACCGATCAGCGTCTCGCTGACGCCGAGATCAATGGGACATTCGCTGCCGTCCTTGCGCCGGCCGCGCACTTCGCGGCCGATGCCGATAACTTTGCGCTCTCCGGTCGTCCGATAATGATGCAAATAGCCGTCATGTTCGGAGCAAAAGGGTTCAGGCATGAGCATTGAGACATTACGGCCGATCACCTCGCGCGCAGTGTAGCCGAACATTTTTTCGACTGCCGGATTGACCGACGCAATGATGCCGTATTCATCGATGGTCACGATGCCGTCGACGGCGGTCTCCACGATCGCCTTCAAGTGCGCCGCCGCTTCCGCCACCGCCCGCTCCGCCTCCTCGAGAATCGTGATGTCGCGATTGACCTCGAGAATGACCCCCCCGTCAGGCCGCGCGATGCGCTGCTGGCGGCTGAGAACCGCGACTGGATCGCCGTGTTTGTTTGTATGGGTCAGGCGCCCTTCCCATTCGCCTTCCCGGAGAATTTTGTGTTGAATTTCCTGCAGCGAAACCGGATGCAGGGTTTTTAACAAATCGTGCATCGATCGGCCGATAGCCTCCTCAGCGGAATAGCCGTACAATTTTGCCGCGCCTTCGTTCCAGTATTCAATACCTCGATCAGCCCCCCAGACGCTGATCGCATCCAGCGAAAGATCCAAAAGCCGCGCTTGCTGCTCGCGCTGTTGCTCGATTCGCTTGCGCTCGGTAATATCGCGCGCCATAACCGAAGTACCGACAATCCGGGTATCGATCTTGATCGGTGAGATGCTTAGGGACACGTCGAAAAGGCTGCCGTCCTTGCGCCGCCGTACCGTCTCAAGTTGATCGATGGCTTCGCCGCGCCGCAACGTTTCGGATATTCGAGCTGATTCAGCGATGCGATCGGGCGGCACAAAAATCTCCGCCGTTCGCCCTACCGCTTCGCTCTCTGACCAGCCGAAGAGTTTTTCCGCCGCTCGATTCCAGGTGACAATCTTCAAATCAGGTGAAAACGACATGATGGCGTCCTCGGAAGAAGTCACGATCGCGGCCAGGTGGGCCAGGCTCTGCTCCGAAGCCTTCTCTCTAGTGATATCCTGAACTTCAACGACTGCGCCGATCGCCGTTCCATCTTGAGTGATCGGGCTGGCGGCACAGCGCACGGAAAAGAATGTGCCGTCTTTGCGGACGAACTCGTCCTCGTGACCTACAAGCTTGTCACTCAAGCACAACGAACTGTTTAGCGGGCATTCGTTGACTGGATAAGGCGAGCCATCATGCCGGCTGTGATGAACTTTTTCGTGCAGGACATGCCCGATCAACTCCTCCTCGCTGTATCCGGTCAGCTGACGCGCTGCCGCATTAGCAAAGATGATACGACCGGCGGGATCGATCATGAATAACATTGATTGCGCATTATCCATCGTGCTTTGCAATAGTTGCGTCTGATGGCGCACTTCCTGTTGGGCGCGCGTGCGTTCGGTAATATCGCGAGTAAAGCAGCGACTGTGGATAAATCGACCCTCTTCCCAAAGCGCGCTTGAGTCGATCAAGACGTCCCGGATCATGCCGTCCTTGCGGCGCATCCGCGCCTCGTAGCCGGCTACCGCTTCGCCGCGAGCGAGGCGCCCGAGTATATCTTCGATGACCGGCGCGTCGGCGTGAAACTCATTAATGTGGCGGCCGATGTATTCCTCGGGCGTATAACCAAGCATCTGCAGCTCGGCCTTGTTGGCCCAGAGGATGATGCCGTCGGGCCCAACCCAATGAAGGCCTATGGTGGCGTTTTCAACAAAATCGCGGAGGTTCGCTTCACTGCGGCGCAGCTCCGCCACAAGATGCCGATTTTCTTGCTCGCGGCTATGCAGGCGCAGCAGCGCACGCACGGTGGCCACCAATTCACTGGCTTCAACCGGCTCGATCAGATAGGCGTCGGCTCCGCCCTCCAAGCCCTGCACGCGATCCTCGGTGGTCACGTGCGCTGCGGAGATCTGCAACACCATGGTATCGTGACACTGTGGATCGCTCTTGATGAGGTTACAGACATCGAGGCCGCTGAAGTCGGGCAGCTTGACATCGAGCAGCACGAGTTGCGGTAGAGCTTCTTTCACCAACCGTAACGCCGCCGCGCCGGTTTCAGCCTCCAAGACCCGGTAATGCGCGCGCTGCAAAATGCGGCTTTTGGCGTAACGGCCGGCCTCATTGTCGTCGACGTTGAGAATAGTGTAGGTCTGGGTCTGGCTCATCTCAGTATGACCTCGCGCTCAGACTTACTGCGATTCTGCATTCGCATGCAAGACCGTGCCGAGCAGACGGCCGATGCATTCCGGCGAAAGATCGCTTTTATTCATAATGGCGCAGGTCTGACCCTCAAGCTGCAACCGCTCCTGGTCCGTGATCACGGCCGATGTTACCACCACGACCGGAATGTCCCGCGTCGCCGGGTTGGCTTTGATCCGGTCCAACACTTGGTAACCTGAGAGATCCGGCATATTGAGGTCGAGGATAACCAGATTTGGCTGTGTTTCGCGCATCAACCGCATGCCGTCGGCGCCGTTATCCACCTCGTCGAACTGGCAGGGCTGATCTTTGAGCAGTCGCGTGATGACATAACGAGCCGCCGGCTCATCGTCGATGATCAGTACCCGCGTACGTTTTATTGCCTCGTCCTTATTGGGCCGCTGTTCTGAAAGATAACGTCCCGCCCCGGTCAAATCTTCATCGGGTTCCGACAAATCCTGATGGTTTGCCGACACCGCTGGCGGTCTGCGCGTATAGTAAATAGGAACCGTGACGGAGAATGTTGAGCCGACGCCGACCGCGCTGACCAGACCGATTGTGCCGTCAAGCAAACTCGCCAACTGGCGGCACAGCGGCAAACCGAGTCCGGTGCCTTTAATGTTGCGGTGTGCCGGATTGTCGAGCTGGACAAATTCCTCAAAGATCCTCGACTGATCCTCGGGAGCGATTCCTGGCCCGGAATCGGAAACCGCGAAGGTGACCATCTGGTCCGCCTCATTCAACGTCGCTGTGACACGGATCACACCGCGTTCAGTGAACTTCAGCGCGTTGGAAATGAAATTCCGCAAAATCTGCGAAAGCTTCCCTTCATCGGCATACAGAAGGGGAATTCCGGTGGGTTTGTCGAACACCAGACGCACGGTTTGACTGATGAGCAACGGGCGCAGCATGCCGCGTAGCGCGCTGAAAAGATTGCTCGCCTCGAACTCCACCGAGCGGATTTCAACTTTACCGGCCTCGATCTTAGCCAGATCAAGCAAATCGTTTACCAATTCCGCAAGCGCTTCCCCGCCTTTGCGGATAAAACCGACCTGTTTTTCTTGTTCGCCGGTCAACTCGCCATCCGCCCGTTCGAGCAGCAACGCCGACAACGCAAGAATCGAATTCACCGGAGTGCGGAACTCATGGCTCATATTGGAGAGAAACCGCGATTTCATTTCGTCGGCGCGCCGCAAGTGGCTCGCCTTTTCATCAAGCTCGGCGTACAGAGCCATAACGCCGCAGTTGGTGTCCTCGAGCTCGCGATTGACATGCGCCAGTTCGTCCTGGCGCTCGCGCAGTTCCGCCAAGGCGCGCACCAGCTCCTGATTTTGCTGTTGAATTTCTTGCAACGGGCCCTGCGGCTGCTGCTGCGCCAGGCGCTCGACAATCGAGCGCAATGATAGGTTAGTCACGGGCGCAGCCTGGCGTGGCAAGATCTTCTTCAGCAGGATCGTAGTCCCTTGGCCGGAGGTCGAGTGAATATCGCACCGATCTACGAGCCGGCGCGCGCCGATGATGCCCAGCCCCATGCCGGTTTGCGAGTGGTACCTGCCGTCAAGTATTTCTTTGAGATTGGCAATGCCCGGCCCATCGTCACTGATGCGTACCAAAAACAGTTGCGGCGCGGCGCGCCCTTCGATCTGGAACTCCACCTTGCCCGCGCCGGCATAGGCGAAAGCGTTGCGCGCCAGTTCGGAAACGGCGGTCGCCAGGCGGGTTTGATCTTGATTATCAAAGCCTAGCAGCGCGGCAATTTGCCGCGCCCGCTGGCGCGCCAAAACGACATCGTGCTCGTATTGAATGGTAACGGTAGTGATGGAGTAACTCATCGGTTTAGTTCCCTCAACGCCACTCTTTTGCCGCCAGTACCGTGACATCGTCGCGGTCGCGGACAAAATCGCGATAGAGCACACCGGCAATGACACTCGGATGGCGCTGCATCAAACCGGGATAGGCCTGAAGATCCCACCGGCTCATCAATCCGTCGGAGTGCATGATCAATAGGGAATCCGCAGTCCAGGGATAGGTGAACTCAGAGATCTTGCGCACGGCATGACCGGCGATACCGTTATAAGAAACCAGATGGCGCAGGCCACTACCGGTAACAATAGTCGCTGAGATATTGCCTATACCGCAATAACGCAGCACCTGCTGCGTAAAATTGACTTCCGCTACGGCAATTGCTGCGCCGCGCGTGCCGCGTAACGCGTCGTGGGCATATTCAATGATGACAGCGGGAGCTTTTGTTCTGTGCTCGCGCACGCTGGCGACGGCTTGTTCAGCCGCCTCCGCCGCACCCAGGCCATGACCCAAGCCATCGACCAGCACGAAAATGCATCGATCCGCCAAGGGCTCGTAGCCCCATCCATCACCGCAACGTTCCTCGCCCGGCATGGGCATACAAACCGCGCCGACTTCGATTTGATCTGTGGGCGCGCCGCCGAGCTTACCGGCCCAGAATCGTGCCATCACCGCGGTTCCCTTACCAGGAGCTGTTTGGACATCAAGTTCGCTGGCAAGCCGCGCGATCGCGCCAAGACCGGTGCCGGCACTGCCGGCGGTCGAATAGCCGTCGCGCAAGCACTGGGTAAAATTGCCGATGCCCGCGCCGCGGTCAAGCGACAATAATTCTACACCGCGCGCGAATTCTACACCGCGCGCGCTGTGGTCAGCCAACGGCCGCACGACGATTTTACCGCCGCTGGCGTGCTTGAGTAAGTTGGTTGACAGCTCCGTCGTGGCGATCGCGACGCTGCCGGCGGCCGACTCGCTAAAACCCGCTCCTTTAGCCAATTGGGCGGCGAACCGCCGCACCTCCGCGGTGTGACTTGCTTCGCTGATTTCAAAGGCCCGCTGCCGCTCCCAATCAGGAATCATAATTTGTTCCAGCGCAGAATGGTCACGGTAGTGCCTTGTCCGGGCCGCGAATCGATGGCGAACTCGTTGGCCAACCGCTTCGCGCCGCCGAGCCCCAATCCCAGTCCTGCGCCGGTGCTAAAACCGTCCTTCATGGCCTGCTCCATATCGGCGATGCCCGGTCCCTGATCGGAGAACGTGAGACGCAGCCCGCGCCGGGTGTCACTGTTGAGCGCCTCCATGCGGAGTTCCCCGCCGCCGCCATAAACCATGGTGTTACGTGCTAGCTCGCTGGCGGCTGTGACCACCTTGGTCTGATCGACCAGGCTGAAGCCCAGCGATACCGCCCATTCACGGACGATCTGCCGAACCCTCATGACATCGATCGATGATCGGATCGGTGCGCTCTCATCCTTGAGAACCACCATTGAAGTGCTCCTTGTCTGCGAATGACGCCATCAGCATCGCCATAGCTGTGTCCATATTCAGCGCCGTCTTCACGCCGCTAAGCGTCATGCCCAATTCCACGAGCGTGATGGCCACCGCAGGCCGCATGCCGACCACCACGGTTTCGGCGTCGAGCACGCGCGCCATGCCGGCGATATTAGCGATCATTCGGCCCATAAACGAGTCGACGATTTCCAGGGACGAAATATCGATTAAGACGCCGTGGGCGCGATCTTGAACGATGCGCTCGGTCAAATCGTCTTGCAGCGTCATTGCCAGCCGGTCGTGCATGTCCACCTGAATAGTGACCAATAGCACACGGCCCATTTTCAGAATTGGAATCCGTTCCATTGGAAAGACCTCCGTCACTCTTTCACCCCTACGCGTGTCACCCTTGCGCCGGTGCGCTGGAGCGCGACGGCAAAAGCATCGGCCAGCGTCGCTTTGGTAATAACATCGGCGAGGTTGACGCCCAGGTGAACGATAGTCTGGGCGATCTGCGGGCGAATCCCGCTGATGATGCAATCGGCGCCCATCAGCCGGGCGGCGGCGACCGTCTTCAGAAGATGTTGCGCGACCAGGGTGTCGACGGTGGGTACGCCGGTGATGTCGATGATGGCGATCGACGCGCCGGTTTGCACCACCTTCTCCAATAAACGTTCCATCACGACTTGCGTGCGTGCGCTGTCGAGCGTGCCGATCAACGGCAGCGCAACGATATGATCCCAAAGCTGGACCACCGGGGTCGATAGCTCCAGGAGTTCCTGTTGCTGGCGCGCGATGACTGATTCCCGGCTCTGCTGGTATGCCTCCACTGTGTAGAGACCGAGCTTATCGAGCAGCGTGGTGGTCGACCAAACCTCTCGGCTCAGTTCTTCAACGTCATTGAGTTCACGCCGCAGTGTGTCAAAAAGGGGCTGCTTGAGCGAAAAAACGAACATGGCAGTTTCAGAGGGACTAAAGCCTTGCATCGCCCGGCTACGCGAAACCTCGGCTAGCATCTCTTTGGCCGATTTCCAAGCCGCGGCATCGGCGCCGGGCCCGCTCTGCTGCGAGACTTCGATAAAGAGCTGCAAAAATTCGCGCGACTGTTCGCGCAGATCGCTCTCCTTCATCAGGTCCGCTCGCCAGGTCATCGACGACATTTGATACGATAACCACTTCTGCAAAACATCTTGCTCGTGTTTTTTAAGAAGCTGCGCCACTTTTGATTCTTGTTCTGCCATCCTTCTTCCCCTTTGTTCCGCTGTATGCCTTGTAATAACTCGACTGCCGCAATTAGATGTTGACACCTCTTGCGAAACTCTTATAGGTAGCGCGCTGTTAGCAAATGAACAACCGAAATGCCGTGAATGTAATTTCTATCAAACTGAGTCGCAAATAGTAAAGCACAGCGAAAATAGCATTGTGCTCGTCTGGAAAACGGGAATGAGTCGACCGGCTAATTCAAAGGGTGCAGCCGGCACACCTCCGGCCCTAATTAATTGGAGATGGAATAGAAATAGCCGGGGGGGTAGAAGAGAGAAAGGGCGGGATTTTCTAATCGATAAGCTGAGGATTCGTGGCAAGATTATCAGGCGTCGCTTTTTTTGGGGACGATTCGCTCGGTGAGGTCATTTTTTTGCTTAAAACGTTTCTTGTCCAGACCGTAGGTGCGCATCTTGCGGGAAAGGGTTCTCACGCCGATTCGGCAGCTCTTTGCAGTCAAGCCGACATTGCCGCCAAAATCATCCAGCTTTTGGGCAAGATATTGTTTTTCCTGTTCCTCCAGCCATTGATTCAATGGCGCGCAGAAGGCGCTGCCGCTCTTGTTCGGATGCATGTCGTAGCTTATATCCGGCAGGTCCACGTGTTCGATCGTTCGCCCGGCATTGAGAACGATGGCGCGCTCGAGCACATTTTGCAGTTCGCGAATATTTCCCGGCCAAGGGTAATCCAACAATCGCCTCATGGCTTGCTTGGAAATCGACGTCACCCCCTTACGCGCAGCCACTGGATGGCGATGAAGAAAGTCCTGCACTAGAAGAGGAATATCCACTTTTCTTTTATGTAAGGGAATCAAGTGGATGGGGATTACATTGACCCGGTAGTAAAAATCCGAGCGCATTTTCCCCTCGGCGACGAGCATTTTCAGAGGGATGTTGGTGGCGGTAATAACGCGCATATCGACATGAATATTAGCGCTTCCGCCAAGCCGCTGCACTTTTTGATCTTCGAGAACGCGGAGTAATTTACCTTGCATGACAATCGAAATACTCTCAATTTCATCGAGAAACAGGGTACCGCCGTGGGCGAGCTCGATCTTGCCTGCTTTGGATTGCACGGCCCCTGTAAATGCGCCTCTTTCATAACCGAAGAGCTCGCTTTCGAGAAGAGACTCGGGAAATCCCGCGCAATTGATCGTGACAAACGGCTTGTCGCGGCGGCTGCTATGATAGTGGACGGCGCTGGCGACCAATTCTTTGCCGGTTCCCGTTTCTCCTTCAATCGAAACTGTCATCTCCGTAGGCGCAACCATCCGAATGATTTCAAACATGCGGTGCATTTCAGCGGTTTTGCTGAGCATTCCGCCGAATTCGGAGCCGTTCTTGAGACCGCGCCGCAGGTGGCGAATCTCCATGTAGACTCTGGTTTTTTCCAGCGCCGCACGAGTGGATTCCTGCACTGCGCCGAGATCGAAAGGCTTCACGACGAAATCGGCGGCCCCATGCTTGAGCACATTGATCGCGGTGTCGATGTCCGAAAATCCGGTAATCGCGATTACCGGAACATCAGGAAAATTTTCCTGCATGTTGGCAATTAAATCGATTCCGCTTAACCCGGGCAGCTTGATATCGGTGATGACAAAATCGATGTTGCCTTCGGCGAGCTGTGCAAGAGCCTCTTCAGCCGACGAGACGGGCACGACGGTGTAGCCGCTATGAGTATATAACCGGACCAGCTGGCTGCGTATCGTCGGATCGTCGTCGACGACCATCACGTTGGGAATTAAGGAACTGACAGGGCTGCTTGGACGCGCCGGCGAACTACCGCCTGTCAGAGGCTTTGCAGGGCTACCCGCCCACCATGCGGTCCGGTATTTTTCGATTTCAGCTAAAGCCATATCGATCCACTTATACTCGTTTGAAATTGTAAATCAATGAGTTGCCACTACGAAGGATGGGCAATGTCGGAAACGCGAATCGATAACGAAAATACACCGCGGTTCGATTGCTCTTTACGAAAGACGATTTTACCGAAGTGACGCCTGAGGATCTGTTGAGCCACCGCCATGCTCAGCCCGACTCGATGGCCGTTAACGTTGCAGTAGGGACGAAAGACATCTCCCTCTTCCACCTGCAATGAAGTCGATGAGGAGCTGACGATGTTCAGCTCGATGTACTTTTCCCCGTCCTGCCGGCGCATGCCGGCTTCGATGTTAAGTTCCCCCCCCTTGGCAAGAAGCGCCCGTGAAAAATCAATAACCTCGGTCAGAGCTCTGCCGAACTGCCAGTCCAACGGTACTTTTGGCAGAGATTCTTTCAGCGTCACGCCGGCGCGGATACCGTGCGCGGCCATCTCCTTCTCTCTGCTCTGAATCACCTGGGTCAGTACCGATGCAGGATCTTCGGTCCTAAGATCATCGAAGGGAGGAAAAAAATACTCGTGAATCTCATGAGCCAGACTTCGGACTTGATTTATTCCTCGATAAATAGCCTCGGCGCTATCGGCAGGTACGGCGCCGGAAATTCGCAAGATATCCACCTCACCGCGGATCGCCTGAAGATTATTGCCGATCTCATGGGTCAAGCCGCGCATCAAGTTGCGCACCTGACCTGCTCTTGCAAGAATATTTTCGGATGCCGCCTCCTCAGTGTACAGAGTCCATATGTCCGGCTTTTCTACATCGCGCCGGAAGTAAGGGAAAGAGACCTCCCTCAACCGCCGGTCTTGTACTTGATTTTTAGGCAGGAAACGATACCGGAGTGATGCCTTGGTCGCGCCGCTTTGCAGGTTCTTCCATGCGCTCAAAAACTCTTTGCGATCCTCCTGATGAATCCGATCCAACCAGAGAGAATGATCTTGAAGAAAATCATGCTCGCAGAAACCCAATAATTCCCGTGTGGCATCGTTAAAAACGCAAGAGCGTCGATCCAGGCTCCATAGTGCCGCCGGAATCGGTAGAAGCTCGATCACGGTTCCGGCTTCGACCGGCGCCGTCCTCAAGGAGCCAGCACTCCGCTCCTCGCTCGCGGGACGCATCAGGTCGCCTCGAGTAGGTGGATTTTGCTTTTCTTTACTTCCGCGAAGAGTTCGAAGATTGCTCGCCGTCATGAATCAAAGAGAATACTAGCTCTCCTCCGCGGTGTTCTTTGTAACCGTATCACTGATAGGAAACGTTCGTCAATAGAACGAAGTATTGCTCATCGTAACGATTCAAAAAAGATGTCTAGATCGCGACCATTCAGTTGAGCGCAACAGAACGAGAACAGTCGAACTCTTCGGTTTTGAGCCCGAGCCGCCGCGCCTGTATGCCACAGGAATCGCAGACAACCATGTCGAGTAAAATGACACCATCTTCTTCGCTCGTAACCCGGTGAGCGTTGCCGAAAAACAAATCGCCACAATGGTCACAAATGGGACTGATCATTTTCATGGCTCTGAAATCAGGCAAGGAATATGCCATCTGTGTACTCGTCCAGGCATGAAAGCAGGTCTGTAAACTCTGTCCCAGACGTTGCAAATTCGGGACGAACCAGCAACTGCGTGTTTCAGGGACGAGATATATTCTAGGACCGAGCCGTAGGAAAATTGCCGGCTGTTGTAGGAGATTACCTGCAAAACTCTCGCATCCCTATTTTATAAAGAATAGCCGCCAGAGTCGCGGATATGTTTTCAAGCTGCGGCGGCATCTTTAAAACGGCGCTGATGACCATCACCACGATTTGCATACTTGAGCTATCGATTTTCTCCGATAGCGTAAAGATATCCTCGTTGCAAAGCCCCTTGCGCAGATCTTCTTTTACTTCGCCGAGAAACCGAGCGGCGTCCTGTAGCAGCTCATTGTGAATCGTCTCCAGCCCCTCGTTCCAATCCGATGCGCTAGGCGTCGCGGGTAAGTCAGTGTAAAGCTCCTTTGCTTCCTTAGCCTTCCTGGCAGCCGAAAGATACGTCATGATTCCGGCCAAGCGGGTAGGTTTAGCCGATACCAGCAGCTGGGATCCCAAAATCATGTACAGCTCCTCAATTCCCATCGGCAGGAGCTGCATGGCTTCGGTCGTTAATTCTTCGATCGTCGGCTCTTTCATTGCCTTGCCTCGCGTCACCGGGTATCTTCTTTTTGGCACAACAAGAAGGATGGAGTTTTTTCTCAATGCAAACAAGGTCTCGAACCTGAAATGATCGTCAAAAAAGAACTACAGGCGAACCAAGTTAGAATTCGGAAAATCTTTCAACGCATTCCGGGTATCGAAAATGAGCGAACTGTGTTTGGCGATCAACGAGTAGTCGAAAGTCGAATGGTCCGTGAGAACCGCCACACAATCCATCGACTGAAGTACATCAGCGGTTAATTCAACCGACTTCACGGTCTGACCTCTGATCACAATCGACGACACGTGGGGATCGGAAAAACAAATGGAAGCGCCTTTTTTTCGCAATCCTTCCAGAACATGCAGGGCGGGCGATTCCCTGACATCGTTGGTGTCGCGCTTGTAGGTTACCCCCAGGCCGAGGATCTTGGCCCCTTTCAAGCACTTGCGCCTCTCGTTCAGAGCATCCGCGATACCCAGCACGGTAAATCCCGGCATCTGATTATTGATGTGGCCCGCCAACTCGATGAGTCTCGGTTCGCAGCCATTCATCTTCGCGCGCCACGTCAGATAATAAGGATCAACCGGGATGCAATGCCCCCCTAGGCCGGGTCCGGGATAAAAAGGCATAAACCCAAAAGGCTTGCTTTTAGCCGCCTCGATCACTTCCCAAACGTCAATGCCTAGAGTATGGCATGTCAATGCCATTTCATTGGCCAGAGCGATATTGACGCTGCGGAAGGTATTTTCCAGAAGTTTGACCATCTCGGCGCAGTCGGTAGAGGATACCGGCAACGCCTTCTCAACGAACTGCTCGTACAGTAATACGGCTATTTCCGCGCAGCGCGGTGTGACGCCGCCGACTACTTTGGGGATATTGCGCGTGGTATAGTCTTGATTGCCGGGATCGACTCGCTCCGGCGAATAAGCAAGGAAAAAATCGCGGCCGACCTTCAAACCCGACTCCTCGAGAATTGGCAGCACCACTTCGCGGGTGGTGCCGGGATAGGTGGTGCTTTCAAGGATAATGAGCTGTCCCGGCCGGATGTGATTTCGTATCGCTTCTACCGCCGCGATCACATATGACAGATCGGGATCCTTGTTCTTTCGCAGCGGTGTCGGCACGCAGATATTGAGAGTATCCAATTTCTCCGCCGCGGCCAGAGCTTGGGTCGCCCTGAATTTATTGGCGGAAACAGCCGAGAGAAGAACCTCGCCGGTAACGTCGGGAATGTAGGAGATCCCGGAGTTGACCGAATCCACTCTCTCTCTGACGAGATCAATGCCGGTCACTTCGAAACCGACGCGTGCCATTTCGATGGCCAGCGGAAGCCCAACATATCCGAGCCCTACGACACCCACTTTGGCCGTTCGTTGACGGATTTTCTCTTTCAACTCGCGGGCAAACAGCGGCCGATGACTGCCGCCGCGCTCTTTAGATAACGACATGATTTCGTCCAACAATTCCATAAACTCCTCCTTCAAACGAGTACGATGATTTTATTTTGGCTAATAATTTTGAATCGCCGCGTGTCTTTGCGGACGGAAGGAAACAGGCACGACAAGTTGAGCGGTAAAGACGCCGAGTTGTGCTAGAGATTTCTGAAGCGTCAAGAGCGCAGCGAGCTCAAAATGCAAAAGCCGTTAAGTTTCTCAGAAATTCGTCCGATGTCTTTTAGATGTCGTTCAGGAGCTTCAATCTCTCCAAGTGCTCAATGACCTCAACGACGTCCTTGAGCGCCGTCGAATAATTGACTTCGAATGCCCGGCAGACCTCGCCGGCTATCTCGGACGGGGTGTGCTCCCCATCGATCCGCTGCCAAATATAACTGGCCGTTCTGTTGAGCTGATGCACCGAAACTTCATGACGATCCAGCACAACCATTTCGCCCTTGATGAAACGGGTCTTAATGTCCGCTCGTCGTCGCGGGTAAAAGCTCATTGCCGCCGATAACAGACCGTCGCGGCCTGGGCTGCCTTCCCCTTCTATGTCCTTCGGCATTGCTTCTCTCCTTGGATTTCTTGTTTAACGCCGCCCCTCTCTAAATATGAAATAGCCGCATACACCCGAAAAGGTGAAAATTTCTTGCGAGTCTTGACCGGTGCCACATACCCTGGTTGACTAAAAATTGTTCTGCTCGCCGAAGAGCGAATCAGAGTGGAGTACCCGTACTCTTAACTGCAACGGAAATCCGCAAGCCGCACGTCGATCGATGAGCACTGATAAAGCACCGTCGCAAGAACGCCCACCGTCATTGGAGGAGAATCACCGCAGTAAACGCCAAAGGAATCTCGCCTCTGCGCTGCTTTTCGTTATCGCGATTGTTGGAGCCGCCCTGCGACTCATACAATACTTCGCAGACCCCGCCCTTTACATCGACGAAATCGCGATAGCGAGCAACGTTCTCGAGCGCAATGTGTGGGAATTACTGACGACACCTCTCGCCTACGATCAGACGGCGCCAAAAGGTTTTCTTCTGGCCGTAAAGCTCGCGACCGACGCTTTCGGCTCGAGCGATTATGCACTGCGGCTCTTTCCGTTGATTTGTTCCCTGATTGCCCTTGCCTGTTTCTGGCGAGTCGCCGAGGGTGTTTGCGACGGGGTCGGCGCCCCGGTTGCGCTGGCTCTGTTCGCCACCGCGATACCCTTCCTATTCTATGCCGCGCAGGTCAAGCAATACTCCGCCGACATCGCCGTCTCAGTATTTTTACTTTGGCTGGCGCTTTACCTCGCCCAGCACGATTCAACGCGCCGGCGAGCGTTGTGGGCGGGCGCGGCCGGCGCCGTCGCGGTCTGGTTTTCACAGCCTTCCGTTTTCGTGCTCACGGGCTTAGGTCTTGCGCTCATCCTAATCAACCGGTTTTATCCTGTTGAAGGCACCCACCGGGCTTGGCATCGCCTTGTCCCCACGTTAACCATTTGGGGCGTTGCCATCTTCGCCGCGATTTTGGCGGGGCTCGCCAGCATGACACCCGCCACCCATGACTACATGCAGCGGGTCTGGGTAACCGGGCTGTTACCGCTTCCCATCACGCGCGCAATCAATTTGCTCTGGCCCTGGCCACAGCTGCAGAAGCTGTTTGGCGATGGGGCCGCAGCAGGTCTCGGCTACCCTGCACCTGAACTTTACCTTACACTGACGGGCCTCGGCTTTTGGGTGCTCTGGCGGCGACGCCGCAATATCGCCTTACTCGTGCTCGCGCCGTTGGCCGTAACACTGGCAGCGGCGGTACTCCGTCAGTATCCATTCACCGACCGTTTGATCCTGTTTCTGGTCCCCAGTTTCATCCTCGCTATAGCCGTGTCCGTCGACTGGATATGGCGCTTAGTGGCGTCGTACTCCCGTGTACTGGCAGCGCTGGCGCTCGTTATCATCGTCACCCCGGCTATCGATGCGACGATTGCGACACCGCCAATTTATCAGATGGAAAATATCAAACCGGTTCTGTCCCACTTACAGGCGAAGCGGCTTCCGAGCGACGCAGTGTACGTATTTTACGGAGCGGGGCCGGCTGTTACATTTTATGGCGCGAAGTACGGACTCAATGAAAAAGAATATGTGCTCGGCGATTGCCACCGCGGCGATAATCAGCGCTATTTGGAGGAACTCGACACGTTTCGCGGTTATAAGCGATTATGGATAGTCATCACCCACTCACTTTCTATGTACCGTGAGCGCGAAGACATCTTGCGCTATCTCGACACCATAGGGACCCGGCACGATGGTCTTACCGTACCAGCCCAGACCGTCGGCGACCTCGGCTGGCCGGCAGAGGTGTTTCTGTACGATCTCAGCGATCCGGAGCGTCTTGGTAGCGCTCTGGCGCATTCATTCGGGTTGACCGGCCCTTCCTCGGTGAATCCTCGCTTTGCATGCGACCACGGCCCGCAAGCTATGGTTTCGTCACATTTCTCTACGAACTCCACGCCGGCACGGAGATAGGACTCCTGTGCTTGACTGCAAACTCAAACTCCGTAAGATTTTTCTTCAACACGCCTGGCCTGTTCAGGTTCGGAATTAAGCCGGATGTCCGACGATGCGGAAGGCCCGCGCGACTTCTTGTTTTGCCCGCCGTGGGTGGATCTGCTTGGCCATATCGGCGTTGAGGGGCCGAAACGTCGGCACCGTCTCGTAGAGCAGCTCGAGCACCTTACGAGTCTGCCCTTTGACCGCATAGCTTTCGATTTCCGCGATCTTTTGAGTGAGCGGTTGCAACTCCGAAACCCAGGCAGACTGAACGCGAAACACTTTGTCGACTTCCGACGGCACCAGCATCTCGTCCACGCCGACCAGTTCCTCGCGCAATTTCTCGCCCGGCCGGAGACCGACGATTTCAATGGCGATGTCCTCTTCCGGAACGAATCCCGCCAGACGAATCAGATGGTGCGCCATCTCCAGGAGGCGGATCTGCTCGCCCATTTCTAAAACGAAAATTTCTCCGCCGCGGGCCAGTGTCGCCGCCTGCAGAACCAGAACAACGGCCTCGGGAATGGTCATAAAATAGCGCCGAATCTCCGGATGGGTGACGGTTACCGGGCCGCCCTGCTCGATCTGCTTTAAAAAAAGAGGCACCACGCTGCCATTGCTGCCTAGAACATTGCCGAAGCGGACGGCGCTGAAAATGGTTTCACTTTCTTCACAGTTTTTCGCCAACGCCTGGACGCACATTTCGCCGACACGCTTGGTGGCGCCCATGACATTAGTTGGGTTGACGGCCTTGTCCGTCGAGATCTGAACGAACCTTTCGACTTTATGCATAACGGCAAGTTGCATCAGACGGTGAGTTCCGACGATGTTGTTGATCACCGCTTCCTCAGGATGGTCTTCCATCATCGGCACATGCTTGTAGGCGGCAGCATGAAAGGTTATCTGCGGCGCATGTTTGATAAACATGTCTTCTAAAGTTCTAGCGTTTTTGATGTCGGCGAGCACCGCAATCCGTTCCAGTTCGGGAAACGAGCGCTGAAGCTCCATGTCGATGTCGTAGAGCGCGCTTTCACCATTGTCCAAAAGGATCAAACGGGCAGGCTCATGTTTGGCAATCTGCCGGCTCAGCTCGGAACCGATGGAGCCGCCGGCGCCGGTGATAAGAATTCTTTTGCCGATCACCAAATCTCTAACCGGCTGCAAATCTAATCCGACCGGCAGGCGTTCCAAGAGGTCTTCGACTGATAGGTTTTGGATCTGACCGACACCGACTCTGCCGTTTTGAAGCTTATCCAAACCCGGCAGAGTCTTGATCGGAATCTTGAACGGCTCCAGCACTGTCAAAGTTTTGCGGATCAGCGCAGCCGATGCGCTGGGAATGGCGAGCAAGACTTCGTCCGGATTATAGGATTCGACGATGTCTTGCATCTGATCGAGGGATCCCAATACCGCAACGCCGTGAATACGCTGGCCGATTTTACTTAGATCATCGTCGATAAAGCCAACCGGTTGATACAGATATTGATTGCCGTTGTTGATCATGTCGCGAACAATCATTTCGCCGGCGTCGCCGGCGCCGTAGATCAGGACTTTCTTTTCGCCCTTTTTAAGGTTGTGAACGACGAAGTGGAGCCGTCTCGACAACCGCACCCCTCCCATCAAGAAGATCAGGATCAAAGTATCGACAATAAACACCGAGCGCGGGTATTCCGTTACTCCCAGGTAAACGTGCACCAGAAGATAGAAAATTGTCGTGCTCAAACCGACGCCGGCGACGATGTTGCGCAAGTCCATAAGGCTGGTATAACGCCACATCCCCTCATAAAGCCGGAACGGAATAAAAACCAAGCAGCGAATAACCAGCAGCCAAGGAAGCATCGCGACAAATTGTTCGAAATAAGGAGGCGGAACCTCGCCGTCGAACCTGAGCCAAAACGCCATGTGATTGGCAAGCGCGATCAAGACAACGTGTAAGGCGACGATAGGTAAACGCCGGTATCTGAGGAGCAGGCGCTGTTTACTTGAATGACTACTCGACATCGGCTTTTGCTTGGACTGATATGAAATCTCTGCATCTGAGGTCGACACGGGATACCTCCATAGCTCGCATTTTGAAGTAAATGAAATAGAAATCGGAAATGAGCGCGAAAAATTAAAGACTCGCCGGGTGAGGCGCGCATATCGCCTCGAAATCACGGCCCGGCCTCTCCTGCGGTTAAGTTACGTTAGCTCGCTAGGAAATGTTTTCACGTGTGATGGGGCGCTGAGCTAAAACCTGAATCGTGGTGTGATGCATCACGCTTGCAGCCTCAAGTCCATTGCTACGATCCAAATAAATAATGGACCGTCTGATCAACGCAGACCTCAGGCGTCGCTCCCATGGTCCTGATGTGAATCTCGGGCGACTGCGGCGGCTCATAATCGCTATCGATTCCCGTGAAGTTTTTCAGTTCTCCGCGCCGTGCCTTCGCATACAGCCCTTTCACATCGCGACGCTCACACTCTTCCAGCGGCGCATCGACGAAGATTTCGATGAACTCGCCGGGCTCAAACAGGCCGCGAGCTAATTGGCGCTCCGCTCGAAAT